>JBBCFY010000010.1:0-159309 GCA_037200465.1 Candidatus Saccharimonadota bacterium | reverse complement strand
ATGCTGCAACAATCCTCTAGTTATGCATAATTATCTTATTTTCATAGTACGTAGTATTAGCGTAAGCGTCAATGGAAAGCTGCATACTTATGCCTACCATGTAGCGGTGAGGTCCTAGCCGGTAGCCCAGTTCACGCCGTCCAGCGAGACTGCCGTAGCACTAGCTGGATAGGTGATCGTGAGGGTGCCGTTAGCTGCACTGACGGTAAGAAGTGACAGCGCAGGCGCGGATGAGACGAGTGAACCCAGTGGAAGGTTCTGTAGCGTCGTGGAAGGATATTGACCGGAGAATACCGTAGCAGCAGTTGTTCCTGAAGATCCGCCAGGGGTAAATTGGCCCCGGCAAAATACATGGTCGGCAATCTGTCGCCAGGCAGGTACGGTACCGCCGCTGAGCGCAGTCCAGCCTGATCCGAGATGCCCCGCTCCGGAACCGGTCGTAAAGTTGTTCCAACCCGAGTCGGCTGCTCCGGCAATGACATACCATGCAGTCGCGACTGCTGAGTACTGAAAGACTGCGTAGGCACCAGGTGCCCCGAGCAGGCACTCAGTACCGGCAGAGGCAACGCCTGGGCCAACTACTTTCTGGCCCACATCAGAAAAATCAATGATTATCGGGGTGGCGCCAGTACCGTTGGTAGAAAAAGCGCCAAAGATCGCACCGTCTGCCGGGTTAGACGGTGCGTAAATATTGTATTGGCTCACGGCAGCGTTCTGGGATGCTATGACAAGATCTCCTGGCTGTACCGTGGCTGTGTTATTAATGACACGGTAGCGAAGATTTGATAAGCCGATGTAGTCGCCGTACCTGGGTATGACTAGTCCAGAGCGGCCGTTGAAGGTGTCGACGACTGCTGGTACGGTCGTTGCCGCCAGGTTGACGAGGACGACCGTCTGATCCGCGAGGGAGGGTGACCACGTGGCTGTCACAGGACTTGTGGTGAGGCCTGGGGCAAAGGCTGTTCCAAGAGACTTGAATCTGTTGACGATCCACTGATCGGGCGTGAAGCCGCCGGTGATTGTGGGCTGCGCAATGCCCGAACCGTTATAGCCAGTCGCTGAAGCAAAGATCGCTAGTCCGTACGATCCGGTGGCAGAGGGTGTGATAGATGCCGATGCTCCCGTAATACCGGTCGATAGGCCGACTTGGTCGATACCGGTCGTACCGGAAAACTCATATATAACAATAATGAAGAGATCGGTGTTGTTCCATGTCCATGTCGTTGATGCTGAATCACCAGCTTGAACTTGCCGCTGATATATCAGGATACCTTCGTTGGTACCGCTCTTGGTCGCCTTGAGTGTCCAGCCGGCCGGAGGTGTCAAGGTGGCAGACGGCAGTGTTACGATTACGGCGAACATATAATCACCGATGAGTGGCATATCCCTTAAAGTCACGGTCAAAGAGCCGATTGCGCTGGCGATTGCGCTGTTGTAAGCCTTCTGTACTAGCTGTGGACCGGTCGCCGACAGTCCAAGGTTCGTCAATGCTGCCGGTGCGGAGGCTAGGTCTGACAGATTATTTGCTGTCTTCGCAGCCGAGGCATCGGTCACCATAATGTTAGCGGAGCCATCAAATGAAATCCCGTTGATCGTGCGTGCAGTTGCTAGTTTTGTCGCAGTACCCGCATTGCCGGTGATGTTGCCGGATGGTACCACGTATATCCCGGACAAGTCCGGTAGCTGTACGATTGGTAGGGTGCCGGTAGTGATATCACTGGCTGATAGGGTGAGGGCACCGCTGGTCGGGGTCTTACCGTTGACGCTTTTGACTGCAGACTTGAGGCTGCCGTCTCCATTGTGTTCGACTTCGAGAAAACCGTTGAGAATATCTCCCCAAGTACCATTGTCTGATCCAGGGGTTGGAAGCCGCTGAGCTGTCATATGCTGCAGTAATCCTCTACATGTGCATTAATTATCCTTATAGTACGGCGGCTGAGCATAAGCGTCAAGGGATTATCCCTGGTGAGATACCTGACGGTGAAGGGCTGGGGGTGTACACTAAAAACATGAGGAAGCGTCGCGTACTGCTCGGGCTATGTGGGGTGGTGGTAATCGGTGTCGCTGTTGGCATCGGGCTGCATATGGGTGGCTATCGGCATAGCGGGGGGAGCGTACCGCATGGCGGGGGAGGTACGGCGTCGCATACGCCTGAAGATAAGCTGGCCTGCGTGCAGGCGTTGCCGCAGGACATACAGATTGGGCAGAAGCTGATGCTGGCCGGCTACAGTGACCAGCTGCCCGGCAGTACCGCGGCATTGTCGCAGGCGAGTATTGGCGGGGTGATCATCATGGACCAGACACCGGCGGCGGAGATCGCTACCTTCCGGGGCGCCTTCAAGATCGCGCCGACCATCGGGGTCGACCAGGAGGGAGGCCCCGTACAGCGCTATACGAGCGAGGGCCTGCTGCCCGGCGCCGAGGCGATGGCCAGCGGTTTCTCTGCCGCTCAAGCGTACCAGCAGTATCTGAGTGATGACCGATTCCTGAAGGGCATGGGTATCACCACGAACTTCGCACCGGTGCTTGACGTGATCAGCTACATGCCCGAACCGTTGCCGGGGCGCATGTACTCCTCTGATCCTGCGGTGGTAGCACAGTATGCGTCCGCAGCCATCCGGGCGGCGCAGACAGCCGACATCACGCCGGTCGTAAAACACTTTCCGGGGCTGGGGAGCACGGCCATCGATACCGACTACGGCACCGCGACGTCCGATCCGCTGGCTACGCTGCGGACCCGCGACTTGCTGCCGTATCAGCAGGTCTCCCCGCTGAAACCCGATGCCATGGTAGGCAATGTGATCGTACCGGACCTGACTGATGGGCAGCCGGCCGTCTGGTCGGCGGCAGCCGTGAAGCTGCTACGGAGCTATGGCTACCAGGATTCGGTCGTCTATACCGATTCGCTGACGGCAGACGCGATACCCGGTACGCTCGAAGATGCCGTGGTCAAGGCATGGCAGGCCGGTATCGATGTGGCGCTGGTCGTGCAGACGCATGACCATACGGCCGATGTGCCGTCGTATATCCAATCGATCACGGCTAGTGCCGACGCGGCGCTGCAATCCGGCCGGCTGGACAGCAAGGCTTTTGCCGCCTCCGTGCTGCGTATCCTGGACCGAAAGGGTATCGACCCCTGCACGCTTGCCTATTGATGCAAACAGCGCCGCGTCCTCTATAATTACTCCTATGACTATCAAGCAGCTCCTCACCAAGTACCCACTCATATCCGACCAGGTCAGTAAAGACCAGCTCCGGGTCATCCTGGATGAGCTGGAATCGGTACTCGACAGAGGAGTAACAGGGGCAGCGGTGGAGTTCGGCTGCTATATCGGCACCACCAGCCTGTTCATCCGCCGCTTGCTTGATGCCCGCGGAGATAACCGAGAATTCCACGCATACGATTCGTTCGAAGGGCTGCCGCCCAAGACCACCGAAGATGAGAGCCGGGCAGGCGACCAATTCCAGGCCGGCGAGCTGGCCGTCAGCAAGAAAGACTTCCTGCGCCAATTTCAGAAGGCGGGATTAAAACCACCGGTGACGCACAAAGGCTGGTTCAAAGACCTCACCCAAGCAGACGTGCCGGACAGAATCGCTTTCGCGTTCCTGGACGGCGATTTCTACGAAAGCATCCGCGACTCGCTCAAGCTGGTCCGGCCGCGTTTGGAGCACGGCAGCACGCTCATCATCGACGACTACGCCCGCGAAGCGCTGCCGGGAGCGGGGAAAGCCGTCCGCGAGCTGATATACGGTCGCGCCATCACCACCAAGCACAATCTGGGGATCGTGCACCTATGAAACTCCGCATCATCACCGTCGGCAAACCCAAGCTTGATTATGCGAAACAGGGCTGGGAAGAGTATCTTTCCCGCCTCCAACGCCTGCATACCGTGCAGATTATCCAACTGGCAGATAAGTACGCCGATGACACTGCCAAATTCCAAGAGGTAACCGCCGGCACCTACACCGTCGCCCTCGAGATAACAGGAGAAGATCTGACAAGCCACCAATTGGCCGGATTCCTGCAAAAGCGCGAACTGGAGGCCAGGGAAGTCAGCTTCGTCATCGGCGGCCCGGACGGCCTGCCGGAGCCGGTAAGACAGCAGGCCGACTTCCGCTGGAGCCTCAGCCGCCTGACCCTCCCGCACGACCTCGCCATGGTCGTCACCCTGGAAGCTCTCTACCGCGCCAGCACCATCAACGCCCACCTCCCGTACCACCGATAGATCACTTACCAAAAACATGATGGAGTCATGTGCTTGGGGAGTGCCGTCGGGCACTCCCGTTCGACTCCCTCGCGGTGGTGACCAAACAAAAACGCCCACCTGGACGGTGAGCGCCTTTGTATGGTGATCCCGGCGGGAGAGCGCACGTTAATCCAGCCGCCCGCTGCGCTGGGGCCTGTGACTAACGACCGAACCTCGTTCTATACTCCGTTGAAATCACCACGAAAATAGCCCACTTTGCAGTGAGCTGTTTTCGTGGTGATCCCGGCGGGAGTCGAACCCGCGATCTTCAGGATGAGAACCTGACGTCCTGGACCACTAGACGACGGGACCGTAGCGGCTTATAACCGGGCTATAGTATCACAAATAACAGAGGTTGACTAGCTTTATAGAGCACCCTGAGCCTTTTTAGGGTCGCAGGCTATACGCAGCATTGCAAATCGAGGCCTAACAACAGATAATAAGCATAAGTTAAACAACCATGCAGACTATCATGATCATCGGTGGGGGCGTTGTGGGTGCCGTATTCGTCGGTCTTCTCATCTGGTTGTTCATGATTCGGCGAAAGAAGAAGACCTCCGCCAGCACCAAGAAACTGGCGACCACCCTGGAAGATGAGCGCGCCAAGAGCGATATCATCCTGGGCGCTATCGAGGATGGCGTAGTGTTCGTAGACGAACAGGGGACTATCCGGCTGTTCAACCCCGCGGCCGCGGCCATCACCGGCTGGTCCAAAGAAGACGCCGAAGGGTTGGAATGGAAATCGGTCTTCGCATTCATCAACAGCAAGGGTGAACCGATCCCGGAAGCGGAGACGCCGTTCGCGAAAGCGCTCCAGAACGGCCAGACGGTCCGCGACAACACCGCCAACCTCAACAGCAAATCGAACATGACCATCGCGACCAATATCAGCGTCTCGCCCATCGTGAATGACGCCGTGGTCAACGGACTGGTGGCCATCTTCCGCGACGTCAGCGAGGAGCGGCAGGAGGAAAACCAGCGAGCCGAGTTCATCAGCACCGCCAGCCACGAGATGCGCACGCCGGTCGCCGCCATCGAGGGCTACCTGAGCCTGGCACTGAACGACAAAGTCGCCACCATCGACGCCCGCGCCAGAGACTATCTGGAAAAAGCCCATGCCAGCACCAAGCACCTGGGCGAACTGTTCCAGGACCTGCTGGCCAGCGCCAAGGCCGAAGACGGCCGGCTGACTAACCATCCGGAGGTCGTCGAGATCGGCGGTTTCATGGAGCAGCTGACCAGCGATCTGCACTTCACGGCCCAGAAGAAGAACCTGGCCATCGACTTCATGATCGGCAACAATAGTATCATCGACGCCAGCACGCCGGCGCACTTAAGCGGCGACAAGATCATCCGGCCGCTTTACTACACCTACGCTGACCCGGACCGGCTACGCGAGGTCATCACCAATCTGTTCGACAACGCCTGCAAATACACCGACCAGGGTAAGGTCTCGCTCGGGTTGACCGGTAACGACAGCGTGGTGCAGCTGTACGTCCGCGACACAGGCCACGGTATCCCGCCCGAAGATATCCCGCACCTGTTCCAGAAATTTTACCGGGTGGACAACAGCGCCACCCGCACCATCGGCGGCACCGGGCTCGGCTTGTTCATCAGCCGCAAGATCATCGAGCTATACCACGGCCGCATATGGGTCGAGAGCAAGCTGGGCGAGGGCAGCACGTTCTACATCAACCTGCCGCGCCTGAGCCCGACGCAGGCCGAGAAGATGCTGGCCGAACAGGCGACCTCCGCCGTCCAAACCGTCGGCGCCATGAACCCGACGAACGGAACGGTCATAGCCCCCACCGAACCCGCTCCGGCAACGTCCGCCACTACCGTACCCACCGGCGTGGCGCCGTGATATACTGTCGCTATAAAGCATAAGCATTAAAAGAGAGTACCGACATAATGGCAAAAGTACTACTGGTCGAAGACGATAATAACCTACGCGAGATTTACCAGGCGCGCCTGACAGCCGAGGGCTACGACATCGTGACGGCCCAGAACGGTGAAGAAGCATTGGTGGTCGCCAAACAGAACAAGCCGGACCTCATCATATCGGATGTGATGATGCCGCGGATTTCCGGGTTTGAGATGCTCGATATCTTGCGTAACACCGACGAGCTCAAGCACACTAAGGTAATCATGCTGACCGCACTCGGGCAAGCCGAGGACCAGAAGCGGGCCGACAACCTTGGCGCCGATAAATATCTGGTGAAGTCCCAGGTGACACTGGAAGACATCGTCGAGGCCGCCAAAGAACTGCTGGCTGCCGAGAGCACACCCGCGCCTACTGCCGCAGCGTTGCCCACACCACCGGCCCCAGCTCCGGCTGCCGCTGCGCCTGTTCCAGCACCAGCTCCCGCGCCGGCCGTAAATCCCACCGCCACTCCAGCTACAGTAGCGGTGGTGGCCGAACCGCCAGCCGCAACCGCCGCTGCACCGGTGATCTCTATGCCGGAGCCGGTAATTCCGCCGCCGCCGGCCCCGCCGGAACCGGCCGTACCCGCTTCCGTCGTACCGCAGCCCGATACTACCGTAGTAGTACCGCCGGCGCCCGCTAATCCCCAGCCTATCACCGTGACCACCGTGGCCGCACTACCCGAGCCTGAAACAGCTGCTGCCCCGGCCGCAAGTGCCCCAGCGGCTGTGGCTGACGCGCCGGCGCCCGCACCTGCCGCAGCGTTGCCCACACCGCCGCCGGCACCGGAGCCCGCACCGGTCCCAGCCGCCGAGACTGCCGTGACCAACTCGGCCGGTCAGACGCTCGAAGCCGAAGAGGCGGCGTTGCAAGCGCAAATCGAAAACTATTCCAACACGCCGGCCGCTCCGACCCCTGAAGTCGATCCGGCAACCACCGCAACCGCTACCACGAATGATCAAGCCATCGCCGAAGCCGTAGCCGAACTCAACACGCCTGTCGCGGAAGAACCGCTGCAGCCGCCCAGTGTCGTCCACGCCGCTGCCGCAGCCGCCGCGCCGGCTCCGCCGCCAGCCCCGCCGGAACCGGTTGTTCCCGCACCCGTCGTTATCGCGCCGGCTCCGGCGGCCGCCCCCAAAGAATCCCCGGCAGATTCCGTTCCTGTCGCCGGTAAAAAGGTCATCCAACCCATAAACGATAGCGCCAAGCCGGACTTGAACGATCTACTCGCCAAAGAAGAAGCCAAAGTCACCGCGCCGCCTGCCGCGCCGGTCGTCAATGGCACCGCAGCCTCGGTCGCTGCTCCCAGCCCGGCCGCACCCGGCCAATCGTTCGACCCGAACTCCGTCGCGCTCTAGCCACCAACCCCTGTGCCGGGGTACTATTAGTGCATGCGTCTCAATAAATACCTCGCCGGCGGCAGTTTCCTGTCACGCCGCGGCGCCGACCAGGCCATCACCGACGGCCGCGTGCTCGTGAACGGCAAGACGCCGGAACAGGGGATGGACATATCCGATCGCGATGTCGTCACTCTCGACGGCCGCGTTATCAAACCCGAGACCGAGACCGTCACCATCATGCTCAACAAGCCGCCTGGCTATGTGGTCAGCCGGGACGGGCAGGGCGCTCAGACCGTTTATGACATCTTGCCACCGGAGTATCAGCAGCTGAATCCCATCGGCCGGCTCGATAAATACAGTAGTGGGCTGTTATTGATGACCAACGACGGCACGCTGGCCCACGAGCTGACACACCCCAGTAAGCAGAAAATGAAAGTCTACGAGATATTGCTCGACAAGCCGCTAGAGCCGCTCCACCGGCAGATGATAAGCGACCATGGCCTGACGCTCGAAGATGGCCCGAGCAAACTCCAGCTCGAGCGCCAGCAGGAAGGCGACGACATCGCCTGGATCGTAACCATGCGCGAAGGCCGCAACCGCCAGATCCGCCGCACGTTCGAAGCCCTGGGCTACCGCGTCACCCACCTCCACCGCACCCGCTTCGGCGAGTATACCTTGGGCAATCTCAAAAAGGGAAATTTTAGAACTGTTTGATGATTTTGTCAATTCAGCTACCTCTGTTATAATGGAAGGGAAATGAGCAGCAAACTACCGATCGTCGCCATCGTCGGGCGTGCCAATGTAGGCAAGTCCAGCTTGTTCAACGCGGTTCTCGAGCGGCGCGAAGCCATCGTGGCCAAGGAGGCGGGGACGACGCGCGACAGCATCACGGCCAAAGCCAGCTGGGAAGGGCAGGACTTCTGGCTGGTCGACACCGCCGGCATGAAGGACGCCACTGACGACTTCGAATTCACCATCCAGGAACAGATCATCCAGGCCGCCGATAGCGCCGACGTCATCTGGGTCGTAGTAGAGGCAGATGTGCCCATCGTAGAAGAAGACCGCAAGGTCGCGCGCCTGGCGCTCAAGAGCCGCAAGCCGGTATTCCTGGTCGTGAACAAGGTCGATAAGGCGCATGGGCAGGACTTAAGCGTCTTCATGCGCCTGGGCATCAAGCCCATTATCCATACCAGCAGCACCCAGCACCGGGGCATCAGCGAACTGCTTGACACCCTGGTAGAACAGATACCGAAGGCGCAGCTGCCGGACAACGACGACCGCATCCGCGTCGCCCTCCTGGGGCGCCCGAACGTCGGCAAGAGCGCACTCTTTAATGCCTTGGCGAAAAAGCAGCAGGCCATCGTCGCCGACCGGGCAGGCACCACCCGCGACATCAACCGCACCAACGTGCGTTTCGAGGGCCGGGAAATCGAGTTCATGGACACCGCCGGCATCCGCCGCCCCGGCAAGATCGGCACCGGCATAGAGCACTTCAGCGTCGTCCGCACGCTCTCCGCTATCGAGCAAGCCGACATCTGTCTGCTGCTGATGGATGTGAATGAGCTTTCCGTGGCGCTCGATCAGAAAATCGCCGGCATGATAAAGGAATCGGGCAAGGGGCTGGTGCTGGTCGTCAGCAAATGGGACGATGATGCCATCGCCGGCACCGAGGCCCGCCAAGCCCGCTCCACTGCCAAGATCGCTGCCCGCGTCGAGCAGATCAACGCCGAGAAGATATCCAAGTCCGAAAAGAAGCGCCGCAGCAAAGCTATCAACTACAACGAAGCGGGCGAGCTGGAGCGCGACGCCTTTACCCGCGATACGCTGGCTGCCCGCATCGCCGCCGAATACGACTTCGTGCCGTGGGCACCGCTTGTCTTCACCAGCAGCGTGACCGGCCAGAATGTCACCAAGCTATTCGACTTGATCTTACAGATAACAGAGGCCCGTAAAACGCGGATTTCCACGCGAGCGCTCAACGACTGGCTGGGCAACGTCACCGCCAAGCATCCGCCAGCCGGGCTGAAAAACCGTGCGCCCAAGCTCAACTACATGGTCCAGGAAGATGACAACCCCACACCGGCCTTCAAGATATTCGGCGCCCACACCAAATTCGTCCACTGGAGCTACCGCCGCTACCTGGAGCGCGAACTGCGCGCCGCGTTTGATTTCGCCGGCACCGCCATCCAGCTGTGGTTCATAGAAAAGCACGTCACGCACAAGCACGGCAATAGTCCCACCAAAGCCGACCGCTCCGAAGTCCAGCGCAGTATCATCCAGAAAAAAGCTCCCCGCACCACCCGCACCGGCCAACCCAAAAGCTAAATCCCGGTCAGCTCTCAAATGTTGTCATCCCAGCGAAGGCTGGGATCCAGTGAATGATATGATTAAACTATGGGTTTTGAGCAGCCAAACTTCGCCATAATGCAGTCCGAGGATGATATTACACGTCTCTTAGCGGACGATCCGTGGAGAATGGACGTATTGAAAGCAGCCGAAACATTTCACCTAGCTGACTGGTGGATTGGGGCCGGTTTCCTGCGTAATGCTATCTGGGATGCAATTGAAGGAAATGATTCACCCCCAACTCGTGATGTTGACTTGGTATATTTTAATTCAGACGATATCGAGCCTGAGACCGATTGGGCTTATGACGAGCAGCTGAGGGCGAAGTTTCCATTCGCCGACTGGGAAGTCCGTAATCAGGCGCGTATGCATTATGTAAACGATTTTGCGCCTTACACTTCAACCGAGGATGGGATTGCACACTGGGTCGAAACAGCAACATGCGTCGCTGTCAAACTACAGAATGACAAACTCCGTTACCTATTTTGTCATGGCACCGAAGATCTGTTCGGGCTGGTGGCACGTCCCATTCCACCCTTTAGAACACCCAAATTGCTTCCTGTATTTCATAAAAGGATCGAGAAGAAGCACTGGCTCGAGAAATGGCCTCACCTTCGCGTAGCAGAAGAGTAGCGTGTCTTGCCCCCTTATTGCATTAGCTGGACAGATGAGGCCAGAAATGCCAGGCTGACGGAATGGCTGCATCCCAAAAGCAGCGCAGGTGAGAATCCGGTGCAGTTCACGACCGTCGGGCTCAACAAGAGCCTGCTGATAAGACAGTGCTTGCAAGCTGGCCGGGGCTAGGCTTTAGGCTGAAGCCTTATCGTCGGTGCGTCTTCTTCTGGTATTGATGAGGAGCGCTAATATGGCGATAGTGACGGTGATGACCCACCACCAGAGCGTCGGGCGGTTCCTGAAGATGATAGACGTGACGGTCTTCACGGCCGAAGCCTGCTCCTTGGTCGCGATACCTACCGGGTCGGTAATGCTGCCGAGTGCCGGGTCGGTGTCGAGCGGCCCGTTATCCACGATGACATAGGAAACCTGCAGCGCGGGTTGCCCGCCCTGAGTGGTCCGGGTGATTACCGCATCGGGGATGGTGGTGTACTTCTTGGTAGCGGGGTCGTACTTACGAACGACCACCTGGTTCGGCGCAAGGTAGGACACGAAGGTGAGCGTGACGGTGTTACTTTTTTGGGAAGTCGTGAAGCAGAAGTTGGCCAGACCGTCCGGATACGTATAGTTCGAGTCAGGATTTCTCAGTTCGTCTTCGGATGCCATACTGTGGCAGGTCAGCTGCGTGCCGGCCGGCAGATTGAGCACCACGGGATTAGCGCTCGCACTACTGTCGCCGGAGGAAGAGGACGTACCGCCACCGCTACCGCTTCGCGATGATGACAGCAATTGCTGTGTGCCGATAACATACACACTTGTCAGTATGCCGCTGGCATTGCCCGCATTGTCGTAGGCGATAGCTTTGATGGTCTCGCTAGCAGCCACCACGAATGCATCGGTGTATTTTGTGCTGGAGCTGGTCGGCGTCGATCCATTCGTGGTGTAGTAAATACCCTTCAGGCCGCTGCCGCCGGTATCACTGCTGGTCAGTGTGAGAGCCTGGGCGATTGGGTACGTGCCGCTTGCAAGATTGCCGGTCGGCGTCGCAGGGGCGATACCGTCCACCACATATGCCTGGCTCATGACGGCGCTGATATTACCGACCCCGTCATACGCGATAGCCTTGATGGTCACATCGCTGCTGACGCTGATCGCTCCGGTGTACCTGGTGCTGGAGCTGGTCGGCGTCGATCCGTCGGTGGTGTAGTAGATAGTCTGGGCGCCGCTACCGCCGCTGTTATCCTGGGCACTCAGCGTTACGGACTGAGTCGAACTGTAGGCACCGCCCGCCGGATCGGCAGTCGGCGTGTTGGGCCCGGTCGTATCGATGATGTACGTCTTGCTCATAACGCCGCTGGCATTGCCCGCATTGTCATACGCGATAGCCTTGATGGTCACATCGCTGCTGACGCTGATCGCTCCGGTGTACCTGGTGCTGGAGCTGGTCGGCGTCGATCCGTCGGTGGTGTAGTAGATGTTGGCCAGATTGCTACCGCCGCTGTCGCTGCTACTGAGGGTAACCGATTGCGCGCTGCCATATGAACCGCTGTCCACACTGGCAACCGGTGTGGTTGGCACCGATTCATCGATCAGGATAGTTATCGGGCTCGACCAGCTGGAAGCATTTCCCAGCGAATCGGTAGCCTTGATGCGCGCATACCAAGTGCCATCGGCCAGCGTAGCAGCGTAGGAAGTGCTGTTGGTCGCGGTCGTATTACTATCGCAGCCGGTAAAACCGCTGTTACCGCACCATTGCAGCACGTACGCGGGGCTTGCCAGCGTTCCGACACCGGCGTCAACAGCCGTGGTCCAGGTGAAATGAATCGTCGTCTTGTTGGTCGGCGAGCCCTCGGTGCTAGTCAGAACGGGCAGCGTCGGCGCGGTCGTATCGATGAGCGTACTGCCGGTGATCCAGGCCGAATCATTATCGGCATTATCGGAAGCTTTGACCCTGAAATACCAGGTACCGTCGGCCAATGTGGCGTTGGTATATGAAGCGCTGTTCGTCGTAGCCGAGGTACTGCCGGAGAAGTCCGCGTGCGTGGCCCACTCAACCGTGTAGGCAGGATTCGACAGACCGGCGCCGCCGGCATCGCTGGCCGCGCTCCAGGTCCAGGTCGGCGTGTTATCGGTGGTCGGGTTAGCTATGCTGACAGCGCCGCTCAGTGCCGGTGCCGTCTTGTCTATCACATAGCTCACACTCAGCACGCTGCTCGCGTTACCGGCGTTGTCGTAAGCGATGGCTTTCAGAGTGGTAGTGCTGCTGACAGCAACCGGGGTGGAATAGGTAGTGCTGGAGCTGGTCGGCGTCGATCCGTCGGTGGTGTAGTAGATGTGGTTGATGCCGGAACCGCCGCCGTTATCAGTGGCAGATAGGGTGACTGTCTGGTTGGCGTTGTAGTCACCGGCAGCGATATCGGACATAGGCCTGTTCGGGGCAGTCTTGTCTATGACGTACGCGACGCTCAGGGTAGTACTGTGGTTGGCGGCTTTGTCGTACGCGACCGCCTTCAGGGTGGCGTTGCTGCTGACGGTTACGCTGTCGCCGCTGTTGACACTGGCACTGCCGGTGTCCGGGGTCGAGCCGTCCAGCGTGTAATAGATGGCGTCGATGCCTGAGCCGCCGGAGTTGTCAGTCGCGGTCAGGGTGACTGTCTGGTTGGCGTTGTACGTACCCGCAGTGACCGAAGCGATCGGCTGGTTCGGGGCGGTGGTGTCAAGCGTGTAGGTCTGGCTCATGGCGGAGCTTTCGTTGCCGGCGTTGTCGTACGCGACCGCCTTGATGGTTTCAGTGCCGGTGACGCTTATCGGCGTACTGAACACGGTGCTGGTAGAGCCATTCTTCACAGGCGAGTCGCCGTTGGTGGTGTACCAGATGCTGGCGATGCCTGAGCCGCCGTTTTTGTCGGTAGCGGATAGCGTGACAGATTGGGCGGTTTGGTATGCACCGCCCGATGGATTGGCTGTCGGCTGGTTCGGGGCGGTGGTGTCGACGACTACCGTGGCAGTGTCTGACCAATCCGAGTCATTGCCGACGTTATCGGAAGCTTTGACCCGGAAGTACCAGGTACCATCGGCCAGGGCAGTACCATTCGTGTAGCTGGTGGAATTCGTGGTAGCGGTCGCATCATTGCTCGAGAAATCAGACGAGCTGGCCCACTCAACGGTATAGGCCGGGTTATCCAGACCGGTGCCGCCGATGTTGTCGGTGCTGGCACTCCAGGTCCAGGTCGGCGTCGTATCAACAGTCGGGCTGGTAGTCGATGGCGTCCCTGGCTTACTTGGCGCTCCGGTATCCACCACTACGCTGCCACTGGTTGACCAGGCAGAGTAGTTGCCGGCATTGTCTTCGGACTGGACCCGGAAGTACCAGGTACCATCGGCCAGGGCAGTACCATTCGTGTAGCTGGTGGAATTCGTGGTGTCAGTCGTGGCGCCGCTAACATCGGCAAAGTTGGACTCGGTTGACCATTCCACTTTGTAGGCCGGATTGTTCAGGCCGGTCCCGCCGTCATTGTCGCTGGCCGCGCTCCAGCTCCAGGTCGGCGTCGAGTTGTTCGTCGGTGAGGTAGCCGATGGGCTGCCGGGAGCATTCGGGTTGGTCTTATCTATGGTGTAGGTTACGGTCAGGATGCTGCTGGTGTTAGTAGCATTATCGTAGGCGATGGCTTTCAGGGTGGTAGTGCTGCTGATGGCAATAGCACTGGCGTATTGGGCACTGGAGCTGGTCGGCGTATCGCCGTTGGTGGTGTAGTAAATGTGGTTGATACCGGAGCCGCCGCCGTTATCAGTGGCGGATAGGCTGACCGATTGGTTCGTGTTGTAATCGCCGCCCGGAACGTCAGCCGTAGGCCTGTTCGGAGCAGTCTTGTCTATGACATAGACAACGGACAGGGTAGTACTGTGGTTGTCGGCTTTGTCATAGGCGACGGCTTTCAGAGTAGCGTTACTGGTAACGGTGACCGTGTCGCCGCTATTGACACTGGCACTGCCGGTGTCCGGAGTACTGCCATCCAACGTGTAGTAGATAGCATCGATACCGGAGCCGCCGCCGTTGTCGGTAGCAGTGAGAGTGATCGTCTTGTTGGAATTGTAAGTGCCGGCAGCGACGTCAGCCGTCGGCTGGTTCGGCGCCGTAATATCAAGCGTGTAGGTCTGGCTCATCACGGAACTCTTGTTGCCGGCGTTGTCATACGATGTGGCCTTGATGGTTTCGGTGCCGGTGACGCTGATGGGCGTACTGGTGTATTGGGTGCTGGTACCACCACTTGCGACCGGCGTGCTGCCGTCGGTGGTGTACCAGATGCTGGCGATGCCTGAGCCGCCATCTCTGTCGGTAGCAGATAAGGTGACGGATTGGGCGGTCTGGTAAGCACCGCCGGAAGGATTAGCCGTCGGTTGGTTCGGAGTCTCGGTGTCTATCAATATGCTGGCAGTGTCTGACCAATCCGAGTCGTTACCGGCGTTGTCGGTGGCTTTGACCCGGAAGTACCAGGTACCGTCGGTCAGAGACGAACCAACCGTATAGCTGGTGGAATTGGTAGTGTCGGTGGTGTCATTGCTCGAGAAGTCTGAGGAGTTGGCCCATTCGACAGTGTAGGTCGGATCGGCCAAGCCGGTACCGCCGATATTGTCAGTGCTGGCGCTCCAGGACAATGCCGGCGTATTGTCAGTCTGCACCGAGGTTACCGCAACCGAACCGGGAGCACTCGGCGCCGTACCGTCTATCGTGTACGTCTGCGTGGTGACGGTACTGGCGCTGCCCGCGTTGTCGTAGGCGATGGCTTTGAGCGTGGTAGTGCTGCTGATGCTGATGGCACCCGTATATTCAGTACTGCCGTTGGTCGGAGCAGTACCGTTGGTAGTGTAGTAGATGGCATCGATGCCCGAACCGCCGGAGTTGTCAGTGGCAGACAGGGTGACGGATTGCGTTGTTTTGTACGTGCCGCCCGACGGGTTCGTCGATGGTTGGTTCGGTGCCGTAGTGTCGATTTGCACGCTGGCACTGTCTGACCAATCCGAGTCGTTACCGGCAGCATCGGAGGCCTTCACTTGGTAGTACCAGATACCGTCGGCCAGTGCCGAACCGTTCGTGAAGCTGGTCGAATTGGTGGTGGCTGTGGTGACGCCGCTCGCGAAGGTATATGACTGGGACCAGCGGACCGTATAAGCAGGGTTGGTCAGACCGGCGCCACCGATATTGTCAGTACTGGCGCTCCAGGTAAAGGTCGGCGTGTTGTCCTTACCCTGGGTGCTGATAGTGGGCGAGCCAGGAACACCCGGCGCCGTAACATCAAGGATGTACTGGTCGGTCACCACGCTACTTTCGTTACCGGCGTTGTCGAACGTAGCCGCTTTGATGGTCGTGGTACCTTCGCTTAGTCCGATCGGGTAGTCATTATCATAGACAGCGCTGGAGCTGGTCGGGGTAGTGCCGTTGGTGGTGTAGCGGATCGCGTTGACGCCGGAGCCATTCGTATTATCGGTAGCAGTCAAGGTGACTGACTCCGAGGTGGTTTGGTATGTGCCGGCAACCGGATCCGCCAGCGGCGTGCCGGGATTGGTGGTGTCGACTTCGAAGGCCGGCCAGCCATATGAGCCCTGCGTCGCGTAGCCGGAGTCGAGGCCGCCGGTGCTGATGGCGTCAACCCGCCAGAAGTACGTAGTGTTTTCCGATAGGGTCTGGCCGGAGCTGCCCGTAGTATAGCTGCCGGTGCCCGCCGCCTGCCCGACGGTAAAGCTGGTGCTGCCGGCATCGGCCAGCGCCGAGGTATAGTCGATAACCGGTCCGGTAAAGTTGTAGTTCGTCGCCACCTGAATGTGGTATTTGGCCTGGATACCGACACTGGTCTCAATGGTGAAGGCAAATGTCGGTGTATTGTCGTTTACCCAGTCATTGTCGGTGTATTGGCTAGGTCCCACTCCCGTAATGATCGGCGAAGTCAGGTCCCAGTTCGTGTTGTTACCCTCGTCGAGGCTGTGCGGAGCGGCCAGAACCTTGCCACTGGAGGTGTTATCGCTGTCATACACCTTGAGATAGTTGAAGGTGTAACTACCCGGTACGTTGATATTCCACTGCGTGCCCGGACTGGACGATTGCAGCGTCAACGGATAGGTGTTCGAGCCATCGTTTGAGCCCTGCAGGTTCAGCGAGTGGCTGATAGTCTGGGTCTTGCCGGCCTCGAATGTCAACGCCTGGTTCTGCCAACTGGTATCATCAGTCAGGTCGTAGAATATGTTGTTGCCGCTGATGGTGTGGTTGTTATACCAGACCAGGCTCAGGTTGCTCTTGTTAGCACTGAACGTACCGGAGTTGGACCAGTTGCCATAGAGGCTTATGGTACTGTTACCGCCGTTCAGCGTGGCGCCGCTCGCGATGGTTATGTTGTTATTGACCGTGACCGTGGTATTACTGGGCATCGTCCAACTACCCGTCCCGGAGAAGACCAGATTTTCGTAGCTGGTACCGGCCGCCAGGCCCGGATACGTGCCCGAACCGACGTAATTGACCGTGCCGCTACCGGTATCATTCGCGAAGTTAGTCAGCGTTTCGTTACCGTTCAGGTAAAGCGTTCCGCCATTACTAAGAAACCCGAAGTCATTCACCGTCAGATTACTGCCCGCCAGGCTCATACTACCGCCCGACTGTATAGAGAGGTTAGCGAGGCCGCTTGCCACGGTAAGGCTTGGCGCACGGTTGTTGGTACTCGTGGTAGCAGGGACGATTATATTGGTATACGCATCCGGCACGGCGCCGATGTCCCAGTTGCCGGCGTTCGAAAAGCTGGTATTGGTCGCACCGGTCCAGGTGGCGGTCGTGTTGCCGCTAGAACTGAGCTGGCTTACCTCGCCGCCCGACAATACGCGGGAGTAGAGCCTGGCATCCGCCATCTTGCCGGTGAAATACTGCGGGCTGCCTCCTTGGACGGCGGGGTCTGATATCTCGCCGAAAGTCAATGCCGTGGAGATCGTAAGCGAACCGGCACCGATGTCGTAGACAGGTCGGCGGTGCCCTCATTGGCACCATCGATGTAAAACGTCGCCGTGTTACTGCTCCGGTCTACCGTGATCGCTACTTGGTGCCAGCTGCCATTCAGCAGGTTATCACCGGAACGGCTCTGGCTTGCGCTAATAGCCGGTGACGAACCGTTGCCCAGGAACAGGTACAGGCTACCGTCCGACTTGATACCCATCACATAGCCCGAGTTACCGTCGCGTTGCTCATCAAGTATTGGGTAGCTCCGGATGCGCCGGACTTTTCCCAGATACCCATAGTGAAGCTGCTCGTCGTCATGTCGTCAGCCCGTGCCAACCGGCCAGGTGTACGTTACCTGCTGCCAATAAACGCCAGCGAGGAGCCGGAGAAGTCCGATATGGCCGACGGCACGTCAGCGACGTGCGTCGGGCTGCCGCTGAAAGCGCCATCGTTGCCGAAGCCGGAGGCATCAGCAGCGGCCGTGCCGGTGGCTTCGTTCATCGGCCAATAGCCGGTCAGGCTGCCTTGCTGGATATAGTCCGCTTGGGATGGCAAGGTCTGCCAGGCGAACAGGCCGCCCAAAGTCAAAAAAACGGACAGGCCGGTGAAGATGACCTTTTTCTTGCGGCTAAGACTCCAGTGATTTGATCCGATTCTTAACCGCAGAAAATGCTTCTGCATCTTGTCGATACCCAGGCCCGGACGCAACAGCCGCTTCATCAGAAATCCTCAAGTTAAGCTTTTGATTTGGCACACAGTCACTTTCCAAATTCTAGCACAAGCAATATGCCTTGTCTATGAGTCCCGTAGCGGGCGCCGCCGGACGTTAAGACCGGTATATCATCCATAAGCGTAGGCACAGGCTGGACAGATAGAGGCAGAGATGGCAGACTGAGGGAATGGCTTTATTCCAAAAACGGCCGCAGGTGAGTAATCCGGTGCAGTTCACGACCGTCGGGCTCAACAAGAGCCTGCTGATAGTCGGCCTCGGTAACCCCGGCGAAGAGTACGCAGACACCCGGCACAACGTGGGCTTCATGTGCCTGGACGATTTCGCCCGCAAGAACGATTTCCAGGCCTGGACGCATAAGAAAGATTTGAAGTGCGAGCTCACCCAGCAGACGCTCGGCGACACCCGCGTCATCCTCATCAAGCCCCAGACCTTCATGAACCTGAGCGGTGAAGCCGTGCAGGCCGTGCAGCACTTCTATAAGCTCCATAACGGCCAGACGGTGGTGGTGCACGACGAGCTGGACGTGAACTTCGGCCAGATCCGCATGCGTATCGGCGGCTCGGCGGCAGGGAACAACGGCATCAAGAGCGTATCGCAGCACATCGGTGAAGATTACGGCCGCGTCCGCATAGGCATCGGCCCGAAAGTACCCCGCACAGATGGATACGGCGGATTTCGTGCTGCAGGACTTCAGCGCGGCACAGGCGAAGGATCTGCCGGCCCTCAAGCGCGAAGTCAGCGCGCTGCTGAGCGAATATGCCTACGGCACGCCGTTCGCTGCCGAAACCCGTAGCTTTTTATAATTGTTCTCGAATATAAGGGGCATGCGGTATCTGGTACTCGTTCTCTATCTCGTGCACCAGTACTGCTGCCGCTACCCGCGTCTACTCTTTCTATTCGTCCTAGCAGTTGATGCTGCACCGTAAAGTCCGGATCGAACGTCGTACCCAGGCCCATGATACACATCCACCCGCGCTGCTGCCTGCGTTTTCCCAGGTCGGCTATTTCTTGCAGGAGGGCTTGGCGACGATTTTCCGGACAGAGCAACCCACCGAGCGCAATGCATTTGATAGAGACCGATTGTTCTTTTGAACCCAGAGCTACCATCTCTGAATCGTCGAGCTTTATAGTATTGTCGTCTTCAAAGTTCATAATAAGCCATAAGTATACAGTTAAAATTATTTCTTCATCCAAAAAGAGGCCTCTGAGAGGGGTGGGCACCGCTCAGAGACCTCTTACTGGAGAGAACCGAAGTTCTCTCCCTCCACCCTTCAACCCACCACGGAAGCGAAGCATCAAGCATCTGTGACATAAACGATGATGTGCCTACCTACCTCGTAAAAGGCAGGGAACCGTTCAGGCTCGCTATCAAACCGGAATCCTTCCGGTTCCGAAGAACCGTCGGGGTAACTAGTTAAAGGGGTTAGTTTGTTTTAGAGCCCCAGCGGACTGGTATGAGACTTGCATAGGGTGGTGCAGTGTGAGATGAGCTGCGAAGCCCGTAAGTGAGCCGTACCAACAAGGTACGGTGAGCGCGGATTGGAGCAGGTCGCTCGCAATGTGCCGCCTTATGCAAGTCTCAGGAGAAAAGTGGAGGGTAACAACTATTCAACTGGCTCTAAAACAATCTAACAAATGTTAGAATGGGGGATATAAGGTGCGTAAGAGGTGACTGGCACGACTTACAGGTTGCCATTTTAGCAAAAACATGTCTATATGTCAATACTTTTACACTTACAAGCATGAATGTAAAAAATCTGAGCATACGCGATAATGCTTATCCTTCCAAGCTGCGGGACATTCCCTCGCCGCCCAAGGAGTTATTTTACCTGGGCGCCGACCCGTCGGAGTGTGGCTGGCGCGGCCCAAAGTCGCCATCGTCGGCAGCCGCGGCGTCAGCGCCTACGGGCAGCAAGTGACGGCGCAGCTGGCCACCGAGCTGGGCGGAGCGGGGCATAGTGATCGTCAGCGGCCTGGCGCTGGGCGTGGACGGCATCGCTCACCAGGCGTGCCTGCAGGCCGGCGGTACTACCGTAGCGGTGCTGGCCAACGGTCTGGACCATATTTATCCCGCCTCGCACACCCAGCTCGGCAAACGTATCTTGGAGCAGGGCGGCACCATCCTGAGCGAGTACGCCGCCGGCACGCCCCGGTTTCAAGGCCAACTTCATCGCTCGCAACCGCATCGTGGCGGGCCTGAGCGACGCGTTGCTCATCACTGAAGCCACGCAGAAGAGCGGGACGCTGCACACTGCCCGGTTCGCGCTCGAACAGGGGAGAGACGTATTGGCCGTGCCAGGCAATATCACCAGCCCCAACAGTGTCGGCACGAATAATCTCATAAAATCCGGCGCCACCCCTGTTACGAGCGTCGACGATATCTTATATACCCTAGGCGCGGACCATCTGCCGGCGGAGACGGTCCGGCGGCGCGGGGACACGGCCGAAGAGCAGGCCCTCATCGATCTGCTGTACGCCGGCACCACCGACGGTCACGAACTGCTAGTGCAGAGCGAGCTGCCGGCCGTCCAGTTCAGCCAGGTGCTGACCATGCTCGAGATCAGCGGCAAGGTCCGGGCCCTGGGCAACAACCACTGGTCCCTGAAATAACCTGAAGAGCAGCGCCCGCGCCGCTTATGCTACACTGGCCGTATGAAGAAGCTCATCTGGATCGGCATCACCGTCGGCGGGACACTGGGCGGCTGGATCGGCGCCTTTCCAGACCACGGTAACTGGCTAGGCGGCTGGAGCATCCTGGGCAGTACCCTCGGTAGTTTTGCCGGAGTCTGGGTAGGCTACAAAATCGGCCAATACTATAGCTAGACTGAGGGTTGAATTAAGAGGCTAGCTTAAGCGCATCACCCGCTAGACCGCTTAGGGCGAGGTGTTCCTCGTCGGTGATGATTTCATGGAGTTCAGCTACATCTTCCTTAGTGACAGGTGCAGTAAGCGTTTTCTCGTGATCAGCACAGATGCCACGCGCCGCAAACATCCAGTCTTCCATAGGATCGTAAACCCATGCTTTAGATTCATGAAATATATCTGACATACTTCTCCTTTTACCAAATAAAAAACCGCTTCCTACTATATATGTAGTGGTAGCGGCCTCGTACGGGGCGTCTTGCCATTTAATTAATCCTTTACCGTTTTACGCCCATCCATAGGTGATGTCAATAGAGTCTTGTGATATCCGTCACATTCTTAGGCCTCGCTTGCAATTGTATAGCCATATGGGTTAAGCTTGGACCTTGTGTATTTAAACGCGTTATACTAGGCAGATAGTCATAGTTAAGAAACGCAGGAAAGGGGAGGCTTGCTTACCGTTTCCGAGTATCGCAAACCAATTCGTAGAATATGGCAAAGAATTTAGTAATCGTCGAGTCGCCGGCAAAAGCCAAAACTATCGAGAAATACCTCGGTAAGGATTACGCTGTCAAAAGCTCCATCGGCCACATCCGCGGCCTGCCGAGCAAGAACGGCAGTGTCGACGTGGCTAACAAATTCGCGCCCAAATACGAAATCGACCCCGGCAAGAAGAAGGGTGATAGCCGAGCTGAAGTCTGCTGCCAAAGGCGCCACCGTCTGGCTGGCAAGCGATGAAGACCGCGAGGGTGAGGCCATCGCCTGGCACGTCGCTGAAGTGCTCAAGCTCGATCCGAAGACCACCAAACGCATCGTATTCCACGAGATCACCAAAGGCGCGCTGGATGAAGCGGTCAAGAACCCGCGCACCATCGACATGAACCTGGTCGAGGCCCAGCAGGCCCGGCAATCGCTTGATTATCTGGTAGGATTTGAGCTGTCACCGGTGTTGTGGCGCAAAGTCCGGGCAGGCCTCTCCGCCGGGCGCGTCCAGAGTGTGGCCGTGCGGCTGATAGTGGAGCGCGAAGCCGAGATAGACGCGCACGTGCCCGAAAGCACCTTCAAGCTGACGGCTGTATTCAAACTGGCCGACGGCACCGAGCTGCCGGCTACTTCGAGCACCAAATTCAAGACTGCCGACGATGTCCGGAAGGTGCTGGAAGCCTTTGCCGGCAGTGCCTTCAGCGTGGCCGGCATCGCTCGAAAGCCGGGCACCCGCAGCCCCGGCGCACCATTCACCACCAGCACGCTCCAGCAGGAAGCTTCGTCCAAGCTCGGCTACAGCCCCCGCAACACTATGAGCCTGGCGCAGCGCCTCTACGAAGCCGGGCACATCACCTACATGCGTACCGACTCCGTGAACCTCAGTTCGCAGGCCCTAGGTGCCATGACGAGCTTTATCACGACAAAATACGGCGAGGAGTATCACCAATACCGCACCTTCAAGAGCAAAAGCGCCAACGCCCAGGAAGCTCACGAGGCCATCCGTCCCACCGATGTCGCACGGGAATTCGCCGGGGCCGACGACCAGCAGAGCCGGCTCTACAATCTCATCTGGCGCCGCACGCTGGCCAGCCAGATGGCGCCGGCGCGCCTGGAGAACACCACCGTAACCATCGCGGCCGACAAGAGCAGCGAAAAGCTGGAGGCCAAGGGCCAGGTGGTGCTGTTCGACGGCTTTTTGAAGGTCTACGGCCGCAGCGGTGACGACACCTTGCTGCCGGCGCTCGATAAGGGCGACAAGCTGGATCTGCAGAGCGCCGAAGCGCTCGAGAACCTCAGCCGCGGCCCGGCCCGCTACACCGAAGCCACGCTGGTCCGCCAGCTCGAGGAAATGGGTATCGGCCGGCCAAGCACATACGCCAGCACCATCAACACCATCCAGACCCGCGGCTACGTCGAGCGGGGCGATCTGGAGGGCACCGAGAAAGACACGCTCAAACTGACCCTGAAACAGGGGAAAGTTGCCGAAACCACCGAGAAAATCATGTACGGTCGTGACAGCAACAAGCTGTTTCCCACCGACACCGGCAAAGTGGTCACCGATTTCCTGGTCAAATACTTCGCCGAGGTTATGGACTACGGCTTCACCAAGAACATCGAGGAAGAGCTGGACCGGATCGCGCTTGATAAGACCGACCGCGTGAGCGTGCTCAGCGAATTTTACGGCCCGTTCCATAAGCTGGTGGAGGGCAGCGCCGAGATTTCGCGCGCCGAGGCCACTCAGGCCCGCCAGCTCGGCACCGACCCTAAGAGCGGGTTGCCCATCTATGCTCGCTTCGGCCGGTTCGGGCCGATGTTGCAGAAGGGCGAACAGAGCGACGACCCCAAGCCCGAATTCGCCCCCATGCCCGCCGGCAAGAAGATAGAGACCGTCACGCTGGAAGAGGCGCTCGAGATGTTCAAGCTGCCGCGTCTGGTGGGACAGACCGAGGACGGCAAGGACATCAAGGCGAACATCGGCCGGTTCGGACCCTATATCGTGGTCGATAAGCTGTTCGTGAGCATCAAGCCGCATGATCCCATGAGCATCACCCTGGACGAAGCCCGCGAGCTCTACACGGCAAAACTGAAGTCCGAAGCCGAGAAAAACATCGCCGACTTCGGTGACGGGGTAAAGGTACTCAACGGCCGGTTCGGACCATACGTCACCGACGGCACCAAGAACGCCAAGATTCCCAAGGACACGGATCCCAAAAAGATCACCCACGAGCAGGCCAAAGCCATGCTGGCCGCCGCCCCGGCCGCAGGCAAGAAGCGCATGTTCCGCCGCCGAACCGTCCAAAAATAAGCCCATTTTTGTCCCGGTAAACTACTTATCCACAATTTTGTGTCTTACCAAGTTGTTATATAGTTAGTTTTTACAACACGAAGTAGACATAAGCGCTTAGTTTATGCTACTATATGAACATCTAACTAGCACTGCAAAGTGTTGACTTTTAACAATAATAGTTTTATAGTAAGAGGTAGTATGAGTGCAGCAAAGCCTGTTCTAAACACTGAATCCATCGCCCAAGACATCTTAGGGAGTATTGAGCGTGAGCGTGAGCGTGAGATTATCGCGCGGCGCTTCGGTCTGTTTGACCGCAAGGAAACATTGGAACAGATAGGCGAATTGCTCGGCATCACCCGTGAGCGCGTCCGTCAGCTGGAGAAGTCCGTCATGACCAAACTGCGCGCGACCGCCGGCGAACTGCCGCACATCTCCGAGGTCGAAACGGCGCTGCTCGCAGCCATCGAGGCCGCCGGGCAGACCGCCCGCATCACCACCCTTGGCGCCGAACTGACGGCCGAAAACAGCCGCACCGACCAGTCACGCCTGGCCTTCCTGACTGAGTTGACCCCCGGTGTCAGCGCTATCGCCGAAGACGACAACTTCTACCAATCAGCAGGCAACAGCAGTGTGCACGACGAAACCGCCATCAAGAAGGAAGTCGCCAAACTCGTCGAGGTCATCGGTAAGGCAGGCAAGCCTCTGGACACCAAGGAGCTCACCAAGCAAGCCGCCATGCAGAGCGACGCCTACGCAGCCGCCCTGGCTTCGACCTCAAAGCAGCTGGCTACGCTGAACGGCCGCTGGGGCCTTGTCAAATGGCCCACGGTCAACCCAAAGAACATTCGTGACAAGATATACGTCATCCTCAGCGAAAACGGCAAGCACATGCATTTCAACGAGATCGCCGAAGCCATCAAAGCCAGCGATTTCAAGCGCAAAGACGTCACTACCCAGGCCATCCACAACGAACTTATCAAAGACAAGCGCTTCGTACTCATCGGGCGGGGGATTTACGCCCTGCGCGAATGGGGCTACAAGAAGGGCACCGTCGCAGATATCATCAGCGAAGTCCTGAAGGAAGCAGGCGAGCCGCTGCACCGCGACGAAATCGTCAAGCGCGTACTTAAGAGCCGTTTCGTCAAAGAAACGACCATCCTTTTGAATTTGCAGAGCAAACCGCAGTTCAAGCGTGTCGCCAAAGCTACTTACGAACTGGCCGAGTAGTACCTCTGCCTTTGGCAGAACAACATTATCTCACCAAATAGAGGGCTGCGAAGCCGCCTATGAATATCGCTGCCCAAAGGAATGGCGCGTCAGCATCCTGGTATCTCTCCAATAGATAAAAGACCAGGAGCGCTATACCGAGATGTATACCTATCGATCCTACATCCAGGGGCTGTCGGTGGCCCATGAATGCTGAGGTATACATATAGTTCAGCAGGGTCTGAATCGCTATGAATAATGCCGCTGCGCCATAGAAACGCAGCTTCCACTCCATGCTTTTGACGAAGCACCAGTAGAAGCCAAACAGTATGAGAATGAGTGTCATGATCTGATTATACTTGTCTAGCGGATTCAGAGATATCCTGGAATCGCCATGGAGGGAAATGCATAGTACCGAACATTATACGAACAGGTATTGTGGCTGTTCGTATTTGATGAAAACAAAATACGAACAAAATGGGATGATAGAAATAGTGGCAAATATGATGGATAGCCGGGATTCTGGAAAAAACAATGGCCGGAATGCATGCAGGGCAGCGATTTTTATAAACATGGATGGGTAAGGGGAAGTAGAAACCGGAGGGATCCGGGCGGCAGAGCATGAGAATAGTTTAGTGACTATATGTCGCACAATGTATATTTTGCGACTCTAATATGCTGTTTGAAGTTGAGTATGGATACCCCTCCTACAGGGGAGTTTGCGTGGTTTAGCTCATATAGCGCATCATACTTCACGTTTACCAAGTATACATACGGCATTCCTCATAATCCTATATCGTATATGTGACTTCCGTTACATATCTCCCTAGCGTGTCGTATTCTTACAGGCCGCTATTTGACTTATCCACAGTTACGTCGTGAAAATATTTGCTTTTTCACGCTTTCCATATTATTTATATGTTCCCTCCCTACTCCCCCTCCTGCCCTACTATTTGACATATGTGTCGCAATATATTGTTTTATATGTTTTTCGTAGACTTGGATCTAGAGGTATAGTATGAACAAAATGCGAACGATAGGAGGGGTGCGGGGCATTTCAACCCAGTACGCTCAAGTGTAGGCACAGGTCCTGAAACAAGTTCAGGATAAACTCCACCACCCCTCACTAGCTTATCTCCCGTTATTTGTAGTACACCCTGCCGGGTACCCGCACGTCCAGATAGGCAGATGGCACCGTATCCCCCAACTGCTGCACGGTAGCGATGGCCGCGCCGCTCTGCACGGTGGCATCGGCCTCAAGGTTGAAGCGGATGGTATAGGTCTGGCCGCTCAGGCGTGCATCAAGCTCGTAGGGGCTGCCCGAGGAAAGCACGAACACGCTGGCATCAAGGTGGGCGGCATCAAACTGGTAGGCGACCGTCTGCACGAACGCGAGCGTGCTGCCGGGCAGGAACTGCTTGCCGGGCGCGGGCGCAGCGCCGGATTGATCGACCAGTAGCGGTACATTGGGCGGCAGCGTTTTAAGCGGCGCCAGGACGATTCCGGAAGCGTTCAGCGCATAGTTACCCTGGGCAGTCTGTACCACCGCGGTCGGCTGGGCCAGCTGCACGTAGACGATGGGGCGGCTGCTGGCCAACGGCACCGTCAGCGACACCGTCTGCAGCTCCGGAAACTGCTTCTGGAGCTGGGCAGCGACACCGTTCAGGTTCACCGTGAGCTTCGTCCGATTCGTGATGCTGCCGGCCAGGAGTTTATGGGCGGCAGCGGCGTAAGTGTCCGCGGACTGCACGTATCGGGCCGAGACCGCACTGGCGCCGACCACGATGACTTTGGGATCGGTACTCAACCATAACACTTTGAGGAGGCACACTGCCGCGACCAATAGGAGCAACCAGAAGGAGAGTCCGGCCGAGAATAATCGCCGTTTCTTTCTGCCCTGCTCTGTTTTCTGGGCCGTTTCCTGCCTGCCCGGCGTCCGCTCCCGGCTGACTTCGGAGGTGCGGCTGGTGTAGTACGAGAAAGCCGGGCTCGGCGCCCCGCCCCCGATTGACCTGACGCCGGTCGGTCCCCTGCTCTGCCGGGTTTTTAGCTTTTCGGCCGAACATGCCCTGCCCCACCGGCGATTTTCAGTACCAAGGCAGCCAGCTCGGCTGCGGCATGCGGATGCGCGTACTCGGCCAGATTGTGCGCCAATTCCTCACGTTTCCGGTCATTTTCCAGTAGTTCACCGACGGTGCGGCCGAGGCGTTCCGGCTGTTCGGCCTGTTCTTCGGTGAGCTGGACGATAGCCTGCCTGGCGACCATCGCCTCGGTGTTCTTTACCTGGTGATTACCGACCAGCTGCGGAGCCGGTATGATGATGCACGGCAAACCCTGAACGGCGAACTCCGCCAGATTGGTGGCACCGCCGCGGGCGATCACGACATCGGCCGCGCCGCTGTAGCGGTACAGCCCGGTTATAAAGCCGTACACCTGCACACGCGCCCGAGCGGAACCTAAGTCCAACGCGTCGTAGGCGGCATTCGTTTCGGCTTCCAGCGCTCGGCCGGCTACGTGTACTATGGCGAGATGCGGGTACGTGCCCAGGAGATACCTGGCATTGGCCGCCATAGTTTCATTCAGTACCCGCGCACCGTTGCCGCCGCCGGTCAGGAACACGACCTGTTCGTAACCATCCAGTTTCAACTCGCGGCGATACTGTTTGCGGAGTGCTTCCGTCATCGGCTTGTATTCGGCGCTGACCGGCACGCCGACCATCACCGTCTTTTCCTTCGGATAAGGGTAGAGTTCCGGCGGTAGTGCTACGGCGTGCATGGCTGCCCCGCGGGCTATCAGTCGGTTCGCCAAGCTGGGCACGCTATCGGAGTCATGCGTGATGTAAGGGACATGATTGAGGCGGCCGCCAAGTGCCACCGGCACACTCACGAAGCCGCCGCGTGTAAAAATTACATCGGGCTTGAGTTTGCGGATCAGCCGGTAGCTCTGACTGATGCCTGCTACTATCCGAACCGCATCCCTGGCATTCAGTGCGATCGTCCGGACGTCAGTTAGGCGCCTCAACCAGGTCTCATCGGCGTAACGGCGCAATTTTCCGGCCGACACCGCATAGACGGCATCGATACTGGCGTCATTCGCCGGTATGTCAGATAGCTTGTCGCCCTTCTGGCCGATATATATGATCTCGACATCAGGCCATCCGGCCTTCAGCTCATGCGCGACGCTCAAGATGGGGGTGATATGCCCGCCGGACCCGCCCCCCGTCAGTACTATCTTCATAGTTTATCCTTTGACCGCCTTTGACAACATGGCGGGTACTGAAATTAGTATAATGCGAAATCTGAAAAACCAAGCCTAATGCGGCACCCACGAACAGCACGCTGGTCCCGCCGTAGCTGACAAACGGTAGTGTGATGCCCTTGAGCGGCAGCAATCCTATCATGGCACCGACGTTGATGATCATCTGGATGCTCAGCCACGCCAGGACACCGGTGACCACCAGCCGGCTGAACAGATCCGGCGTGCGTTCGATGATGAGGCGCAGGCGCGCAAACAGCGCCACGAACAGTCCCAGCAGCACCATCACGCCGATGAAGCCGAATTTCTCGGCATAGATGGCGAAGATGGAGTCATTCTGGGCTTCCGGCAGATAGCCGTAGGCCTGGACGCTGCGGCCCAGCCCCAGTCCGCTGATGCCGCCGGAGCCGACCGCTATCAATGCCTGGCAAGCCTGGTAGCCGGTCGTCAGACAGTTGCTGGCCGGATGCAGGTACGTCAGCAATCGCTCGCGCCGATATGGTATGGCCGACACCGCCAAGATGGTGCCGATAGCGACGATCGCCACGATAGTCAGCACGCGGCGCATAGGCAACCCGGCGATGAACGCCATAGCAGCCATCATCGCCACGATGACACCGGTGGAACCAAGATCGCTCTGAATCCCGGCCACCACGACACCGACGACTACCAACGCCAGCAGCAAAGGCCGCAACGTCAGCCGGCCGTCGGCCAGTTTGTTCTCGCGGGCCCGCACCACCAGGAAGCTGCCGAGCCAGATAAGGAGTGCGAACTTGAGCGCCTCGACCGATTGCAGCGATAAGCCGCCGATCCGGATCCAGCGATGCGCCGGATATTGCGGCACGACCGGTGTGACGAGGGCTACGAGCGTACCGATGGCGGCAATGATGAGCAGCGGCATCTGCCAGCGCTGCCAGGTACGGAGCGGCACGCGAGCGGTAATCAGGAACGCCACCAGGCTCAGGCCGACGGCGATGAGCTGACGCGATACGTAATGCGCACCCGAACCGCCGCTGGTTTCAGCGAGCGCCGGGCTGATAGCGTACACCACCGTCACGCCGATGACCACGAGGAAGATGGCGATCACCACCAGCCAATAGTCCGGACGATGACGGCGGACTTCGGAACGATCGGTGGCAGTGTCCGTACGGCCGACGGGCATGCTCACCTGGTCCACCCCATGACGTACAGTGCCAGGCCGGCCAGGCCGGCAATCTGCCCTATCACCCAAAAGCGCATGGTGACCTTTGTCTCCGGCCAGCCGATAGCCTCGAAATGATGGTGGATCGGCGATATGCGGAACAGCTTCTTACCGTGCCGCAGCTTCTTGGAAGCGACTTGCAAGATGACTGAGCCGGCTTCGGCTACGAAGACGATGCCGATGACCGGCAGCAGCAGCACCGTGTCGGTCTGCATAGCCACGACGCCCAGCGCCGTCCCCAGCGCGAACGAACCGACATCGCCCATGAAAAAGCGCGCCGGAAAGATATTGAACCAAGTGTAGCTGAGCAGCGCCCCCACCATGGTCAGGCAGAAGCCGGCGATGCCATAATGCTGCTCCAACGCCGCGATGATGGCGTACGTACCGAAGGCCGTGGCCGTCAGGCCGCCTGCCAGACCGTCCAGGCCATCGCTGATATTCACGGAATTGGCGGTCGCGACTACTACCAGCACAAAGAGCGGGACGATCAGCCAGCCGATGTGGAGCGAACCGTGAATGCCCGGCCAGTGGATCGTATCAACACCCAGCTTACTGTAGAAGAACCAGCCGCCCACCAGCGCCACCAGGATGATAAGCAGCAGCTTCAGCTTCGAAGGCAGTCCGGCCACACCGCTGCCGTCGCCACGGATATTGATGATGTCATCTATCAGCCCGACGATAGCCGCGCCGGCAAAGGCAGCCAGCGGCAGCCAGGTCTGCCCCCTGTTCAGGTTGAATAGCAGGGTCACTATGCCTACGGCCACGATGAACACCACGCCTGCCATAGTCGGGATGTGCCGTTTGTGCTTCTCGGCATGCAACTGGTTGAACACGGTCGCCGGCGCGCCCGTCAGCGTTGTCATCCGCGGCCGCTTCCACAGCTCCCAGCGATACGCCAGCGAAGTGTACAGCGGCGTCAGCGCCATCGACAGTACGAAGCCGCCCACCGCCAGCCACAGCATCTTGAGCAGCGAGTGAGAGCTAAGCGCGAATTGTATGGTTGTGTGCATATTTTATTTTTCGGAACTCTTATGTAGTATACGCCCCTGCCCTCTTATTTGCACCCTTGCGTAAGGGTCCGCGGGCAGCGTCTACGACTTCGGCGTCACCCCGAAATCATTGACCAGCATGTGGGCGATCGCGGCGAACACCGGCTGTCCCGTCGCCGCCCCCGCGAAGCCGCTGTAATTGGTCGGTTGCAGGTTGTACACCACGATGGCATACTGGGGCGAATCACCGCCTACGAAGCCCATGTAGGTGCCATTGACACGGTCGTCGTAGTAGCCGCCGAGCGGATTGGCGATCTCGGCCGTGCCCGTCTTGCCGCCCACGCTATAGTTCGGCCCGAAGTTCAGATACGGGAAGCCTTCGTTGATGTGGTTCGCATTGTTCTCCTCGAGCAGCGTGATCATATCGTTGCTCGTCTGGGTCGAGATCACGTTCGATTTGACCACCTTGGGTGATATCTTAGTGACCTTACCGTTGCCGCCAGTCGTCTGGTCTACCAGATACGGCTGATAGTACGTGCCGCCGTTCAGGATACTCGACAGCCCGGCCACCATCTGCAGCGCCGTGGCCGTGTAGGCTTGTCCGAAGGACATATTGGCGTACGTCAGGTTGATGCCGGAACCGGTGTCGGCCGGCTTGGGCACGTAGCCGCTGGCTTCATAGCCCTGGTCGACACCGGTCGGCTGGCCGAGCATGAAGTGATTCGTGAAATAATCGTACAAGATGTCGCGTCCCTGCGCGTCCAGCTGTCCGCCGCCCAGTTGCATCAGCATCCAGGTCGCACCGGTGTTCAGCGACTTGTCGAGCGTCGACAGGATCGTTTCCGTGCCCTGGCTGTGGTCTTCTTCCACATCGCTGACGGTCGCCCCGTCGATAGCCCACGAGCCCGGATCATAAAAGCTGGTCGTGGGCGTGATGACGCCCTTTTGCAGGCTCGCCGCCGTGGTAAACAGTTTCGTTATGGAACCCGGCTCGATCGGCTCGGACACCGTATCGTTCTGGAACAAAGATGCGTCCGAAACATCTTGGTAAGCCGACGGGTCGTAGGTAGGATAGTTAGCCATCGCCTTGATAGCACCGGTGTGCACGTCCATCACCACCGCGCTGACATCCTGCGATTTGTTGCTCTGCTGCGCCGCTTTGACGATTTTCTCGACCTGCGCCTGCATGCCCACGTCTATGGTTAGATCCACATTACTGCCGGCCACCGGCGCCGTGGAGATGTTGTCCGGACTGGCCGCCAGCGGCACACCATTGATGTCGGTGACCGCTTTGAGCTGTCCCGGCTTGCCCGACAGTTGCGGGTTCAGCGCCTGCTCCACCCCGTACTCACCGGTGCCGCTGTTATTCACGAAGCCAAGCAGCTGCGATGCCATCGACCCTTGCGGGTATGTCCGGTAGTCCTGCTCTTCGGTGCCGACGCCGGGAAACTTGAAGGCCAATATCTTGTCGCTCTGGGCCGGGGTCAGCTTCTGTTTGAGCACCACATAGCGCGTGCCGCCGGTTTTCAGCTGTTTGGTGATGCCGTCGACGTTGCCGCCGATGATCGGCTGCAGCTTGGCCGCCACTTGGTCGGCGCTCTTGACGGACCGTCGGGTCGGCATAGAGCGTATAGAGCTTCTGGTTGAGCACCAGCGGTACGGTCGAGCCGCCCAGCTGTGCGGTTATGATCCCCCGCTGGGCCGGGATGGTGTATTGCTTCAGCTGATCGCTCTGGGCCGCCTTTTTGTAATAATCATAGCGGATCACCTGCAGGTAAAACACCCGCACCGCGAAGATGCCGAATACCACGAGCAACAGCGCGTACCATATACGCACCCGTGTAACCGGGTCAATCGCCCGCCGTTCCGGTTGCCGATCCATTAGTTCTAGTATACTCGAAGCACGGAGGAAAACATGAGCTTGTTCATGTTTTCCGAGTACTGAAGCGTATATCCGCAGGCTATACCGTAAGCTCCTTGCCGCCGTTATTCGGTTCTCCCGGAGGAAAGAACTAGTTGACGCTGCCGCTCGGCGAAGCCTGCGCCATGCTTTGCGCCTGAGGACTGTTCGCTACCTTATCGATTGATTGGGCGTTGGCTGCCGCTACCGTCAGATCCTGGTGTTCCTGCTGCAACTGGGCCTGTTTTTGCTGCAGATTGTTGATGGTGTAGCCGTAAGCGTTGGTCTTGGTCACCTGCGTCAGATAGAGCAGACCGAGCAGACAGGCCAGCACGATCAGCACGATGGTGTTGCTGACCGGTCCGAGCCGGCGATCCGTCACGCGGAAGCTGACCGAATTGGCGCCGCGGGAAACCGATGGTTGCCGGCCGAGAGCCAGCGTAGAAGAATATGTCATAAATGTTTGTTTTTGTTTTTAGGTTTTATATGAACTTGGGTCCTGTCTCCGAGGTCGTATCCCCGGAGACAGGGTCCTGCTTCCTATTTAGCCGACGCGGACGTGGACCTTATAGGCGCGGGAGTTGCTTTTTATGCGGATCGGCATAAGGGCCCTCCCTTTCTTTGTTTTTTATTTTTTAACTACGGCTCGGAACTTTGCGCTCCGGGCACGCGGATTGGAAACTATTTCATGTCGTTCGGCCACGACTGGACGTTTGGTCAGCAGACTATATTCGGCATCGTACCGATCGCCTGCGACCTCTTGGAACGCCTGTTTGACGATGCGGTCTTCCAGGCTGTGGAAACTGATGACGCCTAACCTTCCGCCGGGACTTAGCAAGCTCAGCCACACGGGCAACCCTGCCCTCAGCAGCTCCAGCTCGTCGTTGACGGCTATACGGAGCGCCTGGAATGTCCTGGTCGCCGGATGCGATTTACCGCCCTTCGGCATGACCGCGCGGATGACATCCGCAAGCCTGCGCGTACTTTCAAGCGGCCTGGCCTCTTGAATGGCGTTCGCTATGGTGCGGGCCCGCGGTTCTTCCCCATACTCTCTGATGATCCGTATCAGGTCATCGGTACTATAGGTGTTCACTACCGTGGCTGCATCAAGCGTCTGGCTCTGGTCCATCCGCATATCGAGCGGACCGTCCAGTGCAAAGGCAAATCCCCGCGCTGCGGTGTCAAGGTGCGGCGATGATACGCCCAGGTCTGCCAGAATGATATCGAACGTGGCTCCTTCGCCCGCCAGCACTTCGCTGGCTCCAAGGAAATCCCTATGCACCAGCCCGGCCCCTTCGGCCTCGAGCTTCTTAAGTGCCGTAATGGCACTCGCGTCGCGGTCGACCAGTGTCGCCTTCTGAGGTGCATTTGTCCGTTCCAGAATCTTCGCAGCGTGTCCGCCGTAACCGGCCGTCAGATCGAGATATGATTCCCCGTCTTTCGGATCCAGATACTGCAGCACCGCGTCCACGAGGACCGGAACGTGTTCACTCTGTCGACTAGATTGCATATCGCTCTAGTATAGATTATTTCCGAGGATCTATGTCCTCTGTATTTATTTTTGTTTTGGTGTTTGTTTTGAACGAATTGTTCCAAGATTAGTGCAGTCTGGGATGATGGCCGAGCACCGGACCGGAACCGTACTAAGTACGGTGAGGACCGGAGCCGCAGAGCCAGCGCCCAGAATGTGCAATCTTGGGACGATTCGATGACAAGGTCACCTATTCAGCAGTCAACTATTTGTTTTTTGGGGTTTTTGTTTTTGTTGGTGTCAGAAAAAATCGTATGAAAGTAACTATGTTTAAGAGTTTTAAACGAAGTATCGCTACTTCTGATACTTTCGATTTCCCCTGACGGTTGAGAGACTTATGTGTGAGGTGGAGTTTTGGGAGGTGTTTTATGGAAAGAACGAAGGTTTTTAAAATGCGGTGCCTTCTCTAGTCCGCATGTTGACTGCCGAATAGCTGACATCGTCACGGTAATGAGACAACCATTCTGGTTTTCTCATCGCGCAGGCAAAATGGAATACATTTTGTCTGGCTGCTCTTTCCAGCTACGTGCCGGTTGGAGGTTTTCTATTCGGTTGTGTGCTGCCTGATTGTTAATGTGCTCTGAAACGGACTACGGTTAATCTGCCATAAGCCGCCAATACTTTCCCGCCCGTACGCACGCCACGCTCTTGTCGATGCCGGCGTAATCCAACAGGTGCTGCTCCAGCGTTATCCGTCCCTGCTTGGCATCTATCTCGCCCTCGATCTTGCCCATGCGGAATTGCACGTTCAGATCAGCCGTCTGTTCGTTCAGGATGTCGCCCTTGAGTTGCGGCTCGACATCCCCTTCCCAGACATGCTTCGGGTACAGATGCAGGTAGTTCTGGAAACCCCTGGTAATGACTACTCCGCTGGCAAACTCCGCTCTTAACTCGGTCGGTATGGTTAACCGCCGTTTGTCATCGAGTTTGCGTTGAAAGTAATCCACCTAGTGTTGTTGATTGGTTGTAGAAAGTTGCTAGTGAGTTTTTGTTTTTCGTTTTTCGCGTGGTGAGCAGCTGATTTTGGCTACCCACATTTACCCACTAACATGAGTGTACTACCCACTTGTACCCACATACAAGTACTTTATACGAAAAAAGTGGCGAGTTATCCGCCACTTTTCCACAGGTGAGGCCAAGAACGCTATATCTAGCTAATCTTCAGCTTGCCGCACGCTAGGCCGTTATTTACCGGCGTAGCTAGCGTGCTTGGTACCGATATTCAAGATGATGGGGCTGTGCCCTGTCTCGACATCGCGCATATAGACATTGTCCATAACGGCGGCCTGGACCGGCACAGCCCGAAGCGCACGCAGCATTTCGTCGCTGCACTTGAAGCTGGTAAGCAGGATCGCGGCGATAGCCACGAACATACTGCCGTGCCAGTGGATCGGGTGCTGATGACGATGGAGGTCGGTGCGTTTCATCTTTTGTTTTTTGTTTTGTTTGCCTCTTAACTTTTTGGAGCGCTGAGGCGGTTGGTGTTTTCTTCCCTACAGGCTTATGGCCCGGAAAGGATCGTTGCACTATTTATTTTGTAAATAGTAAATGTATAGTAGCAAAACTTAAGCGTTTTGTCAATATTATGCTCTGCTTAGACACTAGGCTGATAGTTCGTCAAGTTGGCTGATGTCTTCCGTATCCAGCTCGATCCCGGCCGCCTTCATATTTTCCTCGAGGTGGTTCAGGCTGCCGGTACCGGGAATGGGCAGCATGACCGGACTGTGCTGCAGCAGCCAGGCGAGGCCGACCTGCCGGGTAGTGGCGCCATGTTTGGCCGCGACGGTCTCGAGCACTTGCTCCTTGAGGCCGCCGCTGTTGCCGCCGATCGGGAAATACGGGATGAAACCGATGCCGTTCTCCTCGCAGAGCTTCAGTACGGCCTCGTTCTCGCGATCGAGCACGCTGTAATGGTTCTGGACGCTCACGATGGTACCGAGGCCCATGGCCGTTTCGAGCTGATCCGTCGTGACATTGCTAAGCCCCACATGCTTGACCTTGCCCTCTTTCTGCAGCTCAAAGAATGTGCGGACCGAAGTCTCGAACGATACCTTAGGGTCGGGCCGATGGAACTGATAGAGCGTGATCTGCTCCACGTCCAGGCGCTTGAGGCTGGCGACGGCGGCCGCACGGATATGCTCCGGCGAGCCGTCCGGCGTCCAGATGCCCGGGCCCTGGCGGGTCAGCCCGCCTTTAGTAGCAATCACCAGGCCTTTATAGGGGTGCAGCGCTTCCCGTATCAAGTTTTCGGAAACCTCCGGGCCGTATGCGTCGGCGGTGTCGATGAAGTTGACGCCAAGTTCGACCGCGCGCCTCAGCACCGCTACGGCCGTGCCGTGGTCTTTCGGCTCGCCCCAGATGCCATCACCCGTGATGCGCATGGCACCGTAGCCGAGCCGGTTGATGGTGATGTCATCACCGAGTTTGAATGTCTTGTCCATAAAATTAATACCTTTCTCTGTGACGTCATCCTGAGCGAAGCGAAGGATCTATCCGAAGCAGATCCTTCGCTTCGCTCAGGATGACAACGTTTAATGATTATCTTACACGTCGAGGGTGAACGGTTCGCCGTTGACGGCCTTGATGAATGTGATGCCGGCTGCGCTCAACGCTTTGTCGAGGTACCCGTAGCTGCCTTCGCGGGCTGCATCAGCCCAGTGCCAGTCGTGGATGGGCACCACGTATTTCGGCTTGAGTTCGAGCGCCAGCTTCACCGCATCGACCGTAGAGCCCCAGGGCGCTTGCACCGGCAGTGCCAGCACGGCTTTTGTCTCGTGGAAGCTGTGACTGTCGCCGGGGTGGCTGAGTTTGTCCAGATAATGCACGCCGATTTCCTGCGGCGGGTCGGCCGGCATGAACGGCCGGATGGCTTCATGCGGACTGTCAAAAAACGCGATGCCGTCGGAAGTAGCACTGGTGGCCGGAATGCTCTCGGCGTTCAGCTGTTCGACGATTTCCTCGGGCGCGGTGATGCGGACCTTCGGGAATTTGGCCACCAGTTTCTTGACGAGCTCCAGGTCGAAGTGATCGCCGTGGATGTGGGTGATGATGATGTCGTCCAGGAATTCCAGACTATCGACGTCGACCGTGCTCATGCTGCCGGGGTCGAACAGCGCAGTGCGGTTAACGGGCGCAGGCATCTCGACGAGCAGGCACGAGTGAACAAGCTTGGTGATTTTCATGGCAAGAGAACTCCTTTCGCTATTACTTTACTAAGTATAGCAATAACGGAGCGGGCAGAACTGTAAGATTCTGCACGGATTCAGTCATTAGCAACCGCACCACCTCCGGTCCTTCCCCATAGATCCCAAGCCGCTATCTGTGGATATTCGTACCCGGAGAGCGAGTGATCCTTCACTGCGCGAAGCGATACAAAAGCCCATACTTCTAGCTTAACGGCAAGGAGCCACCATGGATTTCAGTGAAGTTGCACCCAAGATGGAGGATTTCTTCTCAGACGGCGAAGTGCTGACCCGCACCGCCGGCCAGATGTTCGCCAATTTCGAAACGCAACCGGATGTACTGCTCATCACTAGCGGATATATAAAACTGGTCACGTATACCACGAATCGGCAGGAACGGATCCAGTACATCGCCGGCCCGGGCGAAGGCATCCCCATGCATAACCTGTTCGCCGGCATAACGCCGCAACCCTACCAGCTGTATGCCTCGGCATTTACCGATGTTACCTATCTTTCGAAAGATCGGCAGAAGTTTTTGGCGTTCATCGAAGTCGAGCCTTCGGTAGTAATAGCCATACTACAAGGTATCATGCAAGCGACATTCGACCGGCTCTACAACTTCAATCTGGAAACATCCGAGCAGCGGGTGGCGCACATACTCGTACTGTACGCCAGGAAGCACGGCACGAAGGAAGACGCCAACTTCACCAAACTGGACTTACCTATGAACACGCACATCGTCGCAAACACGGTATATCTGTCGAAGGCGGTCACGGCCGACATCTTGGAGGGTTTTAGAAGTCAGGGATATGTGGAATTTCAGGGCGAGAACATACTGGTGGCAATCCTGCGGCTGAAAGCCATGGCCGGTATCAGATAGCACTACCGCCACTCATATGCAGTGGCTAAGCTTTGGGTTTCCGGGGGTGGCGATGGTCGTGGTAGGCCAGTTCGCGGCGGTGCTGGTCGAGGTTCTCGATGTAGGCTTCAAAGGGCTTGAGCAACGTACTGTAGCGTTGGTTGGGCGTGAGGACTTTGAGCAGCTTCTTCTCGCTTGCCAGATATTCGATCAGGCCGAAGAAATCGCCGTCGCCGCTGACGATGAGCGCTTGGTCGTAACTACGCAGTTCCTTCATGGCGTGCAGTACCAGGTCGGCATCGATGTTGCCTTTGACGGTCGGCTTCATCGCTTCCTTTTCGGCTTCGGTCTGCCCGGCCACCTCCGGCGCCTTGATCTCGGTGGTCGGCTTGAGCACCACCAGGAAGCCGTGCTCGTGCATCAGCTCGTACAGGTTCTCGTTCTCGGCCATGTAGCCGATGAACATGTAGGCGTGGGTGACGCCGTATTTCTCGGCTAGCCAGAGGCGGAAACGGCGCCAATCCATTTTCCAGCCGACTTTCTGGACGCCCAGATTCAGGTTCTGACTGTCGATAAAAGCGTAGTTGTTCGGTCGGCTCGATTTGCTCGGCTGTTTCGGCGCGCGGCTACCCTGCCCTCGTTGGTTCATACATTCATGATACCACTTGTGAGCGCCATAAGCGGTATACCGGCGTACGGGCCAGGCGGCGCTCCAGGCGGATGAGCTCCTGGATGGCGATGACGGCGGCCGGGATATAGACACACGCGATCAAACCGGGCAGCGTCGTCAGCCAGCCGAGGACCCGGCCCATGCCGGGCAGTACGGCGATAATCCGTCCGGCCAGCAGGCTGTCCCGCACCGGCGGATCGGGCGCGGTGAGCGCGTCGCCTTTGGTCTGGAAACTGCCGCTGCCGGCTTTGACCACGCGGTGGGTTACGAGCTCTTTGGGATTGCGGGAACTGTGGTAGGAAACTATCCGGCCGACCTTCGGCGCTTCCCTGCCCGCTTGCATGATAAGGGCGTCACCCGGGCGGAATGCGGGACGCATACTGCCGGTCTGGACATTCAAAAGCTTGAGGTGAAAGGCGAACTGCGCCGCCAGCCAGCAGACCGCGATAAGCGCGAGCGTACCGCCTGCCACCTGCAGCCAGAGCCAGACGGCTTTCAGTATGCGCATGGCCCCTACTGCGGGATACCGCTGAAGCTCAGATCCAGCCCGGTGATGGTCGCGCCACCGCCCGTGATAGCGTCGGTGTCCATGCCGATCTGCAGATGGAAGTACGCGAAGGCGCCGGCGTTCAGCCTGGCAGCGGTGAGCGCCACTTTGCCGGCCACCAAATCGGAGAGACGGATCGACTGCGGAGCGTAGGTGCCGCCGCCGGGGTTGTACGGTGTCAGGACCACCCAGACTTTGCCAAGATCAGGAGCGCCGGTGGTGACGGGCGCCGCAGGTACGGCCAGCGACAGCGCCAGATTGGTCGAGCCGGTGTTGTGCAGCGCCACCATATAGCCGGTGACAGGCTGGGCAGCGCCGCCCGGCACCAGGCCATTGAAGTCATAGCCGGTGACGTTATCGCTGAAGTTGGTGCCGTCCTTGCTGATCTGCAGCGTGGCCGTAGCTGTCTCGATAGTGTTCCCCGTCAGCGCATTACCGGTACTTTGGATAGCGGCAAACGTCACCAACGTCGTGATGATACCGACCGCGCTTAATACCCCGATTGCCCGCACCACCGGCAACAGTTTCCACAGCTTCCTTCTCTTCGCCATGTCCCAGCATCTCCTATAACTTAAGATTTGCTGAAAGTGTGCCACAGGTCATTTTGAGAGTCAATACTTTTATATAAATTCAGCAACTTGTCAAAAAGCTTATGTTATGACTCGTCCTTTCCCTGTCATTCCCCCCTGCGCGGGAATGACAATGGATACCTACAAGTCAGCTGCTAGGATCTCGAGGATATCGGGGCCGTATTTGTCGACTTTGGTCTGGCCGAAACCTTTGACGCCGAGGAGGGCTTGGGCGGTCTGGGGCTTGCGGCGCGACAAATCTTCGAGTACCGTGTCGTGCGCGATCATGTAGGCCGGCAGCTTGTCGGCAACGGCGCGGTGATAGCGCCAGGCCTTCAGCCGGGCGAACAGCGCTTCGTCAAAGGATACCGGCAGGTCGATCTCACCTTCGGCAGATTCTTTTTCGGGCTCGGCATCATCGGTGATATTGGCCAGTGCTTCGGACGCGGTGCGGAGTTCGGCATCGAAGTCGAAGATGAGCGGGTGCAGCTGCAGCGCCATCCGGTTGATGCCGGTCAGATAGACGCCGTCCATGCTGCGGACGCGGCTGAGCGCCACGTAGCCCATACCCGGCGTAAAACTGCGGCTCAGGTCGATCTCGGCCGCGTCCAGGCTCATGCCCTGGCTCTTATGGATGGTGATGGCCCAGGCTAGCCGCAGCGGCAGCTGCGCGACTTCGGCGCGGGTCCGGCCGTCTTCCTCGAGTTTCCAGCTGTGGCGCTCCACTCTTAGTTCGCGCCCGTTCGCCAGCCGCACCAGCGGCAGGTTGTCGACGAAATCCACCACTTGCCCTCTGGTGCCGTTCACGTAGCCGTTGCCGAAGTTATTGGCCACGAACATTACCTCGGCGCCGATCTTCAGCTCCAGGTTCTCCGGTGCCAGGACGCTTTTCATCAGGCTCTCGATCTTCGGCTTCTGGCCGGAAGTCTGCATCTGGTAGATTTTGCCGGACTGTGCGATGTCCTTCAGGTGCTTGTCGTTGATGCTGTCGACGTCGATATTGTGGCTATAGAGGCGCGTTACCACCAGGTCACCCGGCCGCTGTTCGCGGAGCCGCTCCTGCAGGGCAGCTTCGTGCAGCTCGTTCACCTCGCCGCGGCGCATGGCATCCAGCAGATCCAACAGGCCGTCGCCGCTGTCCTGGCGGTGCTGCTCGGTCAGGTAGCAGATCTTCGGGTTCAGTTCCGCCCAGGCCTCGGATAGATGCGCGAAATCGGCATTATCGCTGCCGCGCGTAATCGGCGGCAGCTGGAATAAATCACCGACCAGGATCACCTGCAGGCCGCCGAACGGCTTGTCTGACTTACGCAGCAGTTTCGCGACCTCATTCACCATATTCAGACGCTGGCCGTGCAGCATGCTTACTTCGTCTATCACCAGCACGTCGGCCGCGTTGTAGCGTTTGATAAGCCGGTCGGACTTCTGCAATATGTCGCGGTCCCAATCGGTCAGGAAATCTTTGATACCTAGGCCGCTCCATGAGTGGATGGTCGTCCCGCCGATGTGCGTCGCCGCGATGCCGGTGCTGGCCGTAACCGCCACGTTCTTCCCCGCCCGCGTGGCGCGCCGGATAAACTCATTCAAAACATACGTTTTGCCCGCGCCGGGAGCGCCGGTGAGAAACACCGATTGCCCTTCCAGCATCACTCTTAAAGCTTGTGCCTGTCTCATTTCTTTCCCTCCTTCTTGCGTACGACTATGCGTTTACTTCGTTAATCCTACAGGCGTAGTGCAATCACTATAAACCCACCCCTCATTATTTGTCTGTTGTTTTTTATGTTTCTCCGGCGTGTATAAAGGCCTTAGTCTGTTTGCTTTCTGAGGCTTTTGCTAATTACATACACCAGACCACCGATGACCAGGCCGGCACCATCGCTCGTAGCACCTATTCCTAATGCTTCTTGAATCGAAAGACTATCGTGAGCAAATTGAGCGGCGACCTCAGCAATACTAGCACTACAAGCGACCGCTACCGTCCCAATACCAAAGCCAATTGCCTTGCCTTTGGCGAATTCCGCCACAGAGAAACCGTCGTTCACTTCACCGTTATTCATATGGCCATATTATACCATATATTAGAATATCTACCTGTCCTTGGTTGGCACCTGAGCAAGCGGGTTTTCTTCGTCGTCGTTGGGTTTCAGCGGGCGCTTTTTGATGATTTCGAAGCGCTCGCCGGTGGTGGGACTTTCGTAGTAATCGTCCGCCATCAGGTTAATAAACTTGGCGATGTCCTTATCGTCCATGATGATAATGGCGCCGCTGTCATCCGGCATCAGGTTCAGGTCCATATCTTCGGATTGGGTCAGTACCTGCTCCTGCGTAATCTTGCCGACTTCCAGTTTTTGCAGCTTCTTCACTAGCGCTTTCTTGTCTTTGACGAGGTTCTGGATGTTCATGCCCTCGCTGAATGACAACCGGTAGTGCTCCTCTATCTCTTTGATCTTGCTTTCGGCAATCGCCTGCTCCTTGGCATCGTACCCAAACAGCGTCTTAAGTTTCGGCTGACTGAAGACGTACAGGTCCTGGTCGATAACCAGCAGCTGTGGATCGACCGGCAGACGCAGCGCCGCGTCGGCGTCGAACGGGATGAACTTATCGCCGCGTAGCATCCAGCCCTGCTGACCTTTCATCACCTGGCTTTTGGGCAGTACCTTCATGACATAAAACGGCGCCTTCATCTCGGGATGACTGACCCGTGCGAGCACGCCCTTCATGTGATTTATATCGTGCTCGCTCTCTTTGAACAGGACTATCTCGTGCTCCTGTGTCTTGAGCCAGCCGAGCGTCTCGCGCAGCTTCTCTACCTTATGCACTTGGGTGCGCTGCAGCACGTGCTCCTCGGCCTCAGCATCTTCGAAGCCTCGGACTATCAGACCCTTGTCGACGCCCTCTAGGACGTACTCCAGCATTTCATCGATGAAGATGGGCTCCAGCTGCTTCTTGAGCCCTTCGGCTAGCGCGGTCTTGTACAGCACGTAGTTTTTGCTGATGAAAAACAGCTCGACCTTCATCTCGTCTTTGTACTGGACCAGATTATTGGCCCACGCGAAGACGTCCGTTTCTACGTAGTTCTCTGGGCTGTAACCATCGGGCCGAACACCATCTGCATCCATAATTTGTTCTTTTTCCAAACTTAGTTTTATATATTCTTACCCATTTTACCTCACCATCCTACTGATATCTGCTGTATTTTTTGCAGTTGTCATTCCAAACTTGATTTGGAATCTTTTGTTTCTAAGATTCCAGCTTTCGCTGGAATGACAACCGGGTATAATCCAAAGCATGGCAACTCAATACCCTCCAGCGTTCTATCGTGTATCTGCCAAGGCGATCATATTCAGCGGCGATAGGCTTGTGCTCATGAAGGAAGACCAGGACGCCTGGGAACTGCCGGGCGGCGGGATCGAGCACCGCGAGACGCTGGAGCAAGCATTCGAGCGCGAAATCACTGAGGAGACCGGCGCAACTCTGGAGACTGTAGATCTGACCAAAGTCGAGCCCTGGCTGATGTACGACGAACGAGACGACCGCCCCTTATTGCAGCTCGTGGCACGCGTCACGACTAAGCAGTCTGTCCAGGCCGGCATGTTCGGCGACGTCGAAATCGGCTTGTTCACACGCGAACAAATGGACTCCATAGAGCTCGCGCCCTTCGCCGAGAAACACCGGGCCGCCCTCATAGCCTTCGCCTTCGGATAAACCACGCACGAAAGGCTGCAATAGCTGCGTGCAGTTCGGGATGAAAAGTGAGCACCGGAATGGAGGCGTATTGATAATACGACGGAATGAGGAGCGGAGCTTTTCGCCCGAAATGTGCCAGCTATTACAGCCGGGCGCCGCGGCGAGCTTCGTTGGCCCAGTGGTCGGCCATTTCGTTGCCCGGATCGCCGACGTGGCCGCGCACCCAAGTCAACTCGGCTTGAGATGACTTGTAGAGCGGATGCAGCTCCTGCACGATGTCCAGGTTCTTGATAGGCCCGCCGGATTTCTTCCAGCCCTTGGCCTCCCAGCCCGGAGCCCATTTGGTGATGACGTTTATCCAGAATTCGCTGTCCGTGTAGATGCGGCACGGCTCGCCGGCACTGTGTTTCAGTGCCGCGATGAGCGCGTAGCCCTCCATACGGATGTTAGTGGTATTCCCCGGTACCGTGTCGCCGCCCAGCGCCACCGGTTTCATATCCTGAATAACCGCATACCCGCCCGGCCCCGGGTTCGGACTGGCACTGCCGTCGGTGTAGTACGTAATCATCCTGTTAGTCTAGCATGCCCGTCAGACTCACGATTTCATCGTGCGGAAGACCTGTGAGTTCAATGACCGACTTACCGGAGTTCTTCATCGCCTTATCGATCAGCCATGCGCCTGTTTTATAGCCAATCCACCGCCTGCCGTCAGGATTGCCAAAAAATAGAACCGCCCTCTCATCCCAATCCGCCTGTTCGAGCTCTGCGAACCATTCTCTCATCGTATCATCGTCTTCATACTTGCCATACAGTGGTTGATAATGAGCATATTCGCGCTCGAAAACGGTGGCGAGACCTTCGAAAGTTACAGAAGCGATAAATCTCTCGTCATAGGCAACACTATTCCAGCGTGCGGCATGGTTGCCTTCGTGAAATGGGGTCTCGTATAGAGACTTGAGCACCCGCTCGCGGCCATGCGGCACAGCTGCATCAAAATGGATTTCGATAAATTCCGTATCGTGCGTGAGCGCTCCGGTGCCATACTCCGGAATAACGCCGGGCACTATGTGGCCGCACCATGATATTCATGTACTCAGATAATGTTGGTAGTAATTTTGCAGTCTCTGCCAGCCCGCGCTCAATTGAGCTAATCGCGTCCGCCTGGCTCAATCCATTTTTTTCTGCCTCGGCCCAATCGGTCGACTCGAACGCATATACTTTCATTCGTACAGCTTCCAGCTACCATGGGAGATTACTGTTGCCATGCCGTCAACGACTTGGATGGCTGTTTCGTCATCGATGGCATAGACCGGGTTCGGCGCGGTGTCGGCATAGTCTTTTACCGATTCCAAATGGGCAGCATCGCAGTGCGGTTCGATTTCGAAATCAACATATTTCAGTCCGGTAAGATCAGTTAGGCCAGGTAGATTTTCATCACCCGGCTCAAGGCCGGCAACAGCGATGATCGGCGTCATCAATATGCTGCTGGCGCTGCCGCCTACATAGACTTTGCTTTCGATATTCTCTTTGAGCCAGATATCGAAACCGGTTTTCCGTGCCTGATCCAGTAAATGGAACGTGTTGCCACCGCTCAGAAATAGCACATCCGCTTCAGCCAGGCGCGACTTCCAATCTACCCCATCGGCACTGAAGTCAACGATATCGATCTGCGAGAAGCCGTATCGCCACAACCCCATGAACTGGTTGACCACCCAATCTTTGTTGCCGGTCTCAACGTTGGCCGCGGTAGGAATAAATGCCACCTTGGTTTCCGAAGCCGGCTTGTCCACAAGTTGGAGCAAGGCTGCTCCAACAGCTTTGTTGGTAATCCCTGCGGATGTCAGTAGAAGTTTCATAATCTTATTCTACTGGATTCCAGCCTACGCTGGAATGACAACGAGGGAAAATGATTCACTTCATGCGCCTATAGCACGCTGGATAAGGTCGAAGTCGGGTTCGGGGATTTCGAACAGGCCGAAGCGGAATTTATAGCCCCAGTGGGTTTTATCGGTGATGAATGACAGGTCGCCGATGAGCGGCTTGATGGGTGCTTCGCGGCATGGTTTGAAATCGACATTGCGGCGCCATGCCACGAAATTTCCCATTTCTCCCTGGTACGATGCATCATCCGCTACCTGCCCGATGGCCGTGAAGGCTTGCAGCGGTTCCCCGCCCGCGTACGCTGTCTTGGGTGAATAGAACACGATCCAGTCACCCGCCCGTAGCCGCTTCAGCCCATTATTCTTACCATGATTCGCCTGCGTGAAGCCGCTGGCGACACCCCGCTGCACGTGGTCCCGGCTGATGGCATTGATCCAGTATTTCATCTAAATTCCTATCCTATAGATTCTATAGGTCTGACCCATAGGTTCAGTGGCTACCTTGTTTGCTGTGTGCCCGCAGCCAGGCAGCGATGGTCGGCACGTCCAGATGCTCCACCGCCACCTGCACGGCGAAATCTTCGAGTTCCTTGTCGGTCAGAACACTGGTGTCGCAACCATTCAGATTCAAAAACACCAAAGCCGCCATCATACCGGTTCGTTTATTGCCATCGACAAACGCATGGTCGGCGATGATACCGCGTAGCAAAACGGCTGCTTTTTCGTGCAGCTCCGGGTACAGCTCCTCCCCAAAGACCTCCTGCTGCATGGCTGCCAGCGCGGACTCCAAGCGCCCGCTATCCCGCGTACCCTGCGAGCCACCGGATGCGTCGATAACCTGGATGTGAATCAGCTCCAAATCCTGGAGCGTCAGCCATTTCATCGCTGGGCGAGATTATCGAGCGCTTTCTTGTGGCGCGCGATAAGTTTCTGCGTCAGATCGACGATCTCGACCGTGTGGGTGTCGGGCTGGTTCGAGACGACCGGCTCGTAAGAAAGCTTAATGGTGTCGCCAGGCTTTAAACCATCACGCTTCAAGTCTTTGGCGGATATAGTTACACCGGTACTGTCACCGATTTGATAAGGGTAGCGGTAGTTGTTGTCATAAATCCATCCTACCACAAGTGTCGAGACATTACAATAACATTATAATGCATAACAGGGGTAGAGTATCAACCTGCGGGTTTCTCGGGCACCACAATCCAGAGTAAGATGTAGGCCAGCAGGCCGGAACCGGCGCCGAAGAGCAGCACCAGTGCCAGCACCCGGACGATGACCGGGTCGATATCGAAATACTCTGCCAAGCCGCCACAGACGCCGGCAATCATACGGTCTGAGGTCGAGCGATAGAGTCGTTTTGCCATTCGCTTATACTATGGGTGCAGCCAGCCGATGATCAGGCCCATCACCACCAGATTGACCAGCTCGTGGCTTAGGTTCAGCAGCGTCAGTTTCTTGCGGCGGCCTTCGAACAGGTCGTGCGTCGCCAGGCGAGCAGCGGTAAAGCCCAGCCACGCCCAGACGGCCGTTACGAACGCGTCCGTCACCCATGCGTCTTTGAAGAAATAGTGCATCACGAACACGAAGTGCGCCAGCACGTAGGCCGTTATGAACGACGACGCCAGCTGTATCAGCAGCAGCGGTGCCATGTTGGCACTTGTCATCTTGCCATCCATCTTCAGGTTGGCCAGCCTGCCCCACGTCTTACCGAATACGCCCTGGCTGTACCAGATTCCGCCCACGGACCATGCTGGCCACCGTCGCCAGCAGCACACCCCACCAATTTATGTCGATATTCATACCATTTACTCCTTATCATTTACTACCTATAGACAAAACGAGTCACCCGGACTTATCCGCGCAACTGCTTTCCGCTCACCATAGGCACCTCCCCCGTGTCCCCAATGTTGTACAGTTTCAGTATGCGCCGGCGCCCAGTTGATGTCCAGGTGATATTTAGCGCCCGCTATTCGGGCAGGTCTTTGAACCGACCGGGCTGGTACGCGCGGTTCGCATATCTCATAGAACGTCAGATCGGTTTCACCATCAGCATACCATTGCATTATCTGGCCAATCTCGACCACTACCGCATCCTGCTCCTGGCCCATCCGAAAACTATGACGCGCTGAGTGCCCAGCCGCCTGTACCGTCAACGTTCCTGCTCCGTCCACAAGGCCTTCTACGGTTTTATCTCCCCTTAGGATCTGTTGCAGTGGAGTTTTGTAACCTTTCTTTACTCGTACAATTGCCAAATCTTTCGTGGTATCACTCTCGAATGTATAGATATCGCATTCTACACCTTCTTTTACTTGCTTAGTTTCTACAAAGTTGACGGAGGTTGATTGGCCATCAAGTAAAAAGTTTGTCAGTTTTTGCCTCGGGGTATTTTTCCTCGCTCATAGCTCTAGTTTATCACTTCTGCAGATAGCGTTTCTTGTACTCAGATATGGTGATATACGATTTCGTATCTTCGACTTTGTCAACGAACAGGATACCGTTCAAGTGGTCGGTTTCGTGCTGGAGCACGTGGGCCAAGATGTCTTCGAAATCTTCTTCGTGCGTTTCAGCTCGTTCGTCCAGCCAGCGCAGGCGGATCTTTTTGTAGCGTGGTACGAGCGCGTACGGGAAATTGCGCGTATCGCCGAAGCTGACGCAGCCTTCCCACATCGGCTCTTTGTCGTCATACGTTTTCACGATTTCCGGGTTGATGACCACCATATTAATAATCGGATTATCCGGCCGCGTCGGCGTCGGCTTGATGCCGATGACGGTTATGGCCACGCTCTGCCCCACCTGCGTCGCCGCCAGCCCCACGCCGTATTTCTTGTTCTCAAGCGTGTAGCGCATATTCGTGATAAGTTCCTGGACTTTTGGCGATAAGATATCCTCCCGGCTCAACCGCCGCGTCTTTTCCCGCAGCACCGGGTTCCCGAACTGTGTCCGCCGGAGTGTTTTCATGGCCAGATAATGTTACGGAAATAATCGTCAGGCGTTTCGGCCTGGCGGATGAGTTCAAATGAGCCGTCCGTTCGCAGCAATACTTCGGCCGAGCGCAGTAGACCGTTGTAGTTAAAGCCCATGGCATGGCCGTGGGCGCCGGCATCGTGGATAACCACTAAATCGTCCGGCTTTACTTTCGGGAGCTTGCGGTCGATGGCAAACTTATCATTGTTCTCACATAATGAACCGACCACGTCGTACGTCTCGGTTGGTTCATCGCCTTCATGCCCGATGACGGTCAGCTGATGGTAGGCGCCGTACATACCCGGACGCATCAGATTGTGCATAGAGGCATCCACCCCGACGTAGGTTTTGTACTTATCCATCACGTAGCGCACTTTAGTGAGCAGATAGCCGTGCGGGCCGGTGACATAGCGGCCGTTTTCGGTATATATCCGCAGCTCGCGACCGGCCAATGCTTCACGTATGCCGGCGGCCGTGGCTTCGATATCGAACGGCGTCTGATCGGGTTTGTAATTCAGCCCGAAACCGCCGCCCAGGTTTATGAAGTCAATGTGCACGCCAGTCTTGGCTTCGACTTCATCGACCGCTGCCAGCAGTATCCGCGCCGTCTCGGCGAAATACTCCGAATGCAGTTCGTTCGAAGCTACCATGGTATGCAGGCCGAATTCACCGATATCCTGCTTTTTCAGACTACTGAACGCTTCGGCCAGCTGGTCCAGCCGCATGCCGTATTTCGCTTCGGTCGGTTTGCCAATGATAGCATTGCCGGTCTTAAGATCGCCCGGATTGTAACGCACCGCCGCCCGCGACAAGTGTTTGCGGCCGAGCACCTCTGCGAATACCGGCACCTGGGTCAGGTCGTCTATGTTCACCGTCGCATCCAGCTCAATCGCCAGCTCGAAATCCTCCCGCGACGTATTATTGCTGGTAAAGAATATGTCCGCGCCACTGAATCCCAGCCGCTGCACCATCAGCAGCTCCACGCGCGACGAACAGTCAAACCCCATCCCATCTTCGTGCAATGTCTTTAGGATTACTGGGGGTCGGCGTGGCTTTGACTGCAAAGTAGTTCTTATAACCCTTCGCCCATGAAAACGCAGCATTCAGCTTCTGCGCCGTGCCGCGTATCCCCTGTTCATCATACAGATACACCGGCGTGCCAAACTCAGCTACTACCTTGTCGGCTATAGCAACAGTAATAGGCGTCTGCAGATCTTTTTTCATCTCCTTATCTTAGCATTCTGACGGGATTTATTTTATACTTTGCGATATGGAAATCATTGGGATAGCCGGCGGTTCCGGCGCCGGCAAGTCTACCGTCAGTTATGAATTGCAAGATGAGAACCCGAGTGAGATCGAAGTATTGAACTTCGACGACTACCAAATGGTTGCCCAGCCCCGTCCGGCTAATATCCCAATGGTCGGCGATATGATCAACTGGGATCATCCGGACATCATTCACTGGGGCAACCTTATCCGCGATATCCAGACACTGCGTAGCGGCCGACCCATCACCATCCTGTCCTGGGCGCACCGCTCGAACCCGGACTATTTCCTGTATAAGAATTTCGTGGAACGTACAGTCGAGCCAAAGCCTATCCTAATTATCGAGGGCTATCTGGCACTGTATAAGCCAGAGCTCAGGAAACTGTATGATACGTCATTCTATCTTGATATCGACGAGACTGAGCGGCAAAGACGTCGGCGCGAAGCTCGCGGCAGCAAAGACACCATCATCCCGCATGGCGAGTACGTCGAGAAAGTCTTGAAGCCGATGCACCGGAAGTATGTCGAGCCGACCAAAGCGTACGGCCGACCACGTCATAGACGCCACCGACCTTTCAGTTGCGGCAATATGTACACGCATCAGGACCCTAGCGAATATCTAAAGCATCTTGAAGGCGTGGTCGCGGCCGTTGATCGCAGCGTTGCGGAGCCAGATTACCACCATAGCTTCCAGTTCGCGGGAAGCAACCAGCGGGCCGTTGTCCAGCGGTTCCCAACCGAAGCTGGTTATGATGTCGCTCACCTGTTTTTTGGCGTCCTCGTCATCGCCGGCGATGAACATGGTGGGCGTGGCACTAAGCTGCGGCTTGTACATCATATTGGCACCCACGGTATTAAACGCCTTCACCACTTTGGTCTCGGGCAGCCATCTCTGGATCTCCTGCGCCGCCGAGCCCTCCGGCATGCCGTACACCGGTACCTCGCCGCTGCGGTCCACCACGTTATTGGCATCTATGAGCACCTTGCCGTGCAGGTTCACCACCGCGTCAGCGCTCTTCAGCGCGTCGGCTGCCGTGACCCACGGCGTGCACAGCACCGCCAGCTCGCACTGTTTGGCCGCGTCAGCAAAGCTGCACACGTACGCACCCTCGATGTTGGTGCGCAGCATGTCCGCCTTCTCGCTGCCCGTGTCACGCGTCGCCAGGAACACCTCGTGCCCTTCGGCCAGGAAGCCCTTTGCCAGCACCTGCCCTACGTTCCCGCTGCCCAGTATTCCTATTTTCATAGCAGTTCCTCCTTGTACCTCTATTATAGTCCCGCCAGGTAAGTATCTGCCTGTTTGTGGTTTTCGAAGATGATAATCTGCTTGTCTTTGTTCTCGTCCAGTAGTCGCTGCGTGCCAGCCGCGTAAGCTTTCTTGAAGCCCCAGACATACTTGAAGAGTTTCAGGTCAGCTTTCTCTTTCCAACCCTCTGGCATATCAGTGCGGACCGTGCGATGCGCGGCCAACCGCCGCTTCACCACCCCCTTGAGCGCCGTCCGGCATGGCAGGTCGAAATAAAAGATGATATCGGCCCGCCGCATGCGTTCGCCCATGGTAGTGCCGTAATTGCCGTCAATAATCCAGCGGTCCTTGCGCCGCCAGCTCCGTCACGAGCGCCCGCCAAGCCGGTTTGTCCGTATAGTAGTCCTTGGCCGGATCGTGATAGTAATAGTCGATATGAATCAGCGGCAAGCCGGTCTCCTCGGCTAGCTTCTTCGCGAACGTACTCTTCCCCGTCCCCGGCGCCCCGATAATCATCACCCGTTTCATAAATTTGGTTCGATGATCTGCCACAGCTCCGGGAGTTCGGTGCGTGGACTGCCCAAGTGGTCGCCATTGTGGACGACCGTGAAAGACGCATTCAGTTTGTGCGCCAGGTTCTCTATCTGTTCGAGCGGCGCGACCGTATCGTTATCACTCTGCAGAAATGCCAGCTTCGCCGCTTTGGATTTTATAAGTTCATAATCAAAACCGTTCGGCGGAAACAGATTACGCACATGCTCCTCGTCCCTACCCGGCGGCACGCCGTATTCCCAGAACGAAACCATCACGCCCAATTTGATTTTCGGACAGCGCTCGTCCATGAGCATATTCAGCACACTCGCCGCACCGCTGCTGTGCCCCACCACGATGCCATCGGTAAAGTACCGCCCGCTACCAAGCAAAAAATCGTTATATACTTCCCGTTTCGGATTTTCTCCGTCCGGCAATTCCGGCACCCACACGCTATACCTTTCTGCTTCCAGCTTGGCTTTTAGCCACGGCCGCCAGCTGCCTTCCGGTTTCCCGCCCGTCCCATGTAATAAAACCGCCTGTTTCATATGCTAGGAGACGCCGACTAGCTTGACTCGCTTACCGAGTACGTCTGCAACCTTATTCAGATTGCCCACTGTCGGGTTGGCCGTGCCGCTCTCCAGCCGCGCGATGTATTCCTGCTTTACGCCGGCTCTCTCGGCAAGTTCCGTTTGGGTCAGCTTTTTGGCAAGCCGTGCTTTGATAAGTTGCCGGGCGAGCTGATATTCGGCATCCAGCCTATCAACCTCTGCCTTAACAGCGGGGTCTTTCAGCAGTTCGCTTTCTAGTTTTTTCCAATCTTTCATAATGATTTTTCTCCTGTGTTCATAGGCATATATATTACTACGTAATATATATGCCTAGCAATAGTATAACTTATGCGTTATATTATTGTCAATGATATTATAACCTATACGTTATGAGGTTCTCTACTTCAGCTTTTCTACCACGCGCAATATTCAAGTCCTTCCGAGAGATCGCCATTGTTTTCTTTTTGAAGCCATGTAACACAATGATTGTTTTACCCGTATGGAAAAGATATAGCGCGCGGACCTCTTCCCTACCTCTAACACGTAACTCAAACATACCATTACCTATTGGTTTTGCATTGGGCATTCCCAGCTGCAGTCCAAACTCGGCCAAGAGGTTTAGCTGATGCCTAAGCTTAGCTATAGTGGCCGGCTGAAGTGAGCGGATGAAATCCTCGACAGGAGTATGGCCACTTGGGCTTTCATACAGCTGGATAGTCCAGCTCATGAACTAGCGCGAAGACTTTCTCCCAACCTTTCAATACTGATACGCTCTTGTTCGGTAGTGTCGCGGTGGCGGACGGTTACGGTGCCGGCGGTGTCGCCTTCCAGGGTGGCAAAGTCGATGACGACGCAGTATGGGGTGCCGATTTCGTCTTGGCGCCGGTAGCGTTTGCCGATGTTACCGTTATCGTCCCACATGACCGAGCCGAACTCTTTCTTGAGCATGGTGTAGACTTCACGGGCCTTATCGACCAGCTCCGGCTTGTTTTTGAGCAGCGGGCTGACAGCGACTTTGTACGGTGCCAAACTCGGTTTGAGTTTGAGCACCACGCGCTTTTCGCCGTTTACTTCCTCTTCGTGGTAGGCATCTGCCAGCACGGCCAGCAGCATGCGGCCGACACCCACCGAACTTTCTATGATGTACGGGATGAAGCGCTCGCGGGTAGCTTCATCGAAGTAGGTCAGATCTTTGCCGCTCACCCGCTGGTGATTGCCCAGGTCGAAATCGGTGCGATTGTGCGTGCCCCATAGCTCTTTAAAGCCTTGCGGATACTTGAAATAGATGTCGTGCGCGGCGGCGGCGTAGTGGGCACGCTCTTCGGCAGTGTGCTCGTGCCATTGCAGGTTTTCCTCGGCGATGCCCAGACGCTCCACGCAAAATTTCCAGGCGAACTGGCGCCAATCTTCGTATGTCTTCTCCTGCTCGCTCGGAGTAATGAAATACTGCATCTCCATCTGTTCCAGCTCGCGCACGCGGAAGATGAAATCGCGCGGGGATATTTCATTGCGGAACGCCTTACCCACTTGCGCGATGCCGAACGGCAGCTTGGCGCGCATGGTCTCACGCACGTTTTCGTAGTTCACGAAGATAGCGCCAGCCGTTTCCGGCGCAGATAAGCCGTACTCTCCGTGTCCTCTACCGGGCCCAAATAGGTCTTCATCATCATATTAAAGGTGCGCACCGGGCCAAAAGCATTGCCGTCGGGTGACTTCTTATCTTTCAGAATCTTGGTCAGCTCTTCGATGTCATTGCTGTCGATGCCAGCCATATGGTCAGCCCGGTAGCGCTTGTGCGTCACCACGTCTTCCACCAGCGGGTCGGTAAAACCGGCCACGTGGCCGCTGGCTTCCCACAGCTTGGGGTTTTGGATAATGGCACCATCGATACCAAAGATATTGTCATGCTCGTGCACCATGGCGTCCCACCACTCGCGCTTCAGGTTGTTGACCAGTTCACACCGAGCGGTCCGTAATCATAAAAACCGGCCAGACCGCCGTAGATCTCGCTGGCCTGGAACACGAAACCACGCCGCTTTGACAGGCTAATGATATCGTCCATAGTCACATCACTCATTATGAGCAAATTATACCCGTTTTACTCCGCTTCGGCTACTGCAGGTCAGCCAGCGTCACCAATTGCTCGATATAGTCCGGACCTTCGCCGTGCAGAGCGATATAGGGATCCGACGTTCGGAAGCCGCCGCCGGCAGCGCTCAATACCGCACTGCGCACCGGGCTGGCTGCTGCCTCGTCCGAGGTAACCGGCAGGTGGATAAGCGTGCCGATGTCGATTCTGCCTCTTCTGCCCGCCGGGCTTGACCAAAGCCGTCGTCGTCAGGAATCTCGGCTCTCATTCAGCGCCCGTATGGCATCGATTCGCTGCGACGATTTCACTATCGCGAACGATGCCAGCCGGCGCACACGCATCGTACCCCACGGCATTACCGGTGATTCGCCCAGCTCCACCGTAACAGCCGCCTGTACGATGCTGGCAGCCACTATGTTGGTCAGCGGCACATCCTGTTTTCGCTCCTTATTCAAAGCCCGCCGCACCTGCTGCAGGGTCGCAGCCGGGTCGTCCACCGGCGGCCTTACCAGGCCGAGCGGTACCTGACGGTGCAGAACCCGGCTCGACAGGTCGGACTGAAAATAGGTCCGTGAGAAATGCAGGCACAGATCGCCTTCGTAGGCGGTTCCGCCCTCCAGATCAAATCTCAGTGCATTCATATATGCGCGCTCCTTTGTATCAACGAATATACTGCTGTTGCATGAATGTGACAAGCTGTCGGGTGGCAGCCACGAGTTTTCTCGGCACCTTGGATGTTGACCAGCACCCCCGGCGGATTGCCGGCGAAGACCAGGCGCAGGAACTTGATGGCATCGCTGCCGTAAGGGCCATCCGCGCGCAGCAGGAAGGCGCTGTCGTCGAAGCTGAATTCGTAGGCTTGGCCGGCCGCCAGCTTGGTGCCGTCCCGCTCGGTCTGCAAGTTGGGCGATGTGGCCGCTCAGCCGCAGCAGCTGAGCGCCGAACCATAGGCTGATGAGATCCAGGCTGATAGCGGTATCATCCAGCGCCGCGAAGGCTTGCTCCAACAGATGGAAATAATCGGCCTCGGGCTCATCCTCGGTAGCTTTGTTGAGCTGCTTGATGAGCTCATAGCCGCGCATGGTTGCGATCCAGATCGCTCACGATGCGGCCGTAGTGCGTCAGCACCCGGCTGGAGACCAGCGTACCGATGTCGCCGCGGCCGCGGATAAAGGTGATGTTGCTGACGCTGAACAGCTCGATGCCGCCGGCCAGCTTGCTTTTGATGCGCCGCACGCCCTTGGCCATCAAGCGCAGCTTGCCCTGGTCCGGCGTGATGAGCGTGATGATGCGGTCGGCCTCGCCGTAATCCACCCGCGTGAGCACGATGCCGGTGGTGACCTGCTGCGGCCGAGACTGATTCATGACGGTACCGGGACGGCGTCCACCACGGCGGCACACAGTTGGTTCAGACTGGTGGCCGGCTTGTACAGCGTGCGCACCACGCCCAGTTCACGCGCAATGTGCTGGCGCGCACCAGCTCGTGCGGCGGCACGAAGGTGTGGATGATGATGGTATGTGCAGCCATTCGCCGTAACTGCGAACTCGTACAAGAACTCCACGCCGTTGTGGTTGGGCAGCTGCAGCTCCAGCAGCACCAGATCGGGCATATGCTCGTCAGCCAGATGCACCGCCGCCTGGGCCGAGACCGCCCGCGCCACTTGGTGGCCAGCCCTCGTAAGCACCTTTTCGTAGGTGGCCGCTTGCAGAAAATCAGGCTCAATTAATAAGATACGCATGGCTATATCAACTGTAACTGTTGGCTTGGCGTCAATGTCGCAGCTAATCCAGTCAGGCTATGATACCGCGCCACATGCAGATGCGCTTTGAGCGTACCCAGCAAACTGTCGGCCACGAACACCCCTGCCGCCGGTCCGCTGACCAGCCGGTGCAGCGGCTGGCGCGCCCGGCCCTGCAGCGCCCGTGCCCGGCGCAAGCTGTCGGCGCCCAGCTGCGGCGAGCTGCCGTACAGCCCGGCCACGATGCCGTAGCGGCTACGGTGCGCGCTCAGGTGCACGGCCGCCGGCTCATCACTCTCGGCCTGGGCCAGCACGAATACCTGCCCCAGACTGGTCATGGCCGATTGCAGCACCATCCGGTCGGCGAAGATCGGCTGCAGCCGCGGCTGCGGGTCGAGCTCCACGTTCACCCCATATTGTTTGGCGAACGGCTCCAGCGCCGCCGCCGTCTCGTACAGCAGCGACGACATGGTCACCGGCTCCAGCTCCAGCGGCGTCACCTTGCCGTGCACCCGGAGGCTCAGCGCATAGCTTTCGACCTGCTGCAGCGAAGACGAGGTGATGGAGCGCACCGTCTGCCAGTGCTCGGCGGCTGCCGCCGGATCTTCCGCGGCAGCCAGCTCGGCCAGGCGCGCGACGGTGAGCAGCGGTCCGGGTAAGCTGCTCGGCCAAACTCAAAAACAAGCGTTCCTGACCGTTTAGCTCCGCGCCCTGACCCCTCTGCTGCATATATATCCGCCCGTCGTTACCCCGCCCGTTTGACTAGGTACTATTATAGCGCGGAAAGCCGGGCGTTGCCTACGGCGAAAATGTCAGATTCGGCAGAATGTAGGTATTGAAATCTGACAGATAATCATTCGACTCGGTCCATATCTCAAGCGTGTTGGCACGCAGCGGCAGCAGCACGATGGTGCCCGCACCGCTTTGGCTGCTGTTGAATATGTTGCCGGCCAGCATCGTACCGGTCACGCCTGTGACATTCGGCAGGCTGTACGGCGTGGCCGTGACAGTCCCGTTCTTGACCTTGGAAGCGTACTGGCTCAAGACGTTGTCATACGATTGCGTATCGACCTGCACGCGCAGGTTGTAGGTCAGCTTCGATTGCGTGGACGGCACGTAATCTTCATGGAAATACGCGTCCAGCGGCGTACTGCTGCTGCTCGTATCCACATAGGCGCTCCAGGTTTTCGGATACTCCACCTTTACGCTGCCGTACGCGTCAGGACCGGTGTACGATTTGAGCGGGCTTTTGGCCGCTTCGGCATACTGTTTGGCATCGGCCGCCTGGACCGACTGTTTGTCCGCCGCGACAGCCGTCGCTATCTTGGCATCGGTATTGTTCTTGTAGTCTTGCTGGCTGCCGTAGGCCCACACGGAAAACCCGACCGCGCCCAGGAACAGCACCAGCAGCAATACGAGCGGCAGCAACAGCACGTTCACGCCACGCTGGTCGCCGGCTATTTTCTTCATACTGCTCATGGTAACCTACCCCCGCCCTTTTTTCAATTTCAATACTCCCTCGCTCGCTTCAACAGATTTTCCTCGTAGAGCCGGCCCCTCAAAAACTGATTGATCTTTTTCATTCCGATGCCGGCGCACGGAGGATGTCTGAACGAAGTGAGTTCCGCACACGCCCGACAGGCGGGATGAAAAAGTCAGTCATGTTTTTGAATTCAGGGCCGGAGAGTTTTGGTTACTTTTGCGGCCAAAAGTAACATGAAAGAGTCTAATACTTGTAGAGATAAACCCCGGATTTTTCCGCGGTCATCTTGCGCCCGGGAATCTTGAACGCGAAACTGGCCAGCGGTTTCCGGACCTCTTCCATACGCGCATCCAGTTTCGGCATGAACCGCCCAGCAGAAACACGAATACCCCGTCACACTCCGGCCACTCCGCGCGCCACAGATCACCCCAGATGATCCGCACCTGCTTGCGATAACGGCGCGTCCGCAGCCAGCTCACCGCCACCAGAATGGGTTCAATTCGATGCCGACCACATTGAGCCCGGCCCGCGCCGCCGTCACCAGCACCTTGCCGTCACCGCTGCCTAGTTCCAACAGCGTCTGGCCCCGGCTGCAGGTCCAGCAGTTCCAGCGCCGCCTTGGCCTGCGCGTCCAGCGTCGGTACATAGGGCGCGCCGCGCAGGACCACCCCGGCAAACGCCAGCAACAGCACGAAGATAATGATAAACCAAAAAATCACGCCACATCCCCAGGGTTGTCATTCCAGCGAAGGCTGGAATCTAGTCCAAACAGTGGCAGCAACGCTGCTGATTTTCCTACTGGATCCCAGCCTTCGCTGGGATGACAACGCTTGTTCATGTCGTAATGTGCTTCCGCACCTCGATCTCGGCTTGGTTCAGATATGCCTCCAGCTCGCCGATCAGCTTGAGCCCTGCCGCATGCAGCTTCGTCGCCTCATCTATCTGGATGTCCGGGTTCTGCAGATCGCTCACGATCCGCTCCAGCTCGTCCGCTTTCGCCCGATAATCAAACTCTGCTTTTTTCGCCATCACTGTTTCTCCTTGCCCGTTATTGTAGCTGCCGCGGTGCCGTCGCTCAATTGCAATTCCACCACAGCACCGACCGTAAGCCCGTTCACGCTTTTGATAACCTTCCCGCCCGATCGTATCAGCGCATAGCCGCGCCGCAGCGCTGCCGTCGGATCGTACGCTTCCAGCAGTTGCCGACGGACTGCAGCCGGAATTTCGCCGCCTGATAGCTCGCAGACAACCCCGGTTCAGCTCGGCGTGCTGCTGCTTCACCCAGTCCTGGCGCTGCGCCACCACGCCCAACAAGTCCGCGCTCAGATCCCGGCGCAGTTCTTGCAGCCGGCCAGCACCACGTCGCGGTCGGGCGTCAACAGTTCGGCAGCGTTGCTCGGCGTACTGGCACGCCGGTCGGCTGCCAGTTCCGCCAGGGAGAAGTCGACTTCGTGCCCGATGGCCACCAGCGTCGGCACCCGGCTGCCGGCTACTGCCCGCACCACCGGTTCGGTGCTGAATGCCGCCAGATCTTCGGCGCTGCCGCCGCCGCGCGTCAGTACCAACACGTCCGGCACTGCCGCCAACGCATTCGCGGCAGCGATAGCAGACACGATCTGTCCCGGCGCCTGCTCACCTTGCACCAACACATCGAAATGCTCCACGGCAACGCCGCGCCAGCGCGCGTTCAATATCTTCACGAAATCGGCGTACGCCGCCGACCCGCCGGCCGTAATCAGCGCCACCCTGCCCGGCGGATACGGCAACGCCCGCTTCCGTTCCGGCGCGAACAACCCTTCCTTCTCCAGCTTCGCGGCCAGCAGGTCCGCTGCCTTGCGCAAGCTTCCCTCGCCCACTGGCTGGATATTCGTATAGTTCACGCTGAATCCGTACTGCGGGTGCAGCCGCGGACTGCCGCTCACCCGCACCACCATACCGTCCTCGAGCGGCCCGGGCAGCGCGTACACCGTGCCGAAGAATTTAACGCTCGATTCGTCATCCTTGAGGTCGAAATACACCCATCGTCCGCGGCTCACCCGAGTTCGTCAGCTCCCCCTCGATAGTCACATACGGATACGCCATCTCCAGCGTCTGGTTCAGGTACGCTACGAAATCGGACACGCCGAATATCAAATCAGCCTGCATAGCACCTCCCCGACATCCGAATGTCGAAGTATCGAATACCCGGAGATCCCCGATACTTCGATAATTCGATACTTCGGATGCCGGTCATTACCCCTCCAGCTTCGCCGGCTCTTTAGCCCATGCAATGTCTGATGGTAATAGTAATAGCCCGGCGGCAACTGCACCAGCGTGTTCAGTACCGGTACATCACCGTTACCGGCAGACTGAGACGCGAAGGCACGCCGTCGCCGTCAGCACCAGCGTCATCAACCCTTCATATATGCCCACGCCGCCCGGCAGCACGCTCACCAGTCCGGCGAAATTCGCCACGGCGTAAGCGATGATGACTGCCCCGAAGTTACGAAGTGCCCGAACGCCGCATACACCACGTACACCGCCACCACTTCCCAGAAATTCGCCATCAGCGCCCAGAAAAAACGGCCATTTCAGTTGCCGTATATCTTTTCGGATCAGCATATAGTTGTCGTGCAGATCCTCGAACAATGCCCGGGTACGTTCCACGTTTATCGTGTCGCTATTACCTCGCTTAAACAATGTCAGTAACCTGTTAAGCTGGCGCGTTACCAGCATGAAGAAGCCCGCGATCCGGCTCTTACTGCCGATGATATACGCGAACACGGCCGTGCCCACCACCACCAGCGTCACCAGCACGCCGGACACCAGCAAAATCAGACTGTTGATGTGCCCCTCGACGGCCAGGAAGAACAGCCCAGCACTATCAGCACCTCGAAACTCAGGAATATCATCACCAGCTTTAGCAGCTGCACCACCGTAGCCTTGGCCCCGGTGATGTCTTGTCCGCGCATGCGCACGCCGAAATAGCTTATCCCCGTAACCCCGCCGCTTGGAAAAACATTATTCACAAAATTCAGTTCCAAGGATGCTTCGGAACATCTTCCGGTAGCTCAGCTCGTTGCCGACTATCTTGAACAACCGCTGATACAGCCGCGCCTGCGCGTCATAGTTCAGGAACTCCACCGGAATCATCAGCAGCAGAAACCAGCATGCACCTTGAACAGGTTTTTGAACGTATCCACCAGCTGCCCGCGGATAGCCACCACCAAAACCACCAGCGCCACCACCGTTATGATGTTGATATCAGCTTCCAGCGCCGTCTAATGAATGAGGTCTCAGCCATGCTCTAAGCATTATATCTTGCATCGTCATTCCCGCGAAGGCGGGAATCTATCCCCGTCATCCCGATCCTGGTTCGGATCCAAAGAAAATATGACAGGGCTTCATGGAATGGATTCCCGCCTTCGCGGGAATGGCAACGCCGTACGCTATACTGTTGGCATGTCAAACGATGCGCCAAAGTCCCTAACCATCCTCGGCCGCCAGCCTGCCCTCGGCCTGGCCGAGCTCGAAAGCCTCTACGGTGCCGCGGCCGTGTCTTCCGTCGCCCCGGCGTCGCCGGCCTCAGCCTGGACTTCGCCGAGGTAGATTTTCCGCGCCTCGGCGGCAGCACCCGCTGGCCGCAGTCTGGGACTGAGCTGCCAAGCACCAACTGGAAAGTCGTCGAGAAAAATGCTGGCCAGCGCCGTCAAGGACCGCCTGCACCTGAAGCCCGAGGGAAAATTACAGCTCGGCCTTAGCGTGTCGGATTGGATGTGACGGTCGGCAAGCTGAATGCCGCCGGGCTTACCATCAAAAGATCGTCCGGGCCCAGGGAAAATCGATGCGGCTCATCCCGAACAATGAACTCGAACTCAACACCGCTCAGGTGGTGCATAATCACCTCACCGGACCGCAAGGCTGGGAATTATTACTGATCGCAACGAGCCGCAATACGACGCTCGTGGCCCGCACGGTTTCAGTCCAGGACATCGATAGCTACACCCCAGCGCGACCGCGGCCGACCCAAGCGCGACGCCCGCGTCGGCATGCTGCCGCCCCAAGCTCGCCCAGACGCTCATAAACCTCACGAATCCCGCTGCCGGCGGCACTGTACTCGACCCGTTCTGCGGCACCGGCGTCTTGCTGCAGGAAGCCATTCTCATGGGCTTCCATGCGTACGGCACCGATCTGGAGCAACGCATGGTCGACTTCTCCGGGAAAACCTCGACTGGCTGTCGGAGCAGTTCAACACTGCCCACAATTTCAAGCTGGATGCCGGTGACGCTACCAGCTATCAGTGGAGTGGCACCATCGACGCCGTTGCCACCGAAACCTACCTGGGCCGTCCCTTCACGGAGCAACCCACCGGCGAGCTGATCGCCCAGACTTCCGCCGAAGTCAACCTCATCCTCAAGAAGTTCCTAAAGAATCTCATGGTCAGCTCGCGCCCGGCACACCTCTCTGCCTGGCCGTCCCCGCCTGGGCCGTCGGCCAAAACCAGTTCAAACACTTACCCCCTGGTTGACCAGATTGACGATTTGGGCTATAATCGGGTAAGATTTGAGCACGCTCGGGATGCCGACCTTCTCTATTACCGGGAAGACCAATACACTGCTCGCGAATTATTAGTACTAACCAGGAAGTAGCATGTCACACGTCAAAGCCGGCGGTACCGCCAAAAATACTAGGGGACAGCCAAGGCCAGCGCCTTGGTGTTAAGCTGTTCGGCGGCCAGGTCGTTCGTACCGGCCAGGTCATCGTCCGCCAGGTCGGCATGAGCAAGCGCCCCGGCGTAGGCACCACCCTCAGCCGCAACTTCACCAATCCACGCTGCCCGCGACGGCGTCGTCCACATGCAGACCCGCAAAGTCCGCACCTTCTCCGGGCCGCAGCGTCCGCCGCACCGAAGTCACCGTCGAATAATACCTTCCGCCAACAAAAAACCGCTCGTCTCGAGCGGTTTTTTATATCCATAAGCATTTTAGCCTAAGGCGATATCGGCGGCCATCTCGGTGCTGGCCACGTATAGTCTCGCCCTTGTTATTGTGTTCTATGTAGTCCGTCGGGGAAATGGCATCAGCATCGAACGTACCATCCAGTTTAGCCAGGCAAAGCATCGCCGCATACTCACGACTGTCATATTCGCAACCGGATACTCTCCCCTATCAGGACGCTTTCCGGCATTACGTACTATTCGCTCTGCATTACACCGTCTATACGAGCTAGGGAATCGATCATTTGCAGATAGTGGCTCCCTACCTTCAGACGAAAATCAGCCTTCGTCCGGATTGCGTCGACCACCGCTAGTGGATCATTCAGATTCACTTCGCCCGCCTGGGACTGGATGATAGCCACCAGCTCTTTGTCCCGTCTTGGCGGCTGACAGCAATTTATTCTTAGCTTCTTCTCGGGTCTTGTCGGTGACTACCCATTCATGTTTTTTTGCAACGGGTTCGACTCGTGCTGCTTCAATGTCGGCTCATAGTCTGGGTCAAAAAGATAATCGAAACTCTTAGTCTCAGTCTTAGGAGATTCAGATACGCCCTCTTCAGTAGCCTGAAACTTTGGTGCGAAGAGTATCTTATTGCGATGATCGCGCGGTGACTCATGGCTCTCGGGTTCAAGGGTAAATATACCTTCCCCGCTTAATGCAGCCTGTCCCGGCCCTCTCGGCGAGATGAGGAGGCACTTCGGTGATAATCTCAGGGTGGCCAACTACTTCTACGGGAGGTGCCTCTACAGGAGGTACATTACGCTGACATATATGTTTTGGCATGCCCCATTCCGGAGAATCAAGAGGGATGGTGCTTTGAGCTGGTGAGCCTACTGGGTATGTGTCTGCATGTTTTGTTTTTAGTAGTAACTAATTAAATGTTAGCATAAGTTTTTTAATAAGTCAATTATATAACATTGTATTTGAGCAATTTAAACTCCAGGTTTGTCGCCTTCACTGTCGTATCTCCACGCAGCATGGCAGCGGGCGATACGGTGGGAGTCGCCTTCGCCGTTATCGCACAATATCTTGCCATCAGGCTGTATAAGAACACGCATCACCGTTACTGGTGGCACCTCGGTTGCCAACGAAGCATAGTGCTTAATGACGTTCAAACTGCTCATTTTGCCAGCGCCGAATTCAGATTGTAATCTTTGCCATATTGGGCCGAACGGCCAAGCCAAGTCTCAAAGCCGGCTAGCTTCACTACAAGGTCAAGTGGTACATCAAAACCTTCTTCGCGTGAACCACGAATCATAACCGAGCCGGCTTCAGTCGGCAGATAGCCTTTCATGGGCAACCTATCTTCCAAATAACTTTCTATTTCAGGGTTGTGACGACTTTCCGTGAAGACCCATCGTTCTCTTCGTGGTGAGCGAAGGGCGCGCTGGCGTCAGCAGAGCGGTTATGTACGGCCGGTGCTTCCCGTAATATCTCCAGTAGTGCCTGACCGGTCTTGCTCTCCGGATCCTACATCGTAGGACTGAACATGTTAAGATCATACAACTGTCCGCTTAGCGACCGATATGCACCTCTTTGTTCGATGCTAAAAGCCTCTTCGGCTTCCAATATCTCTATATTCTCTCTATCTAGTTGCCCTAGCTTTTCTAAATCGCGTGTCCTACTGGCCTTACTATATTCTTCTGAGTTCAATCGGGCAGCGCTGTTTAGTCACGCAGCTTTGAGAATACAGGCGATCCGTCAATACGTGCGGAGATAGCCTGTTCGCGTTCTCGTAACACTTCCGGCTTAAGTAGATCAGAGAGCGAGCGATACTGCTCACTCTCGGGTTCTTCAGGCGCAACCTCCGAAAATACAGAGGCAGGTTCGGTGGTAATGACGGCTTCTTCATGAGCTGATACAGCAGAGTCGGCACTTCGGCATGCCGCTGCTTACGGGCACGGATGAATCCGCGTATGCCTGCGGCGTGCTACTACATCAGGAGTAGGCATAGGCGCCTCTGTTTCTACAGAAGTTATCTGCTCTGGCAGTTCGGATAGCACAGGCACATCATGAGCAGTCTCCGAGACAGTAGGAATAGCCTCCGCAGTTTGGGGAGCGGGCAGAAAGTCTGCGTGGCGAGGACGATATTCTTGCTCTGACATGTTTGTGTTATTCGTTAAACTATGTCTAATATTAGCATAAGGTGTATCGTATGTCAATTACAGGATATGAGTGTATTATAAAAAGCTCCCTTTTGGGGAGCTTAGTGTGCAAGTTGGGTAGTCTATGATAGGCCGAGGTGGTATTTGAACGCGGGTCGACGACGTCAGAGATGACGACCTGGGACTTTACGAGGTAATCATCGACGCCGAGGCCCTGTGCGCGCTGCTTGTCGCTTTCCTGGCTGAGGGCGGTCAGCATGATGATCTTGAGGTTGGCAGTTTCGGGAGTGTTGCGGAGGAATGTCGAGCACATCGAAGCCGCTGACCTTCGGCATCATGGCATCAAGCAGGACCATGTCGGGCTTGTGCTCTTTGGCAGCAGCCAGCGCGTCTTCGCCGTTGGCGACGCGGCGGACATCAAACCCCTCGCCTTTCAGGCGCATAGTGTAGACGTTGGCGAGTGCGTCGTCGTCCTCAACCAGTAAGATTCGTTTGCCGTTGGCTCTTCGCCCATAGTGCTTATGCTACCTGTTCCGGTTACTTTTGCAACAAACTGGCCACGAAGCCGCGGAACATGGGGTGGGCGCGGTTGGGCCGGCTTTTGAACTCGGGGTGGTACTGGCTAGCCAGGAAGAACGGATGATTGACGCCCTCGATGACCTCAACCAGGTCGTTGTCGGGGTTTGATGCCGCTGGCGCGGATACCCCACGATCGTAGAGATCACGGTAGGCATTGTTGCACTCATAGCGGTGGCGGTGGCGCTCGACGATGTCGCGGGCGCCGTAGACCTTGGCAGCCAGGCTGTCTTTGGCCAGGTGGCAGTTGTAGTTACCGAGGCGGCATGGTGCCGCCGGTGTTCTGGAGGCCTTCCTGGCCGGCCATGGTGTTGATGACCAGGTCGCGAGCCTCGGCGTCCAGCTCGGCCGTAGTAGCTTCACTCAGCCCGGCATTACGGGCCGCGGCGATGACGCCCATCTGCAGACCGAGGCACAGGCCTAAGTACGGCAGCTTCTTTTTCAGCGCGTACTGCGCCGCGCGGATCTTGCCCTCCAGCGCGCGGGTGCCGAAGCCGCCGGGCACCACGATGCCGTCCACGCCGCGGAAGGCATTCGCCACCTGGCGGTCGTTCATGCCCTCTAGCGCCTCGGCATCGATCCACTGGATGTCGATGACGGCGTCATTGGCCCAGGCAGCCGATTTCAGCGCTTCGAAGACCGACATGTAGGTGTCCGTATTGTCCATGTATTTCGCCACTACGCCGACACAGACGGTGCGCGCATGCTGCTTGGTAGCGTGCTCAACGGTGGTACGCCAATCTTTCAGGTCCGGTTTGGTGTGCTTGAGCCCCAGACGCTTGGTCAGCACTTCGCCGATGCCGTTGTCTTCGAGCGTCAGCGGCACTTCATAGATGGTCCGGGCGTTGGGCAGCGAGGCGATGGCGCTGCGAGCCACGCCGGCGAACAGGCTGAGCTTCTGCAAGATGGGCTCGGCCACGGCGCTTTCGCTGCGCGCTACCAGGATGTCGGGCGCGATGCCGAGACCCCGTAGGTCGCGGACCGAGTTCTGGGCCGGCTTGGTCTTGGTCTCGTTGCTGGCAGAGATGTGCGGTAGGTAGACCACGTGCACGTAGGCAGTGTTTTCCATACCCACGCGGACGCCGAATTCGCGGATGGCTTCGATGAAGCTGAGTGATTCGTAATCGCCGACGGTACCGCCGATCTCCACGATGTGCACGTCGTAGCCCTCACCGGCCTGCTGGATGTAATCCTGGATGGCGGTGGTGACATGCGGGATGATCTGCACCGATTTGCCGTCGAATTTGCCATTGCGCTCGTCCTGGATGAGTTTGAGCAGCACCTGGCCGCTCATCAGGCTGCTGGCACCGGTCATCTCGACATCGACGAAGCGTTCGTAGTGGCCGAGGTCCAGATCGGTCTCGGCGCCGTCACGGGTCACGAAGCATTCACCGTGCTCGCGGGGGTTCAGCAGGCCGGCGTCGACATTGAGATACGGGTCGCACTTCTGCAAGTTGACCTTGAGTCCGCGGGCCTTCAAGAGGTTACCGATGGAAGCGGCCGTGATACCCTTTCCTAATCCGGAAAGCACACCACCTGTAACAAATACGAACTTAGTGGGTTTGTTCGCCACGCGCTTTTAACACCTCGTTAATTTACCTACATACTAGCCTAGAATGACCGTTGGAACAAGGAAAACGACAAATATCACTTATTCAGATAATTTTCAGCCGCTTGGAGCTGCGGATCGGCCGTCGGATCGGTGCCGGCACTGACCGTCTGATCGGGGGTGATTCCTTTGTGATCGATTGACGTACCGTTCGGGCTGTACCACTTGGCGATGGTGACTTTGAGCTCGCTGCCATCAGAGAACGGGATGACCGATTGCACGACGCCCTTGCCGTAGCTGGTTTCGCCGATGATGGTCGCCGCTTTGTTGTCGCGCAGCGCGAGCGCCGTGATTTCAGAGGCGCTGGCCGAACCGGCGTTCACCAGTACCACGGTCGGCACGCCCTGCAGCGGATTGTCACCGGTAGCCCGGTAGCTGTCGACGACGGTACTGCCACGCTTTTCCTGTTCTATAAGTGCGTTGTTGGGCAGCCAGACGCTGGCGATGTCCTGCGCAGCCGTGACTTCGCCGCCCGGATCGTCGCGCAGATCCAGAATCACTTTCTTGACGCCGGCTTGCTGGAATTTAGTGACGGCTTGCTGCACCAGGCCATAGGTGTCATCGCTGAATTGGCTGACCTGCAGGTAGCCTATGCCATCGTCCAGGACCTTGGAGCTGGCCGTCGGCACAGTGATGGTATCGCGGGTGATGGTGAACGTCAGCTGCTGGTCGCCCCGCACCACGCCCAGCGTGACTTTGGTGCCTTTGGTGCCGCGGATCTTATCGACAGCGTCGTTGATGGACATGCCGGCCGTGCTCTGGCCATCGATGGTCGCGATGATATCCTTGGCCTGCAGGCCCGCTTTGGCGGCCGGTGAACCGTCGAGCGGCGACATGACGATGATATCGCCCTGGCTATCTTGATCAAGCTCGGCGCCGATGCCGGTCAGGCTCTGTCCCTGCAGCTCGCCGTTGAAGTCTTTGGCCTCGGCAGGTGTGAAGTACTCGGTATACGGGTCATCGGCGGATTCCGCCAGCCCGTGTTTCAGGCCGGCCAGCACCTGTGACTCGGTCAGTTTGCCGTTGTAGTTGGTGCGCAGCGCGTCATAGATTTGATTTACACTGGAATAATCGAGCGAGCTCGGCAAACCGGTTTCGCCCGTGAATTGGCCGTGGGGCACGATTCGCAACCGACCGTCTCCGGTCAGGATGCCCAGACCGAATATCACCAGCACGCTCACCACGATGCCAGCCGTTTTCGCTACCTTCTTCCGGCTCAGCTGCCGCAGCCAATCTTCCGCTCGCTTAAATCGCATACGGTTACCAGTATACCCTACGACTTGAGGTTTGGTGCGTTACAATATAGACAATGAAGATTGTCCCAAGCGTGCATGAGTGCAACGCCGAAGAATACGCGGCGGCGCTCAAACAACTATCCAATCCCGATTCGCCCGCTTCGTTCCTGCAAGCCCCCTATTACGGCGCTTGGCAAGCGCGCGACGGTAAGACGGTGGTGTATTTTTCCGCGCAGAATGACCATGGAGGCGATACGGTGGCAGCCGGCATCGCGGTGAAATACGATGCACCGGGCGGCATCAGCTTCTTCTATTGCCCCTATGGCCCCGTGGCTCACCAATGGTCACCCGAGCTTCTGGACGCTATCCGGCAGTTTTTCGTCCCCATCTGCGCCAGGACCGGCGCGGCCTTCGTACGGCTCGATAACGACACGCTTACCTCGGTGCCCGGCGTGCACCGTATCCCGAACCGCCTGGCCGCCACGGCTTCGTTACAGCCTCGGGTCGAGTGGCTGCTCGACATATCAGGCGACCAGGAAGCTATCTGGATGGGTCTGCACAAGCACGCCCGTTATAACGTGCGGCTGGCCGAGCGGGCTAAGGCAAAAATCGAATTCTATGAGCCGGCCAAAGCACCGCTCGACATATTCTTCGGACTCATGGAAACCACTGCCGGCCGCGATAGCTTCAGCATCCAGAGCCGCGCCTACTACGAAGCGGTGCTGCAATCGATCCCGGCCGACAGCGGCTTCGTGGCCATCTGTACCATCGACGGCAAGCCAGCCGTGGCCAGTGTCTTCGCGGCCTACGACGGCGTGATGCACTACGTGTTTTCCGGCTCGTCGAACGATTTCCGCAAGATCGCCCCGCCCTATTTTGTGCTATGGAACGCCATCCTGGAGGCCCGCAAACGCGGCTGGCGAGTGCTGAACTTCGGCGGCATCGCCGACGACGTCAAAAGTGCTCACCTCACCGGCATCACCGGCTTCAAGCAGCGCTTCGGCGGCTACGCCGCCAACCACCCGAACCCGGTCGATCTGGTTTATAAACCGTTCAAATACGCCCTTTTCAGCGTCTACAAGCGCCTAAAGAGCTAATTCCCCTGATCAAAACAGCCTTCTGCAGCCCTTAGGCTGCTGGATTTGAGTGCAGTTCGGGATGAAAAGCGAGCACCGCAGTGGAGACGTATTAGCAATACGGCGGAGCGAGGAGCGCAACTTTTCGCCCGAAATGTGCCAAATCCAGTGGCCTATTAGTCGAAGTAGATGTAGGTGAACGTGCGAGCCATGCTGGCACTGATGGCCATTTCGCTGTAGTGACCTTCGTAGTCGTAGTTGTATTGGCTCACCCAGAGCGAACCGTCGGGATTGACCGCTTCGACCCACATAGCGTGCCCGAAGGCACCGACGTTGCGGATAGCGACCGAGTGGACTGCCGGCGTGGAACCGGTCGGGATACCGGCGCGCTGAGCATCACCGGGCCATTGGTTCGCGTTGCCCACACCGCCCCAGTATGGCATGTAGCCGTAGGTCTGATAGACCTTCCAGGCGGTGTAACTGACACACTCGCGGTTGTACATGCCCCAGCTATCGATGAGACTATCCATGGGCGCATTGTCCCACTGAGCCGGGTAGCCGCCGTGCCCCGGATCACCGGCAATAGGCGTACCGCCGATAGTCTTGTTGGCCGCCGCCTGTTGAGCGCGCAATTGGGCGATCTGGGTACTATTAGCCTGAATCTGTTGGTTGTAGGCCGCTTGCTGGCTTTCGTTATAACTGAGCAGGCTGGCCTGTTGCGCTTGGGTAGTGGCAAGCTGGGATTGTTGGTCCTGTTCTTCGCTTACCAGTTGGTCGACAGCGGCTTTTTTGGTCTGCAGTTGCTTCTGCAGCGCGGCGATCTGATTCATCGTCGTCTGCAAGTCGTTCTGGACATCGGTGCGGTACTGCTGCTTGTCCACGAAGTCACTCAGGTTCTTGCTGGTCGCCAGGACTTCGAGGGTGGTCGGGGTGCCATCGACGTACATCGCCTTCACATCGCTGGCCAAATAGGCCTTTTTCTGATCGATCTGGTTCTGGGCATCGGTGATCTGTTGCTGCAGGTTGGCCTGTTGAGCCTGATTGGCATCGATGGAGTTCTGCAGACCGTTGATCTGCTGCTGCAACTGGTCGATAGCGGCCTGGTAGCTGGCAGCCGTAGCCTGCAGGCTGTTCACAAGCGAACGAGTGCCGGCGTTCTGGCTGTTCAGCGAATCGATCTGATCCTGAAAAGAATCGGCCAGCACCATCTGGCGCAGCGAAGGCATGAAACTGCCACCCACGAGCACTAAGCCGGCGAGGATAATCAGGCCGGCCTTGAATCTACGGGGAATGTGGCGAGAGACTTTTTTCATGGTTTTGGGTTTTGAAACTACCAGACCCAGTTTATCACGCGCGCGCAAGTCTATCAATTTGTCCCCATTCTTTCCCTCTTGAGCGGCTCAATCCTTGTTGATAGGGCCGAGCCTTAAAAGTGCTTATTACTTTTTAGGAGTTTTGAATTTCAGATATCGGCGCGTGGCGATTATAGAAGATGCGGCGCCTATAAATATACCAAGCCCCAGCTGCACGGTCAACAGCTGCCAGTAGTGGGCTTCGAAGAACGACTGGCTGTAGCTGATATCAAGCAGACCGAAACTGGTAGCCTGCAGCGAGCTGCTGGCGGTGATGAAGACGGCATTTATGAGCAAGATGGAGACGACGGCCGACAGGATGCCGTATATCACCGCTTCGACCACGAACGGTCCGCGGATGAACCAGGTACTGGCGCCGAGCAAACGCATGATCTGCAGCTCGTCGCGGCGGTTGAAGATGGCCATCTGGATGGTATTGAAGATGATGAGCACCGAGATGACGGCGAAGATAAGCACCGCGGCGATGCCGGCCCGCCGCAGGATGTTAGTAGCGTGCGTGATCTTATCGATGGCCGCGCGGCGGTCGCCGCTGTCGCTGGCCGGGTCAGACTGCAGCGCGGCGATGGTCGGCTTCTCCACGAAGCTGCTGATCTGCCTGATCTGGTTCAGGTCCTTGGGCTTCACCTGGATGGTGGCCGGCAGCGGATTGTCCGTCTCGGTGATGGCTTGCAGCAACTGCTCGTTGCCGGCATTCTGCTGTTCGTAGGCCTGGAGCGCCTGTTCTTTGCTCAGGTACGTCACGCTGGCGACATTCGGCAACGCCTTGAGCTGACTGATGAGGTTCTGCGTCTGTACCGGCGTCACCGAATCCTTGAGATAGATCGAGACATCTATCTTGTTGGTAATCTGCGCCACCGTGTTATTGAAGGTAGCATTGGCGATGACCGAAAACAGGATGATGGTGAGCGTGATGATCATGATGGCCATGGCGGCCAGCGCCAGCCAAAGCCCGCGCACGAAGTTCACCATGCCGGTGCGGATGATACGTGCGAAAGTAGTCAGTCTGCGTCCCATATCGATTATTTCTCGTTGTAACTGGCGTTAGCGCGGTCGCTGGCGATCTGGCCATGATTGATGGTGACCACGCGGCGCTTCAGCTTATTGACGACGTCCTGGTTGTGCGTGGTCAGCAGCACGGTGGTGCCGTAACGGTTGATTTTCTCGAGCACGCGGATGACGTCCCAAGCGTGCTTGGGGTCCAGGTTGCCCGTCGGCTCGTCGGCGATCAGGATCTTGGGCTGGCGCACGATGGCTCGGGCGATGGCGACGCGTTGGCGCTCGCCGCCGGACAGCTCGGCCGGCATACGGTCGCCTTTGTCCTTGAGGTTGACGATGTCGAGGACTTTGGGTACGGTGTTCTTGATCTCACGCGTGCTGACACCGACGATTTCCAGCGCGAAGGCTACGTTTTCGAACACCGTCCGGTTCGGCAGCAGCTTGAAATCCTGGAAGACCACGCCGATTTTGCGCCTTAATAAGGGGATGTCACGATCGTGCAGTTTGTCGTAATCGATGCCGCCGACGATTATCTTGCCGCTAGTGGGCCGCTCTTCGCGCGTCAACAGTTTGAGCAGCGTCGACTTCCCTGCACCGGATTCGCCGACGACAATCACGAACTCTTTCGGCTCGACATGTATGCTGATACGATCTAGAGCCGGGCCCAGGTTTTTATTGTAGGTCTTGGTTACCCTGTCCAACAGAATCATTAGCAGTATTATAGCAGACACCACTTGCCTGAATGAACGTCAATGCTTATGCTAGGTTAAGAAAGGTAAATGAGGTTACGTATGGAAAATGGTACCACACAACAGCCAGCAGACGGCTCGAGAGTAAATCCGACCGCTCCTCCCGCACCCGCCAGTTCGACGAATAATCCCGCTAGTTCCCCGGCTCAGGCCGCCAGTGAGGCCAGTCCTTCAGTCGATAATCAGATAGGTTCACCCCAGATTGTCGCGCCCATGGTAGGCGGTAATCCCTCCCCCGAGAAAAAGCGAAAAAACAAGCTATCATTTTGGATAACTCTGGTAGTTCTGGCTATCATTTTTCTCGCCGTTCCTGTCCCGGCCATACTAGTGAGCGGCTTCATGACAGGTTCGGGCAGTAGTGGCTCGCTTACCACTGGCACCAATGGACTAAGCTGTACAGGCAGTTTTCAAGAACTGCCCACGACAATTGCTTACTCTGGGAGGCGCGGATTGCCTCTTACCTATAGCTACAGTGCCAGTTCGAAAATCCGAACTACCTGCAACGGTCAGGAACGCGACTCAAGCGGCGGACAAAGCAGCAGCTTCGGTGTTATTCCGCTGGTGCTCGATATAGTCATAGCCTTCCTGCTAGCTTTTGTGATATCTAAGCTCTTCGGCAAGAAAACTGCTTAGGTAATCTACTCTTCGCCGAGGGTGTGTTCGAGGTAGGCGGTGACGAAAGGGGCAAGGTCGCCGTCCAGGACTTTGTCGGGGTCGGAGCTGGTGTATTCGGTGCGGAGGTCTTTGACCTGTTTGTAGGGGTGCAGGACGTAATTGCGGATCTGGCTGCCGAATTCGTTGTCGGCGCTCGGGCCTTTCAGCTCGCTTACCTTTTCGGCATGCTGCTCCAGCTGTAGCTGGGCGAGCTTGGAACGCAGGATGGTCATGGCGGTTTCTTTGTTCTGCAGCTGGGAGCGCTCGTTCTGGATAGCGATGACGATGCCGGTGGGCAGGTGCGTGATGCGCACGGCGCTGTCGGTGGTGTTCACGCTCTGGCCGCCGTGGCCGCCGCTGCGGTAGACATCGATTTTCAAGTCTTTGTCATCGATTTCGAGGTCTTCGGGCTTGTCGAGCTTGGGCGTGACTTCTACCTTGGCAAAGCTGGTTTCGCGGCTCTCGGCATTAAAAGGACTGAGGCGCACTAGGCGGTGGACACCGTGCTCACCTTTGAGCTTGCCGTAGGCGAAATCGCCGGCCAGCTCCAAGGTGACGCTTTTGATGCCGGCTTCTTCCCCGGCCGATTCATCGACCGTTTGGACATTCCAACCTTCCTTCTCGGCATAGCGCACGTACATGCGCAGCAGCATGCCGGCCCAATCCTGGGCGTCGGTGCCGCCGGCGCCGGCGTGGATGCTCAGGATGGCATCGTGGTCATCGTAGGGTCCGGCGAATTTCAGCTCCTCTTTCAGGCCGTCGAACTGGACCCGGGCGGCATCGAGCTGCTCGGCCAGATCGGCGCTGAGCGAATCATCTTTCATATCAGACAGTTCCAGCACATCGGCGACGGATTGCCGGACGATACGCCACGGCGCCAGCCGCTTATCAAGCGCGGACTGCTCGCGCAGCACGGACTGAGCCTTGTCGGCGTCCTTCCACAGATCCGGGTCGGCTGCCTGCCGGTCGAGTTCCCTTTTCCGTTCATCCAGCTTCTCAAATCCGATACGCGCCATGGCATCAACTACTTGATTCTGTAGTTCCAGGGCATCACCGTGCAAACTCATGCTAACCTGCCTGTTTCCAGAGTGCGGCGATCTGCTCGTCCAGCTCGGCCGCGAGTTTGGGCGAGGCGCTGCCGTAGACACCGAGGCCGCCCACACCGTCGGCGAACATGGCCCGCGTGACATCGATGATGGACTGCTTAGTGACGGCTTTGATGCGTTCCGGGATGGCGTAGTAATCGTCGATAAATTCGTCGAAGAAATAGCGGCCGGTATAGCCGTTGGCCGTGCTGGCCACCGTCTGGGCGCTGCGCTGGTAGCGGCCGATGGCGTAGGCTTGGGCGGCGATGATATCCGCCTCGGCCAGCTCGCCGCGGAAGAGATTTCCCAGCTGTTCCTTGATGATGTCGAACAGCGCCACCGCGTTGGTGGTCGAAACCTGGCTGCCGAACCACAAGTTGCTGCTGAGCTTGATCTGCTGGTAGCCGCTGTTCATACCGTACACCAGCCCGCGCTCGCGGGCAGTGCCGAGGATCTTGCTGTACAGCGTCTCGGTCAGGATAGCGTTGACGATGCCCAGCGCGTCGACTTCGTGCTCTTCGAGCCGGCGGTTCATAAAGGTATCGATGTAGAAATACATGGTGTCCACCGTGTCGTTGGGGATACAGACCGGTGCTTTCAGTGTTTGCACCACTTCGTCGGGCATGGCGAAACGCTCGCCGCGCGGCAGCTCGATACGCTCCAGCATCTGCGTGATGGCGCTCTTGCGCTTACCGATGTTCCCTGCCACCACGAACCGCATATTGTCGGTGGTATGGGTGCGGCGGTAGTGCTCGCGGACATCTTCCAGCGTGACATTGTCCATCAGTTCTAAACGCTCGCGGTCCGTTTCGGCCACCAGGCCATAGGCCTTGCGGGTGTTGGCGCCCAGCTGGCGGTAATGGTTGTTGGCCCGCGCGCTTAGCTCTTCGCGGACATTGCCGAACTCGGCGTCGAATTCTTCTTGCAGGAACAGCGGATGCTCGATGGCCAGTATCAGCAGCTTGAACACCCGCTCCCACTCGAAATCGGCGCATTCCGTCTCATAGACGATGTCGTAGACATCGGTGCTGGCATTGCTGTAAGCACCGTTCTTCTCGACCTCGGCCTGGAAATCGCGGGCCCGCGGATAAATGTCATTGGCACCAAGCAGGACGTGCTCCATCAGGTGCGGCGCTTCCCACTTGTCGCGTTCCACCAGATACTCGCCGGCCCGGAAATTCAGGTAGACGTCAAGCACCGTGGCGTCCGGCACGTGCACCAGCAGGCCCTTAGCGCCGTTGGCGAGTACGATTTCTTCGACGTTATGCTTCATGACCGATACCCGATTTCCGAAGTATAGAAATATCGGGATAGACTGAACTGCCTCTGCCACCGCGTACGCTGACTAAAAGTCCGGAAATTCGATACTTTGACATTCGGGACCCGCTTATTTCCGCTTACGCGCTTTGGCACGGCGTTGGCGCTCGGCTTTGTTGGTTTTCTTACGTTGGGCGCTGGTACTCTTGGCCTTGGCGGCTTTTTTGGCTGCAAAATCGGCTTCCTCGAAATCGGCATCGGCGTTATTCACGGTGTCGGCATTGCTGATGCTGTTACGGGCGGCACGGGTCAGTTCGGTCTCGATGGGCCGGTCCAGATCCTCATCGGCAACCGGTTCGGCGCTGAACAATGCTCGGACGACATCGTGACGCAGGCTGGCCTGCATCTCTTCGAAGATAATCTGGCCGCGCCGGCGGTATTCCACCAGCGGATCGCGCTGGCCGACGCTCATCCAGTGAATGCCCTCGCGGAGGTGGTCCATGTTTTCCAGGTGCTGCATCCAAAGGTTGTCCAGGATCTGCAGATAGACACCTCGCTCGACTTGGCGCATGTTGTCCTTGCCGAACGCAGCTTCGCGGCCGCTGTACAGTTCGTGCGCTTCCTCGAGCAGCACCGGCTTGACCTTGTCGGCGGTGGCGCTGAACACACGGTCCAGAGCGGCTTCGTCGAGCGGCAGCAGCTCGCGCACGGCCGGCTCGAACTCCTCGGTCAGGACGAATCGGGCTGTCAGCCAAGGCACTGACTTCATCATCCACGTACACCTTGATACGCTTGCTGATATCATCGGCTTCAGGATTTCCTTGCGCATGGCGTAGGTCGCCTTGCGTGACGGTTCATGACATCGTCGTACTGCACGACGTTTTTGCGCTGATCGAAGTGGAAGCCTTCCACTTTCTTCTGCGCATTCTCCAAGCTCTTGCTGATCAGCCGGTTCTCGATAGGTGTGTCGTCATCAACCTTCAGCCGGTTCATGATACCGCTGATGCGGTCGCCGCCGAAGATACGCATCAGATCGTCCTCGGTGCTCACGTAGAACTGTGTCACACCGGGGTCGCCCTGGCGGCCGGAGCGGCCGCGCAGCTGATTGTCGATACGGCGGGATTCGTGCCGCTCGGAGCCCAGCACGAACAAGCCTCCCAGCTCCTTGATGCCGTCGCCCAGCACGATGTCGGTACCGCGGCCGGCGATGTTGGTGGCCAGTGTCACGGCGCCCTTTCAACCGGCAGCAGAGACAATCTTGGCCTCGCGCTCGTTGTTCTTGGCGTTCAGCACCTGGTGCGGCACGCCAGCCTTTTTGAGCATGTTGCCGAGCTTCTCGTTCTTTTCGATGGAAACGGTGCCGATCAGTACCGGCTGCCCTTTTCGTGCAGTTCTTTGACTTCCTTGACAATAGCGCGGAATTTGGCGCTTCGTTGCGGTAGATGCGGTCGGTCTTATCATCGCGCGCTAAGTCTCGGTTGCTGGGAATCTCGACGACGTCGAGCTTGTAAATCTGGTGGAACTCCTCGCTTTCGGTCATGGCCGTACCGGTCATGCCGGCCAGTTTGTCGTATAGGCGGAAATAGTTCTGGAAACTGATGGTGGCAAGCGTCATGCTTTCCTGCTGCACCTCCACGCCTTCTTTGCCTCGATAGCCTGATGCAGACCTTCGTTATAGCGGCGGCCGGCTAGCAAGCGTCCGGTGAATTCGTCGACGATGACGATCTCGCCCTCGTTCGTCACCACATAGTCTTTGTCGCGCTTAAAGAGCGTCTGAGCCCGCAGCGACTGCTCCAAGTGATAAATGGTGCGGATATTCTCGCTGGCGTAGATGTTTTCGATGCCCAGGATCTTTTCGATATGGTCGACGCCCTGTCGGTCAAGATGACCGTCTTGCGCTTCTCATCCACTTCGTAATCGTCGGGCTTGAGCTGGCGGACGGTGCGGGCGAACTGCGCGTAGGCGTTGCCGGGCGTGACGCTCGCGCGCTGATGATAAGCGGCGTGCGGGCCTCATCAATCAGGATGGAGTCAACCTCATCGACGATGGCGAAGTTCAGGTCGCGCTGGCGCAGCTGATCGACCTCGCGCACCATATTGTCGCGCAGGTAATCGAAGCCGAATTCGTTGTTGGTGCCGTAGGTGATATCAGCGGCGTAGCCTCCTGCCGGCTGCAGGGTTTGAGGTGGCGGAACCGTTCGTCTTCGTGCTCTTCGTTCGTAAACTTGGGGTCATAGATATAGCTGTGCTCGGCCAGAATGACCGCGGTCGACAGGCCCAGGAAGTGATAGACCTGCGCCATCCAGCCGGAGTCACGCTGCGCCAGGTAATCGTTCACGGTCACCACGTGGTACAACCCTTGCCGGAGATAGCGTTCAGATAGACCGGCGCCGTGGCCACCAGCGTCTTGCCCTCACCGGTGCGCATCTCGGCTACGTTGCCTTCGTGCAGCACCATGCCGCCGATGAGCTGGACATCGAAGTGTCGCTGACCGAGCGTGCGGGTCGCTGCCTCGCGGACCACGGCGAATGCGTCAGGCAGGATGGCGTCGAGCGACTCTTTCTTGAGCCGTGCCCGCAGCGCGCCGGTCTGCTCCTGCAGCTTCTTGTCGTCCATCTTCTCGTACTTGCCCGCCAGATCATTGACCGCGCGGACACGCCTGCGCAGCCGCTTGATGGTTTTGACCTGCGGGTCACCGAGCAATTTTCTGAAAAGACTGTTCATGAGGCCTGAAACTCCTGATTTTTCGGTATTACACCAACTAATTCTTTATAAGTATAGCGACTTCTCCTAGGAAAGAAAACAGCCTGGGTCTGGAAAAAGCCCGGAAATCTGTGTAATTTTTGCACGCCCGTGTGGAGCGCTACTGCCACTCCGCTTTCAGCGTCCGTTTCAAACGCTGCCGCACACCATATATCTCTCGCCGTGCCAGATAATCCGCCACTTGCTGCCGCACATGCACTGCGGCGATATCAAGCGCGGTGTACATGTGCTGGGTAGTCTCCTCCGCCTTCAGCTCCATGTCATCCACCATGAACGTCACGCTGCAGGTGTTAAGTTTGTGGCCTTTGTGCTTTTCAAAATCGAGCTGCACGTCGCAGCTGGCACCGGCGCGCAGTTTGCGGGGCAGTTGCTTGGCGATCTGCGCTGCTTTAGCGGCCACGTATTTTCGAGTTCGTGTTCAATGTGAAGCCCCTGGAGGATACGCTCAGCTTCATATGGCCCCGGACAGCCTTTATATCGTTTCCCGGCCGCCCATGTACGGCGCAGCACTTCAGCACGGTCAGCGTCCCGTCTTCGTTTTGGAAATGCTCGAGCACCACGACCAGCGACCGAGCCAAACTGACCGCCCGTACCGTTCAGGGTATGCAACGTCTCGATGCTGCCATCCTTTCGCCGCATGCGAATATTAAGGTTGCGCGCTTGGAAGTCGGTACAGTTCGAGCAGCTGGTGAGTTCACGGTACATTTTATCCACCGCGACCAATATTCGATGTCGTACTTTTTGGCAGCCGGCGCGCCCAAATCACCGCTGGCAATATTGATAACATGATATGGGGATACCGATTGACTGCCACAGCTCCTCCTCGATGCCCAGCAGTTCCTCGTGCATGGCCGCACTCTGCTCGGGCGCGCAGAACACATACATCTCGAGCTTGTTGAACTGGTGCACGCGGAAGAGGCCACGGGTGTGCTTGCCGTACGTACCCGCTTCCTTGCGGTAACATGGGCTGAGGCCCGCATATTTGAGCGGCAGATCGGCTTCATTGATGATCTCATCGGCATGATAGCCGTCAGCGGTATCTCGGCAGTAGCGATTAGTAACAGGTCTTCGCCCTCAATAGCGTATTCGTCGCTTTGCTCGCTGCTGCGCGGCGCGAAGCCGGTTCCGGTCATGGTGCGGCTATTCACCATGTTCGGTACGGTCATGAAGGTGAAGCCCCGCTGCGTTACAAATTGCAACGCATACTGCGTCAATGCATTTTCGAGCAGCGCCAGATCACCCTTCAAATAATAAAACTTGGTGCCGGCCACTTTATTGCCGCGCTCGAAATCGAGCCAGCCGCGCTTCGTAGCAAAGTCTAAGTGATCACCACCGCTCTCCCCGGCTGGCCGCCGATTACCTTGATCTCCACACTGTCTGCCTCGCCGCCGACCGGGACATCATCGAACGTGACGTTCGGAATACCCATCAGCAGACTAGTGTATTTACCCTCGATGGCAGTGAGGTCGATTTCCTGGCCCGCGATCTCGTCTTTGAGCTGCTTACCTTCCGCGATCTGCTCATCGGAGGGCCGCTGACCCTTCATGTCACTGCTCAGCTGATTACGGCGAGCACGAAGCTCTTCGACTTGCGTCAGCTTACTGCGGCGTTCGGTGTCGAGTTCCAGCAGCTCCGCCACAGAAACTTGATAGCCCTTCTCTTCGGACTTCTTCTGGACAAGCTCGGCGTTCTCCCCCGGATGAATTGGATGTCTAGCATAGAACCAGTATAGCCTAGCTGCCCCGGGTTTGAGTAGCAGACATACTTTTGCAGCGTTTTGTGTATAAAGTCACTACAATGCAGAGGCAGAGATACACGAACCGAGCGTCCTGAAGACCGTCAAGCCGCGTGGCCCGCTTGCGCTGGAGCGATGTGGTCATCTTCGGCATCATCGCCATCGCCATCATCGTCATGGCGACGTTCATCGTGCACAAACTGTCCTTGAAACACGAGGTCTCGCAGGCCAGGACAACCGTCGCCGACAAAGTCGTGACCGCGCTCTCCACCCAGAACACCGCTGCCTTGCGCACTCTCGGCGATAGCAGCTTCCAGTCCAAGAACAGCGCTAGCGCGCTGGACAAGACCTGGGCCGATCTTCTTGTCCAGTTCTTTTTTGTCGATAGGCTTCACGACGTATTCGTTGCCATCGGCAAAGACAACGTGCAGCTCGTTCACGAAGTCCTTTACCTTGCCGTATTCCAGCGACTTCTCGCCGCCGCTGTTGTTCGCCACCATGCCGCCGACGGTGCAGAGCTCGCGGCTGGCGGGGTAGCTCGCATGAGCGCATTCTGCTTCAGCGTTTCCTTTTCAAAATCGCGGTTAGAACACGCCGGGCTGGGTCTGAGCCTCGGTGGGCGAGACATTCTCGACCTTGGTGAAGTGGGCATTGAAATCCACGATGACCGATTCGTTGATGGCACCGCCGGCCATGTCGGTACGGCGCTGCGGGCAGTAACGGACAGATCGGGCGTCGACTTCTTCTTGTCGGCCACCAGCTTGATGAGCGTCTGCACATCCTTGCTGTCCTGCGGCATCACCACCAGCTTGGGGCGCAGCTCGAACATGCTGGCGTCGTGGCTGTATTTTTCTTTGGCCTCGGCGCTGTCGTCAAGTTCACCCTTGAATCCGTTTTTAACTAAGCTCTGCTTGAAGTCGTCCATATCACTAAAGCTTATCATACCGGTGCCTAACATTTGCAACTCATGCCGTGTCATTCCCGCGAAGGCGGGAATCCAGTTCAAATAATAGCGGCCTTGGGTCGCAAATCTTACTGGATCCCGGATCAAGTCCGGGATGACGGGAGAGGACGTACCGTAACATTTGCAAGCCGGTTACGGTTATTGGTACAATGGCCCTGAAATGGCAGAAAAAACTCCAAAACAACGCATCGTAGTCGTGGGCGGCGGCTTCGGAGGCGTCAAGACCGCGCTTGAACTCGCCAAGCACCCGGACAAATTCGAAGTCGCCTTGGTCTCCGACAGGGCCGATTTCTGGTATTTCCCGACCCTCTACCACACCGCTACCGGCGGCACCCGCGCTCAGAGCAGTATCCCGCTCAAGGTCCTCCTGAAAGGCAAGGGCATCAAGCTGGTGCATGCCCGTGCCGTGGGCCTGGACCGTGCCAACAAGGCACTCGTCCTCAAAGATGAGCCGCCCATACCGTACGACAAACTCGTATTGGCGCTCGGGGTGGTCACGAACTATTTCGGTATCCCGGGCCTTGAGCAGTTCAGCTACGGCATCAAGTCCATCGCTGAGGCCGAGGAGCTCAAAAAGCACCTGCACAGTCAGATAACCGATGAACGCAAGCCGGATCTCAACTACGTAGTAGTCGGCGGCGGTCCGACCGGGATAGAACTGTCCGGTGCATTGGGTAAATACTTGCGCTTTATCATGAAGCAGCACGGCATCGAGGAACGACCGATACACATCGACCTGGTAGAGGGCAACAAACATTTGATGCCGCGCATGCCCAAGACCGTGGGTAAGGCTATTGAACGCCGCATGCGCCGCCTGGGCGTGAAACTGTACCTGGGCAAAGCAGTACAAGGGTGAAACGGCCGATGAACTGACGGTCGGCGGTAAGCCCATTCGCAGCCACACTGTTATCTGGACTGCCGGACAGGCCAATAATCCTTACTTCAACGAGACGGGCTTTGCCATATCGCCCCGCAAAAAAGTGACGGTAGACGAATTCTTGCGCGCCGAGAAAGACATATTCGTCATCGGCGACAATGCCGAAACCGAATACAGCGGCATGGCGCAGACGGCCGTATACGACGCCGAGTTCGTGGCTAAGAACTTCGCACTTGAGTTCGATGGTAAACCCAAGTTAGCCTACCGCCCGAAGCGCCCGGTGTACGTCATACCCGCCGGCACCCGTTGGGCAGCCGTCGAATGGGGCAAGATGCACTATTACGGTCTCCTCGGCTGGTTCCTGCGCGAAGCCGGTGATTTCGTAGCCTTCACCGACATCGAACCGTTGCCCGAGGCCGCCGAGCAGTGGGCACACAACATGCAGTCACAACACCTTTGCGCCATCTGCGGCGCTGTCGCCTAGGGTTTTTGCAACGCGAGCGTCGTCATGAGTTTGAAGTCGACGTAGTCGTGCGTGGCGTTGCCCGGGACGACCTGGAGGGTATAGCTGGGCGGTTCCGCTGCGCTTAGATAGGCACGCACCGCTTCGGCCGAGCCCACCGTATCGAATTCGTTGTGTACGAATACCGTCGGCGGCAAATCGGCAAGCGCCTTGGCGACCTCAGGCATCTTGCCCTCAACCGCCCCGAGCGGGAAGCCCAGGAACACACAGCGCTCAGGCTTCAGCAAGCCGCGGGATATCGCGAGCGTCCGCCACGACCGTGCCGATGGATTTCGCCACCACGATGTAACCACCCAGGCCTTCGGCCAGTTTCGCCGCCTGACCGACCTCGTACTCCAGATCCATTTCTGTCTCCGGCTCGGTCCAGTGCTTATAGTCCAACAGCCGTACTTCCTCAAATTCCGGCCGCAAAGCTGCCGCTACCTCCCGCACCCACTCATGGTGCCGCTGGCTCATACCTCCTAGTATCAATACATTCATGAAACTATGATACCACCTCTGGTCCAAGCATGAGATAATAGGGGCATATGGAAGAGGCTGAGAAGAAGACGGGGCTGAACCCGGAGCAGCTGAAAGCTGTCGCGTTTGATGAAGGCGCGCTACTAGTGGTGGCCGGAGCGGGTACCGGCAAGACGCGCGTCATCGTGGAACGGATCATCCGGCTGATCGGTGACGGCACCAAACCGGAGAACATATTGGCCCTGACCTTTACGGACAAAGCGGCGGCCGAGATGCGTGATCGGGTCGGGAATGCGTCGCTCAGCGCGGCCGTAGATACCACCATCGCGACTTTCAACGGCTTCGGGCAGGAACTGCTCGAACAATACGGCCCCGAGTGGGGCCTAAGCGATTTACGCCTACTGGGCGAGGTTGGACAGCTGGTGTTCGCGCACGACCATTTCGACGAATTCGAGCTGGATTATTTCGCGCCGCTGTCCAATCCGACCGGACAGCTGAAGACACTTTGTGATTGCGTTTTCCAGCCTCAAGCAAGAACTCATCATGCCCGAAGAATATGCTGAATATGCCAGCGAATTGCCGGTAGCGGATGAGGCAGACAAACTGGAAAAACAGAAGCACCGGGGAAATCGCCGGATTTTACGCGAAATATTTCGAACTGTGCCGGGCAGCACCATGTCATTACATATGACGACCAGATTTTCCTGACCATCGAATTGCTGAAAGCGCGGGCCCAATATCCTCCGTGCCATTCAGGACCGTTACCGGTACATACTGGCCGATGAGTTTCAGGACACCAACACTATGCCAGTCCCAGCTCATAAAGCTGCTGGCCGGCGAGAAACCGAACCTGATGGTCGTCGGTGATGACGACCAAGCGATCTATGGCTGGCGCGGTGCCACGCTAGCGAATATCCTTGATTTTTCCAAGCAATATCCCGGCGCAGAGGATGTCGCGCTGATAGAAAACTACCGCTCCACGCAGGAAATACTGGATGCCGCTTACCGGCTGATACAAAAGAACAATCCGGAGCGCCTGGAGCACATCAACAAGCTTGATAAACAGCTGCACGCCAAGCGGGGCAAAGGCCTGGCGCCGAGCGTCCGCCATTTCTATTCTTTGAGTGGTGAGCTGGACGTGGGTCCGCCGAAGATATCGCCGCCCGGCTGGCCAATGGCGCAGACCCAGCCACCATCGCCATACTGGCGCGGCGCAACGCCATCATCCAAAGCATGCACGAGACACTGGAGCTGCACGGTGTGGACCACACGGTCGTCGGTATGCAGAATGATTTATACAAGCAGCCTGCCGTCCGCCAGCTGATAGAACTGCTCACAGCCGTCAATGACCCCCAGAACAGCACCGCGCTGTTTCACGCGCTCAGCGGTCCGGCATTCCTGTTGCCGCAGAAGCAGCTGTCCGAACTTGCGGCCAGCGCGAAATACGATCACGTGTCGCTTGCAGCGGCGATTGCCGACTCGGATGACCAACCGTTCCTGGATGCCTTGGCGCAGATAGAAAGCTGGCGCGAACGCCACGCCGATATCACCGTCGGCAGCCTGGCATACGACATCATTACCGACAGCGGCTGGAAGCTACGGCTCTACGAACAGGCCGGCACGAATCATGATGATTTCTTGCAGACCCAGGCGCTGAGCGAGTATTTCAAAACGCTGAAAGAATTCGAACGTATCGCGACCATACCGAGTGTCCGCAGCTACTTGGATAACCTAGCGACGCTGCAATCGAGCGGTGAGTCGTTCGACGGCACGCTGGATATTTCCAGCCAGGTCATCAACGTCATGAGCATCCATAAATCCAAGGGCCTGGAATGGGAAACCGTGTACGTCATCGACTGCGTGGAGGGTTCATTCCCCATGAAAGGTGGCGGGCAGAAGGGCATCCCGGTGCCGGCCGAGCTCTTGAAACACCACACCGGCGCCGACGACAAGATGGCGGAAGAGCGGCGCGGCATGTACGTAGCCATCACCCGGGCCCGCAGCGAACTTATCCTGAGCTACAGCGACCGCGCCAAGGCCGACGGCCAACATCGCAAACCGTCGCGCTTCATAGCCGAAGCGTTCGAAAGCACGCCCGAACACATCATCGAGCAAGGGCGACCAGGCCAGCCTCGAACTCTTCGCGCCGCGGCAGTCGGACATGACCGCGGAGGTCCCAGCTAACATCCTGCAGGATGGTATCTATACGCTCAGTGCCAGCATGATCGCCTGCTACATAAAATGTCCGCGCGACTTCTACTACAAACACATCCTGAACATCCCGGGGCCGGAAGGTGCCGCCGCCGGCTACGGCACGGCCATGCACGCCGCCATCCAACGCATCAGCGAAGGACGCAACGCAGGCAGCGTACCGACATATGACGAGATATGGCAACTGGTAGAACGAAAATTGCCGAAGCGCGGTTTTCGCATCCGAGGCTATCAAGCAAAAAACGTATGAACAGGCCGAGGTGTCGACAAAGCGCCTGTATGATCGGTTCACGACAGAGCAGCCGCCTATCGAGGTCGAGAAACCGTTCAACGTGTCCGTGCCCGACTTGCCGGTACGTATAAAAGGCCGCATGGATGCCGTCTACGGCCATCCGAAAGGTATCGAGATCCGTGACTACAAGACTTCCATCGTACGGGATGACAAAAAAGCCAAGGAGCGGGCAGGGGATTCACAGCAGCTGACCGTCTACGCGCTAGCCTGGCAGCTGATGCATGACGAAATGCCGGCATCGCTAGCGCTCGACTTCATAGAGACCGGTCACATCGGCACCGTGCGGCGCATGCCGGCATCGCTGGAGACCCTCAAAAAGAACCTGGCAAAAATGGTGCATAGCATGGAAACCGGCGACTATCCGCTCGGTAACAAACACGACTATTGCATGCACCCGCCCATCGATTAGCATCCCACGACCCATCAAAAAACCGCCGGATCTTCCGGCGGTTTTAAGTCCAGCTCTCAAGCTACGCTGCAGTCCAGGAAAGGAGGGCCGGACAAAATGTATTCCATTTTGCCCGCGCGATGAGGGAAACCTAGGTTTCCCTCATGTGCCCTACGCGGCGTTCGGGTTGCGGCGGGAGCCGCTCGAGCGCTTCGCGGCCGTCTTCCGCTTCGCCGTCGTGGTGCGAGACTTCACGGCAGCGGTGCGCGTTTTGGCAGCGCTGGTGCGGGCGTTCGCTTTGACTTCCGTAGCGACTTCGCTGTGTGTCAGCGTGGCGTTCAGCTTGCTGGTCGAAGCCTTTTCGGCACGGCTCTCGGCTACTTCAGCCAGCTCCGTTTCAACGAACAGTAGGTTATACAAGTTGAAACCGATCACGGCACCCAGGACCGGACCGAGCACGTAGGTGCCCCAGCCCCATTGGCGTAGTCCCAGTGCGACAGCCGGGTTGAGCAGACCGGCAGAGCCGAGTGATGCCACCAGCGCACCGGCGGTCAAGCCGGCACCGATAGTCACAGCCTTGGTAAATAGGTTGAACCGCTGGTAAATAGCGGCCGCCCAGGCAAACGCGAAGATGAACGTACCGGCAGTCTCAGCCACCAATACACGCGCGCTGTAGGTGCCGGTGTTTGTGGACGTCGGACAGTTTGGTCAGGTACACGAACAGTTCCCACGCGACCGCACCACCGAGCAGCTGTACTACCAGGTAGCTCAGCGCCTGCAGGGGTGCGCAACTTGCGTACGGTCCACAGGCCCAAGGTCATGGCAGGGTTGAACACCGCGCCCGAAATGCCGGCCAAAGCCAGCGTCATCAGCGCGACCATCAGGCCGGCTGCAGTTGCTATAAAGTAGCCCAGACTCAATTGTGAGTGGCTAATCGCGAGCACGATGAGTGTCAGGGATGTGGTACCCAGAAACTCACCCACGAGCATCGCGAGCTTGTTCTTACGAAACATATAATTCCTCCACGTTATTTGTGATACCTCAAGCGTACCGTGCCGCCCTTCTTTTGTAAAGTGTTGCGCTTTTTCTGAAGCTACGGCTTCGTGCCGCCGAAAAACTTTTGGGCAAGCGCGTAATCGTCGTGATTGTCCATTTCCACCCAATGCAGCCCGGTAATATCAATCGTGCGGAATGGAGCGCCTTCGCTGATAATGGTGTCGTAGGCCACTTCATAATAGTTCTGATGATTGCCGGGATCCTGCAGCATCCTTTCCAGCTCGGCGAACAAGATACCACTCGCAGCACTATCTATCCGCTCAATCCCGATCGATTCGCCGGCCGCTTCAGCGACGGGTAGCTTGTTGCCTATACGCAGGACGGCACCATCGGCATCGCAAACGACTTTTATGACTTCCTCGTCGACTGCCGTGTTATCAACGCAGACATAGCTATCACCATCCGCCGCAGCCACCAAACGATCGACTATCTGCTGGTCGAACAATACGTCGCCATCCAGTTTGATGAATGTCTCACCTTCCAGATACGAGCGCCCCAGCAACAGTGAGTAGCCCGTATTAGTGGTCTCGTATTGCTCGTTCATGACATAGGTAATGTCATACGAGGGAAAATGCTCCGCCAAGTATGCTTTGATCGTGTCTGCTTTGTAGCCGCAGACGACAACGAATGAGCGGATACCGCCGCGATAGAGTTTAGTCATCATATGCTCCAGCGTGTTGCTATCACCGATGGGCAAAAGTGACTTGGGTGAATCAAGTGTCAGCGGTCGTAAACGACTGCCGAAACCGGCGACCAGTAGTACTGCTTTCACGGAATACTCCTTACTTCCTGAGCGGATACGTTAATGATTCCGGGTCGCGCAGCAGCTGTCCGCCGCGCTCTACCAGCCTGAACAAAGCAAGTGACAGCTGCCCGACCGCAAATGCCCAGCACCACAGGTCGGGCCGCCAGAATAAGGCGGCGAGCGCACCGAACGTCACGTGCTCCGCTTCGTCCAGTGCCAGCACGGCATGGTGGCGCACGTACAGCCAGTTCATTCGTTGGCGGATAGTCATAGGCGCCCGTTTTGCGGCATCAAACGTGGCATACAGTTCGTGGCGCCGCGCACGAGAAGCACGCAGGTAGTCCTTATCGCGATTGATCGCGCCGAACATCGTCTCCAGTTTTATGTAGTAGCGGAATAGGAAGCCGAAGCACGAGATAAAGCCCAAAATGAGGTAATAATCCTTGCCTGTCAAACGATACGCTGCCACTCCCATAGCCACGTTAATGAGTCCGATCTTCAGCACGTCGAGCGTCTTGTCCAGGTAATCGCCGATGGGTGATGTCCTGCCCGTGTAGCGAGCCAATTGTCCATCTAAACAATCAAGTATGTACGATACCGGCAGCAGCAGCACGATGGCCAACGCCCATGACTTACCGACCATGAGCAGCGCCGCCGCCAAAGCGTACAGTACAAACGAGGTGAGTGTGACCTGGTTCGGCGTGAGCCAACGGATGGCACTTGCCGGACGCAGGATACTATTCGCAATCCGCGGGTACCATAAATCACCCCAGTTGCTGAAATAATTCGATTCAACGACCGAGCGCCTATCGATGGGCTTATGAGACGACATGCGAACGACTCCTTGCGAAATGCCGGGAAAACGGCGCGTTAGCCTGCGGCTGCGAAACATATTTGCGTGTTACTTGCCGGATCTCACGTAAAGCTTTCCGCGTATCTTTAGGACGTAGCGCACCGATGTGACCTATCTGGAATATCTTGTCTTTCAGGATACCTTTGCCGTTATAGACCACGATGCCCTTGGACTTGAGGCGCTCAGACAACACGGTAAAACTGAGCTGCGGCGGCAGCGGCACGCATGTTATGACACTGGAATTGATCGATCCGTAATCGATATAGGACAGACCCATGTCGAGTAGTTCTCGGCGAACCAGACGCGCCCGGTATTCGATAGTACGGCGCGCATAGATAATGCCCTTTTCACTCAATTCCTTCAGGGCCGCGTGCAGTGAAACGAAGATAGGTACGGCCGGCGTGTTCGGGGTCTGGGTATAGGTATTCATGAAATGGAATAGCCGCACGAGATCCAGGTAATGCACCCGTGGCACATGCGATTCCAACGCCGTCAAGACATCTTCGCGTACAACCACTATGCCGACACCCGGCATAGCCGACAAAGCCTTGCCCGACGCACCGACCAGTATGTCTACGCCCCAGCCCTGCATTTGTATAAGCTCAGCCCCGATGCTGCTCACTGCATCCACGCTGACGTATGCACCGTAGGCATGTGCCAATCGAGTGATCTCCGCCACCGGGTTCAGCATGCCGGTACTCGTTTCGTGATGCACCATGGCGACCAGAGTATAGCGCCTGGCACTCAGCAGCTTTTCGACGCGGCCCAGATCTATTGCTGCCTGCCAGCGAAACTGCAGATGATCCACCTTATCGGTGTGCAGTTTAGTAACGTCATACAACCGTTCGCCGAACTCGCCATTACTGATGACCAGCGTCCGACCAAGCGTTCCCACGCTCGACAGTACCGTTTCGTTGGCGGCCGTACCGGAAACCGGTCACGAATGCTATCTTGTAGGTCGTGTCGTCGGCCGCTATGCCGACAATCGGCCGGATCATCCGCACGCAGTCGCTCAATATGCCGGAGAACTCAGGCTCGCGGTGCCCAATATCAGTCCGATATACTGCCTGCTTCACTTTGCGCGACAACATCACCGGGGCCGGGACACAACAAGATCGCTTTCGGGTTTCTGGAACCACTATATACACGTGACACTATGGACATCTATTCTGTCATTTCGAATTAATACTAAGAAAGGCGTTTTTTATTTCAAAAACTGGGTTTCTAAGAAATACGTTAGTGGCTAGTATTATACCACCGGTAGCCCCAAGATGACAAGCACGCTGCATGTCACGTGCAGCACAGTGTCCGGTACGCCAGGCTTAGCGTTTCTGGTGGCGGCGCTTCAGGCCGGCCACCTGCAGGCGCACGGCGTGGCGGTCGACCAGCTGTTCGGCGTGTTCCAGACTGACTTCGTCGGTAGCTTCCTCTTTAAGCTTCTTGGCGCGCTCCATGGCCGCTTCGGCCTCGGCTTCGTTGATGTCGTCAGCGTTGTCGGCTTCATCGACCAGGACGCGCAGGGCATTGTCGCTCACCTCGATGACACCGCCGGATATGGCAAAGTACTCGCGCGCCGCGTCGGAATCTTTCGATTCTTTGCGCACCGCCACGACGCCGTTCGTGGCCACGGATACCAGCGGCATGTGATCTTGCAGCACACCGATCTCGCCGTCCAGTGTCGGCAGGATTATCTCGTATGCCTCACCGTCGAATTTCGTGCCGCTGAGCGCAACTAATTGAAAATGAATCACAGGCTTATCTCCCGATATTCCGTAGGCTGATATCCCTCTGAAGTAGGGTAGCGTCCATACCGCTCGTCGCTCTTATCACCAGTGGGCTTAGAGGGGTGAAATTCGCCCAACACGTGCCGACCGATATTGGTCAGTTCAGCCGGCGTTACCGGATATACACCTGGATCAATACGCACCTCGCGCAGTGATTTATCAATATGCCCTTCGGCTGACGGCACGGCACCGGTCATCTTATTTCTTCGCCGCCTTTACGACGTCTTCGATTGTGCCTTTGAGGTTGAAAGCGGTTTCGGGGATGTCATCGTGCTTGCCGTCCAGGATTTCCTGGAAGCCCTTGATGGTGTCGGTAAGTTTTACATACTGACCCGGGTTGTTGGTGAACTGCTCGGCCACGTAGAACGGCTGGCTAAAGAAGCGCTGGATACGGCGGGGCGCGGCCACCAGCTGCTTGTCTTCCTCACTGAGTTCTTCCATGCCCAGGATGGCGATGATGTCCTGCAGGTCCTTGTAGCGCTGCAATACGCGCTGGACTTCACGGGCCACGCGGTAGTGCTCTTCGCCCAGGATTTCAGGGTCAGGATGGTGCTGGAGCTGTCGAGCGGATCGACGGCCGGGTAGATACCGATTTCCGTCAGGGCACGAGACAAGGTGGATGGTTGAGTCAAGGTGGGCGAACGTGGTTGCCGGGGCCGGGTCGGTGAGGTCATCGGCCGGCACATAGACGGCCTGCACAGAGGTGATTGAGCCTTCGCGGGTCGAGGTGATGCGCTCCTGCAGCTGGCCCATTTCCTCGGCCAGGTTCGGCTGGTAACCCACAGCACTAGGCAAACGACCAAGCAGGGCAGACACCTCGGCACCGGCCTGGGTGTAGCGGAAGATGTTGTCGATGAACAACAGCACGTCGGAAACCCTTGTCGCGGAAACCTTCGGCGATGGTCAGACCGCTCAGTGCCACACGCAGACGGGCACCCGGCGGTTCATTCATCTGGCCGAACACCAGCGAGGTCTTCTCGATGACGCCTGATTCTTCCATTTCGTGGTAGAGGTCGTTACCTTCGCGGGTACGCTCACCGACCGCCGGCGAATACAGAGTAGCCGGAGTGGAATTTGGCGATGTTGTTGATAAGCTCCTGGATAAGCACGGTCTTGCCCACACCGGCGCCGCCGAACAGGCCGGCCTTACCACCCTTGGTCATCGGGCAGATGAGGTCGATGACCTTGATGCCGGTTTCCAGAATCTCGACCGAGCCAGACTGGTCAATCAGGGCAGGCGGAGCACGGTGGATTGGCGCGGTAGTCTTAAAGCTGCCGCCTTTGCCGTCGATAGGTTCACCCGTAACGTTGAACATGCGGCCCAAGGTATCTTCACCAATCGGGACGGAAATAGCTTTGCCGGTATCGACTACTTCGGTACCGCGCGGCAGACCATCTGTCGAGTTCAGCGAAATGGCCCGAACACTCGATTCACTCAGGTGCTGCGCGACTTCGAGCGTCAGCTCCTGGTCGCCATGCTTAACTTTCAGTGCATTGTAAATAGCTGGCAGATTATCGGTGCCGAACTCAATATCCACCACCACGCCCACTATCTGGGTAATCTTGCCGGTCTTAGTTTTTTCCTTGAGTGCTTGTGCCATTATATTTCTCCTAGTAAAGATATTTCGTATTGCTCTCTAGACCCAACCGTGCCTTCGGTAGTGTATCCTCTTGCTCTCGACACTACCTTGTCTGTTATCCAGCCAATGTAGTTCTTATCAACTGAAGCAAAATCATCATCACGAGTCACTGAATAAGCGGCCTCTAGCCACGCATCATTAGTGGCAGTTGGCTCTTCGATTGCAGCCTCGATAACAAGCCAAGCCATTGTTTCTATAGTATCGAGAGTTAGAGCATCCTCGACACCATCAATCTTTTTGGTCATCGCACGCCATGCACGAGCTTCGTAACTGGGGTAATGATAAATACGATTACCCATTCAAAGCCTCCGCGCCGCCGGTTATTTCGGCCAGTTCCTGAGTGATGGCGGCCTGACGGGCCGTGTTCAGCTCCAGTGTGTAGTCACCGATCAGATCTTTGGCGTTATCAGTCGCGTTCTTCATGGCGACCATGCGCATGGCATGCTCGCTAGCGATTGATTCAAGCAGTGCCTGCCACACTTGCGCCTCAATCAGGCGTGGTCGCAACCTGCTCTATAACGGTCTCGATATCCGGCTCAAAGTTGCTGATAGCCGTGTCCGCCTGGTCGCCCGCCACGGCCTGGGCAGGCAATAGTTGCTGGTCCTGCGCAAGTTGCGAAACGGTGGATTTGAACTGCGTGTACAGCACGTGCACCTCATCTACTTCGCCGGCTTTGTACTGGGCGATGATGGTGTTCAGCACCGGCCGCAAGTCGTTCGCAGTCGGGTGGTCGCCAAAGCCTGGATAGGCCGACTGCAGGTCGAGGTCGTGGATGCGGCGAATGAACTGCGCACCACGATTACCGATGGCAATCACATGCGGCGTTACCTTGGCTTCGCGGTCCTGCTTCAACGCACTGGTCAACAGCTTCAGTATGTTGGCGTTATACGCGCCCGCCAGACCGGTGTTGCTGGTGATAATGATGTACAGCCGATTCTTCACATCACGTTTTTCAAACAGCGGCTGCCGCTCAACTTCAGTGATGCTACCGAGGCGCGTCAAAAGCTCATTAGCCAGCTCGGCATACGCCGGCTGCGTTGTGCATACTCCTGTGCCCGGCGCAGCTTGCTGGCAGCCACAAGCTGCTGAGCCTGCGTAATCTGCCGGGTGTTCTTAATAGACGCAATCCGCCGCCGTAAAACAATCGTACTAGCCACGACGCCTCCTTGCTTCCGTCTCCTGATAGTGTGTATGTCGCCAATACTCCGCAAGGGTACTTTGTCTAATTTGCATCAGAGTCCCTATGCTTAGATTTTTTATGTCGAAATTAATCTCTTCGATTAAGCGCTGCCGCATGCGATCACCATCGCTCTGCTCAATAGCTTCTGGTGATACCGCAATATGTTCAGACGCTGCTTCGGTCATAGTTATTACTTAACGGCCTTTACTTCGTACTGCTTAGTGAGGTCTTTAGCGGCCTTCAGCAGCTGCTCGTTCTGCTCATCAGTTGGCTTGTCGCCGGTGTTGATAGCGTCAACCAGCTTCGCGTGTTTACTTTTGAGCTCACGCAGCAGGGCTTCGCGGGCGGCATCGATCTTGTCCAGTGGTACGACATCGAACGCGCCGTTGTTGGCGGCATAGAGCACGCTGTACATTTCCCAGATGGCGTACGGGGCGTACTGCGGCTGTTTGAGCAGCTCGGTCAGGCGCTGGCCACGCTCGATGGTGTGGCGAGTGTCAGCATCCAGGTCTGTCGAGAACTGAGAGAAAGCAGCCAGTTCGCGGAACTGAGCAAGTGACAGCTTCATACCGCCACCGGCAGCTTTGACGGCCTTGGTCTGGGCATCGCCACCCACGCGGGAGACGGAAAGGCCAACCGAAATAGCCGGGCGAATACCCTGGTAGAATAGGCTGGTGTCAAGGAAAATCTGACCATCCGTAATAGAAATCACGTTTGTCGGAATATACGCTGAAATATCACCGGCCTGCGTCTCGATGATGGGCAGGGCAGTCAGCGAGCCGGCACCGAGGTCATCGGAAAGCTTGGCGGCGCGCTCGAGCAAACGTGAGTGCAGGTAAAACACATCACCGGGGTAGGCTTCGCGGCCCGGCGGGCGGCGCAGCAGTAATGACATCTGGCGGTAGGCCTGAGCATGTTTGGTCAAATCGTCGTAAATGATCAAGGCGTGTTGCTTGTTGTCACGGAAATATTCACCCATGGCAGCACCGGAGTACGGTGCTAAGTAGAGCATAGCGGCCGGGTCGGACGGGGAAGTCGCCACGATGATGGTCTGGTCCATCACGCCTTCGCGCTTCAGTCGTTCCTGCAGAGCAGCAATCTTACTAAGTTTCTGGCCGATAGCCACATAGACGTTGATGACGCCGGTTTTCTGCCGCGCCTGGTTCACCATGGTATCGACCGCGATTGCCGTCTTGCCGGTCTGGCGGTCGCCAATGATAAGTTCGCGCTGGCCACGGCCGATGGGCACCATAGCGTCAATAGCGACAAGGCCAGTCATCAGCGGCTCGCTGACGTGTTTGCGTCCGAGCACTCCGGGAGCAGTGCGCTCCACCGGGCTCTTCTGCTTGGTCTTGATAGGTTCGCCACCATCCAATGCATTACCGAGCGGGTCAACCACGCGGCCAACGAGCTCTGGACCAACTGGCACTTCCAGTACCTGACCAGAAAGCCGCACCGTAGCACCGGCTTTTACCTGTGCGCCATCACCCAAAATAACCGCACCGATTTCGTCCTCAGCCAAGTTAAACGCAAAAGCCGTAATCTTTTCTCCCGAAATGCCATCGATATCGAGCATTTCGTTATAGCCAGCGGCAGCAAGGCCATAAATCCAGGCAATGCCATCACCCACGCGCGTCACCACGCCCACGCTCTCTATTTCCGGACGATCCTTGAGTTCCGCGATGGCTGCCCGTATGTCAGCCGAGAGTTCCGTTATTGATAAATCAGCCATTTTCGCTCCTTTCAGTCGCTTCCGGCATCCGAACACCGATTATCGAATTCAGGTACTGCCTGCGGCAGTACGATCGGGGCTCGGGATTCGTCATTCGATATTCGGCCATACTACTCCTTTCCAGCTCCGGTGAGCTGTTTGAATTTATTCAATTTTGCTTCCACGCTTAGGTCCAGTTGCTTATCGGCAAGATCCAATTGTACACCGCCGATAACGGCAGGGTCGGCCACTTCGGTCACCACAACTTTATCAGCCTTGGGATAGAGCTTTTTGACCTGCGTGCCAATGTTCTTGCGCACCTCAGCAGACAATGGGTGGGCACTGCGGGCTAGCACTTCCACATAACCCTTAGCGGCCCAGTCGGCCTGCACGTCGCGGAGCAGGGAGTCCAGCTCGCCCACGCGGCCTTCAGCCAGCAGATATGCCGCAATTTCGCGGGCATACGGCTTAGTAACACCTTTGGCAAGCGTCCGGTCAGCCACGGCGCCGGCGATGCGGGTTCGCGGTGTCTTCATCAGAAGTTCACTCCCGCACCGTCATCCTGAGTGTAAGCGAAGGATCTGTTGTTAGCGCCCAAAATAGATTCTTCACTTTCGTTCAGAATGACGCAAGATTGGTAGTCAGTGGTATTTTTCATCAGGCTTTCTGCTCCTGCAGCGCGCGGTCGATCAGCTGCGCGTCCTTCTTGGCATCGACCTTTTCGCCGATAATAGCTTCGGTCGCATCGGAGATTAATCCGACTAATTCACCCTGCAAAGCCTTGCGTGCCCGTGCCGTGTCGGTCGCAATACGCTCATCAGCTTCCTTCAAAATACCATCGGCCTTTTCGTGCGCCTTGTCTTCGGCATCACGGATGGTCTGGCGCGACGTTTCCTGGGCGCCGGCGATGATGCCATCGGCCTCAGTGCGTGCCTTGGCCAGCTCTTCAGCCACTTTGGCCTGGAGCGCCGCCTGGTCTTTCTTCATCTGCTCGCCGATGGTCACACCATCCTCGATGGTCTTACGGCGGGCATCAAGTATCTTCAGGATGGGCTTGAATGCCCAGTGCTGCAGCACCCAAAATGCCAGCAGGAACGTAATCAGCTGGATAATGAGCGCCTTGCCATCGAGACCCAAAGCCCCGATGCCGGACGAGCTATCCCCAAATTGTGTTACTAATGGACTCAAAGTTAGATCCTTACCTTACCACTGTTAAGGGGCGCTACAGGTGAGTGTAGTTTGGCGATTCTCTCGAGCACAGCAAAGGAGCCATACTCTAAGGTACGGTGAGTGCGGAGCGGAGAGAAATCGTCAAAAATGTGCCATCTGTAGTGTCCCGCTCTATTTTACGAAGAATGTGCTTGCGAATGCCAACAGTCCGTAGACCTCGATAAGACCCACGAACACCAGCGCCTGGCCCAAGAACTTAGCAGCTTCCGGATTGCGGCCGACGGCATTCAGATAGTTGGCGCCGACCAGGCCGATACCGATGGTCGGGCCGATGAACCCGCCGCCGATCATGATGCCGTGGGCCAGCGTCTGCATGGCTTCCGGTGATGTTACTGTGCTTGCTATAAGTGCTACCATGTGGTGTTTCTCCTTATTTTATTCTAGTGAGGGTTGGTGCCATCACGATCGAAATTGAGATATCTTCAGGACGAAGATGGCTCTGTCCGACCGCGACAAGCGTGTGAATCATGCTATGCTTTCGCCCTCCCAGGCACTGCCTTTATTGTTTCAGGTCTCTCAACTTCGGTCAAGTCGTGGTCATGCGCACTGTTAACCGAAATCGCCAGATAATTGACGCCTAGGATGACAAAAATGTAGGCCTGCAGGGCACCGACACCCAGCTCGAGCAGGGTAAACGGTACGGCCGTAATGGGGGAAAGAATGCTGTGCGGGAAGAGCAAGCCGCCCAGGTAGACGAACACCGCGATGACGATTTCGCCGATAGTCACATTCAGGAACAACCGGAGCGCCAGGCTGAGCGCTCGCGTCCAGGTCGGTGATCATCTCGATGATGCCGATGACCAGATAGAGTGGGTTCAAAGGGCTGCCGATAAAGAAATGCCGGACGTATTTGCGGAAGCCGCCGATTTCTTTGATGGATGCCGCATACACCACCACCATCGTTACCAACCCCAGGCTGAGCGTCGCGTTCAGATCTGCCGTCCAGGGCCGCAGCAACGGGTGGCCGCCGATCTGCAGCGCGTCGCCCACGCCGGGAATCAGCCCCGACCAATTGCAGAGCAGCACCATGAAGAAAATCGTCACGAAGAACGGCACGTATTTGCGCCCGACTTTCTTGTCGGTAAACGCGTTCTCCACGAGGTCGCTCACGAAACTCACGCCGGCTTCCACGTACTGGACGGCGCCCCCTTTCGGGCGAACAGTGATTTTGCGAGCCGCCCAGGTCAGCAGCAAGATGGAGAGCAGCAAGATGATCCAGCCGTAGAACATCGAGTTCGTAATATGCAATCCGAAGAGAGTGAAATCGGTCCCGGGGGCGACATGCACCGCCGGACCGCTGTCGGCGAACAGGCTAATCATCTTTGTCATCCTCTTCGTAGCCTTTTTGGACTGCGCGTTTTTGGGCGGCGGTCAGCTTCGGCACCGGCAGCCGGTTGGCCGTCTGCAGCGTACGCCATAACACCACGCCGGTACCCAGTACCGCCAGCACCAGACCGACAATGGTCCACGCGACTTGGGCGCCAACGGCTTTGCCCAGGTACACTCCGCCGATTACCGGCACCAGCACCACGATGGCCAGCTGCCAGCTCATGGTCAGCGCCATGTTCAGAAACTGGTCGCGCGGACGCAGCGATTTGTCGGCAAGAGAGGCAGAGGCCCGACCACCCTTGGCAGAAGTCGGCGTCGCGTGCGCTGGCTGTATGGACGTACTCATCTGAAATGCAGTATACCATCTCTGTTGGACTGCCTGCAAGAACGTGCTATACTAAGTATAGTAAAGAAAGGGGATCATATGTCTCAAACTACTCCTACAGTCACCGTATACAGCGCCACCTGGTGCGCCTTTTGCCATGCGGCGAAAGATTACCTGGACAAAAAGGGAGTGAAATACACCGATAAAGACGTCGACAGCAGCAAAGAGATCGCCGAAGAGGCCATGAAAGTCAGCGGCCAGACCGGTATCCCGGTGCTGAACATCAACGGCGAAATCATCATCGGCTTCGACCGCCCGCGCATCGACGCTGCCCTTGCCGCCTAAAAAATTAGGGTAATATATCTCACATCTGTTTTTAAGAGAGTACGCTACACTGAACATCAGATAAGGGAGGACTTTATGAGCAGCATCGCAGAAAAGGCCGGCTGGCAAGAAGATCCGACTCCTGAGTTTGTGGTGGAATTCTTACAGGGGTATTTTGCGCGCAAACGTCATGCCACCCGCACCGAACGTGATCCGAGCCAGGCTTTTGGTCAGATTATCAATAAACCAAACACCCGGCGCCGATATGGCCGGCTATTTACCGATGCCCTGGTAGAGCTTGATATGCATCTCCGCAGCAGCGGAGCCGTACTCCCCGACAAAGAAGTGCCGCCGGATCCCTGCAGCGGCCGAGAAGGGTAAGATCATCTTCGAGCGCCTGGACGACTACCGACGGGGACCGGAGCAGATAGTCGCAGGCGACGATAAGGCTACCGTCAGCGAGCTGGCTAACGGGCGTATCAGCCCGCTCGTGCGCTTAGGCACCTACGCGCTGGAAGGCCTGGCCGCCAACCGGCCGGAAGAGCGTGGCATATTTACGGACACTTTCATGGCAGTCCAGCTGGATGCCCTTGCGCAACCGCAGGAATCGGCCGCATAATCTATCGCTATAATGGCATTTGAGGATTTCGAGACCAAAGAATCGGTGGTGGTGGTGTATACCGGCGAAGGCAAGGGCAAGACCAGTGCCAGCCTTGGCCTGCTGACGCGCGCCCTCGGCAATCGCTGGAACGTCGCGTTCATACAGTTCATTAAATACTGGGGCGTCGGCGAGCATGTGTTTATCCGCGACATTATGCCCATGTTTAAAGACCAGCTGCTGTTTTACAAAGGCGGCAAAGGTTTTTATGATGCCGGTGAACTCAGCCCCACAGCGGTCACGCCCGCTCAGCACAAGCAAGCCGCCCAGGAAACCTACGCAAAGGCCCTCGAATGCGCGACCAGCGGTAAATACCAGCTAGTCATCTGCGACGAGATAAATAACGCCGCGCACGACGGCCTCATCACCACCAAACAGCTCCGCACCCTCATCGAAACCCGCGCACCCGGCACCAGCCTCTGTCTGACCGGCCGGGACTTCCCTAAATCGCTCGAAAGCAAAGCCGATATCATCACCAACATGACCAAGGTCCGCCACCACTTCGACGACAAGTTCCTGGCCAACAAAGGGATAGATTTCTAGAGCTAAATCACCTCGCCCAAAGTGTGTCGTCGGGCACATCGGCAGGCACACACATCTCCGCCCAATAGCCCTGATTATTCGGTGTATCAGCGATGCTGAGCCAGTACGCCGGGCATAGTCTTGCGCCTATCAGCGGCGCTACCGCATCCGGCACCCGGTCGAAAGCCTGCGTGCTTTTAGGTATGTTATCGGGGTCATATTCGCTAATATGCGCAGTGCCCTGCATGCGAGAACCACTCGAAATCGGCTGCCTTCGCTTCATCAGCATCCATACTATTCGCGCATCGTTCAATTGCTTCACGCAACGACTCGGGCTGGTCATAATGTTCACGAGCCAGCTCTAACGATATGACCTTACTGTCATATATCTCCATAGTAGGAAAGTTCGTCTGCATCATCCGTTTGATTCCTAGACCAGCGATGAATCCTAGCGCCGCCCGACTAGCGCCGCGAGGTCCGACAAAACCGACATCAGCACCCCGGTCTCTAAAACTATGCAAGTCAATCACTAGGTCAAACCCCTGATTGATACGCAGCACTTGTGCTGCACGATGCTCTTCGTATACGTCTGAACCTAGGCGACCTGGATACGCATCATTCATATTGATATTCACAACCCGTCTGCCTAGTCGCCGCGCTTGTTCGTTGACGATACCAGCCGAAACGTTCGGTATCGGATCGCGGTCCGGCATGAGCGAATCCGCCAGCTCCATAGGTCCGAGTTCATCGGGGTGGGTGCCACCCCAGACCATTATTTTTCGCATCTGGCCATAATATAGGCCGGCCAGCAAATTGTCGAGCCCGATAAATTGCTAGTTGTGTATTTTTATTCTAGAATATACCTCACTCATGGAGTCCATCATCACCCCAGGCGTTCTGGACGCCATTCAGGAAAGTAACCCCGTTTTCTACCGAACATACACTGGCAGATGGCCGCAACGCCGCCATAGCCTGGCAGATGCTGCCCAATGGCGGCCTCATTACTGCTCCGGATACCCGACCCATCCCGGAACACTTCATGCGCATCGAACGGCTCACCGGCGTTAGCGCGCACGGAGGCGACGGGACTATCCGTGAAGCCCTCAGCGCCATCGCAGGAATTGTGCCGAATGACCCTGATGCCACCGAGAACAACTTTCTGCGCCACGAACAAATCGTCAAACTCATCAGATTTTTTGCACTGGCTGGCGGCAATGGCAACAACTGGGCACTCTCTGCCCACGATTTGTTTGCCCGGTATCCCGAGCTACTACCACAGGCGGCGTCCATAACGCAGGTGGAACATCGTCCGCTGTATTGGCAGGTATGGAACACCGACGGCAGCGTGGCCTTAAGCGATATTGCCACCAGCGCAATCGGCTTTGGCGCGCCGCATTACGCCGCCGCAGCGCTAGAAATTGCCAAAAGCGACTGCGAAACTATCCGAAGCGCTGCGCGTGCTCAGCGAAGCCGCGCTGGTTGCGCAAGTGACGTTGCATTCGCCCGCGTTCTCGATGGAGGTGACATACAGCGGGCCGGATGGTACATACCGGGAGCGTCACGACAATATCATCAGCAGTGATCTCATCAAATCCAGCACCTACGCCAAACGGGGTAGAACCAAAGTGAACATCGACGACACTGACTGGCAGCAGGTTGTGTTGCAGCATCGGGATAGCAAAGCCGGCCGCTGGGATGAACTGGTGGGCGCCGGCATTCGACTGAGCGCTGCGTACACGCGCTGCCAGCGCGTGACCTTACGGACGTGACCATGGAAGTACGGATTGACGGGGATCACCCCGTGCCGTTCGATGTTGACGGCGAAACAAAGGACAAGCACGGTAAGCGATACCAGCTTGAACCGGGCCAGGTGCTCCGCGGCAAACTCTCACGCCTGGCTATTCCAACGGCCATTGTCCGGGGAAAACAGCGCCGCATGCAGATGGCATAACTGTAAGAATTCTTACAATTTTACAGACCGACTCATCTGATATACTGACGGCACTATGGCACGGAGATTGCGGCGTAAACACAAAATCAGCATCATCGGTGTGCTGCTGGTTATCTTCATTGCCATCGGGCAGCAGCAGGGTTGGTTCAGTAGTGCTGCGAAGGGTGTAATGACGACCCAACCGGGGCTGTACAGCATCGACCATTATGTAGATGGTGACACCATCGCCGTGAACATGAACGGCACGGTGGAGACCATCCGGTTCATCGGCATCGATACGCCCGAAACACACAAGCCGAACACGCCGGTGCAATGTTACGGCTCGGCCGCGGCGGCGCACACGCAAGCGATGATTAAGGCCGCTGGCGGCAAAGTCCGGCTAGTTTCAGATTCGTTGAGCACCAACCGCGACCGCTATAACCGCCCTCCTGCGCTATGTCTATCTGCCGGACGGCACCGACCTGAATGAGATTAATGTGCAGCAGGGCTACGCGTTCTACTACCCATATTTTCCATTCACCAAAAAAGCCGATTTCAAGGCCGATGAGCAGGCAGCCATGGCCGCCAAAAAAGGTCTGTGGGGCAACTGCAAACCGACGCCGAGCGACGACGGCGGCTACAAAATGGACGAGACCCAGGCCCAGGCGGGGTAGTCTCTCGTTCCCGCGTTTCCGGAATTGCGTCAGACGATGGCCCGGCGCTCACCGACTTCCGGTCTGCAGGGACCGGAGAGGAATAGCAAGCCCGCTGAAAGCGGGCGCAGCGTAAGGGGAACCCTTCAGGGTTCTTCCTTTCAGACCATAAGGTCGATGCTCAGGCTAGCCTGAGCGAGCTGCAGCCGCGCCGAATGCGGAGGCGCTGCAGCCCTCTACTCTCCCAGCGGCTTGCGCCCAAACAGCCGCGCAATACCCTCAGTAATAGAGAACAGCGGCGTAAAGACGTACAGCAAAACATCGCCAAACAGCCAGCAGATTGGCCAGGATTTCAGGCCATGAATACGGAGTGTGCGCGGCCACATCTGCAGGTAGGCCCACAGCTCGTGGCGACCGGAGCGGACGCGGCGCAGCTGCACGTGAACTTTGGTGTGGCGGTCGTACGCAATCTGGTTGCCGGCGCGGTGCAGGTGAATAGCCAGGTCCAGGTCTTCGTGCACGTCGTTGCGCAGACACACTTCGCTGGCGACTATTTCCCAGAGCTCGCGGGGCAGTGCCATGTTGGACCCCCCAGAGTGTTGGGTGGCCAGCCAACACTCGATTGAAGCCGAACACCAGCGCGTCGTAAATGCCACTGACAAGGCGGGGAAAGCGTACGTTATAAAAGAAAGCGCCGCCGGTCCAGGCGGTTTTGAGTGCACCTGGTTTTTCAAAATATCGTCCAACACGTTCCGACCAATCAGTCGGCAGCACCGCATCAGCATCGATGCGGGCCAGAATCTCACCGCGAGCAGCCCGAAAGCCGGCATCGCGCGCAAAATACACGGCCCTGTGTTTTCTCACGAATAACCCGCACAAATTTATATTTTTTCGCAATCGCCACCGTGCCGTCAGTGCAGTTATTGTCCACCACCAGCACTTCAAAGAATCGTTCCGCCTGCGCCGCCACCGAATCCAGGCAGCGCGCAAGATAGCGCTCCTCGTTGAAGCAGGGTATTATTATGCTAATGCGTATGCGTCGTGACACTAAGGCTCTATTGTATGACATCTGCTAAGAATCACCTGAAGAAAGGCTCAAAACCTTTGGCTTGGCTGCTACGCTGGTTCGTGCGCTACTGGCGTGCGGGCTGGTGGCACAAGATCGTCACCGTGTTCGTTATCTTCATCGCCATCTGTTTCTGCACTATGTACGGCATCGCGGTTTGGTATCAGCATAGCCAGAAAGGGAAGCCGACGGTGCTCGGTGTCAGCTTCATCGCCGATTACGCCATCTACCTGGGCGAAGACCCGCACACCGTCTATCAAGCTATCCTAGATCAGCTGCATGTCAAGCATCTGCGGCTGGTCAGTTACTGGAGCGATATTGAGCCTACGCAGGGCACCTACAACTTCACCGAACTGGACTACGAAATGAGTCAGGCCCGAGCACATGGCGCCAAAGTCACGCTAGCCATCGGCCTGCGGCAGCCGCGCTGGCCGGAATGCCACCCGCCGTCGTGGATCAACACGGCCGGTCCCGAGAACACTTGGGAACCACAGCTGGACGCCTACATGACAGCCGTCATCAACCGCTACAAGAACAACCCGGCGCTGCAGAGCTATCAGCTGGAAAACGAATTCTTCAATACTTTCGGGCAGTGCAGTAATCACGACGGCACGCGGCTCAATAGCGAACTGGCCATGGTCAAGAAGCTGGACCCGAGCCACCCAGTCATCATCACCCGCAGCGATAATTACGTAGGATTCAGCCTTAGCAAGCCGCTGCCGGACGAAATCGGCATCAGCGTCTACCGCCGCGTCTGGAACACCTTCCTCATCAAACGCTATTTCGAATATCCATTCCCCAGCTGGTACTACGCTTTCCTGGCCGGCACCCAGCAGATCCTCACGGGGAAACCGAGCGTACTGCACGAGCTGCAGGCCGAACCGTGGCCGCCGAACGGCGGAGGCATCCTGAATACGTCGCTAGCGGAGCAGAATCGAACCTTTAATGCCAAAATCCTTGAGAGTACCACCAAATTCGGTGAACAGACCGGCCTCAAACAAATCGATTTATGGGGCGCCGAATACTGGTACTACCGCATGGACAAACTCCACGACCCATCGGTCTGGAACACCGCCAAAACGATATTCAATAAAAGTAACTAGTCCTTTAGATCCGGGCGGCGGCTCAGTACTTCGCCGGAAATAAACGGTTGAGGCTGCGGCTTGCCGACCTCTTTCCAATGCATCCATTGCTTCCAGGCATTCACTATGCCGAGTCCGTGCGAGTGGTACACCGCGCAGAGCGGTTCGCGGTAAATGTCGTAACCGTTCCTGAGCATTGCCCGGGCCAGCTCAAGATCCTCGCCGCCGCCCGCAAAGCGTTCGTCGTAACGGCCGCAAGCCTCCCACGCCGCCTTACTGACCATCGAGCAATTCGCGCCCAGCGCTCCTCCGACCGCTTTCGATATCTTGGTCGGACGCTTCCACATACCGTACAGACTGACCACGTAGGTCCAGCGTTCCACCCAGGCAGCATTGGCATTCGGCAGATAAAAACTATAGACACCGCCGAAGTGCTCATGTTGGGCCCAACTGGTGATGGCACGCAGAAAATATCGGCTACTTAGCGTTGAATGACCCACCAAAGTAACGACATAATCGTATGATGTTGCTTTGAATCCCAGATTCAGCGCTTTTGGATAGCTGAACTCGGCTTGGGTTATGGCAATCACTTTCGCGCCGTGTTCCCGAGCAAAGGCAGCCGTGCCATCACTCGATTCCGTATCGACTACGATAACTTCAACTACTGCGCCATATTCCTGGCTTTCGATGTCCTGGAATAGCTGGGGCAGGAACGTCATGTCGTTCTTGGTACGGATGACGATGCTGATCGCCGGTTCTGGTCGAGCCGGATGACTCGCATATTTTTCGGCCTGCCTATCCAGCTGCCGCACAAGCAACCTGCCGCGCAACGGTATGCGCAACAGATTCCCCGGATGCAAGACGTTAGTCATTATGCGTAATTGTAACGTATCTCCGGGACGCCGAGTACTGGTACTACCGCATGGACAAGCTCCACGACCCATCGGTCTGGAACGCCGCCAAGACCATCTTCAACTAGTGCGCCGGGATATCATCGGGCACCGCACCGACCGGCACCACGTCTACTAGGCCGGTTTCGCCACGGTTAAAGACATCGCCGCCGCGCGGCTGCCAGAGTACGCCGGCGAAACCGGTCGCCAGACCACCGATACGCATAGCGAAACGGTATTCGCCGTCAGGTTCTATTTGCTCAAGCTCCACCCGCGGAATCTCAGCGACCAGGATACGGTCGCCATATGTCCAGGCGATCGATGGCAGAGCGTTGGATTTCTCACCGCGCCGGTTTCGGGGCGTGAGCGCGGAAAGTGAGACCGCGAAAATGCCGGCCTGCCGTGCGTCTTTTATAAGACGGCCGGCTTCCTCATCACCCTCCAGCCATACGAATCGGTCACGTGGTACCTGGGACACTCGCCTTGAGGCCAGGTGAAATTCGAGCGGCTCAAGCGGATACATGTTACGCAGATGGTGGTCGCCATTGACCGGGCCGATGACCCGTTCGCCGATACCTCGGGGATGCCGTACTGCAGCACGTGACAGTACTGCCCCTAAGGGAGCGAAGATTTTGTCGCCAACTAGGCCGTAGGGAGTATTCATTTGTAATATTATACACCTATTGTCAATAGTTATGCTTATCGAGTACAATAGGGGTGTTATGGCCAAGAAGAAAGCCCAGCGTGGGCCCAAGACCATCCGAAATAGACGCGCCCGCTTCGATTATGAACTGGGCGATTCTTTGGTGGTCGGGCTGGAACTGACCGGCGCAGAAGTGAAATCGCTCCGTATGGGGCATGGTCAGCTGCGCGGCGCCTACGTGACCGTCAAAGATGGCGAGCTGTACCTGCTGAACGGTACCATCAACGGCACCAACGCCGTGCCGCTGAACGAGCAGGAACAGACCCGCACCCGCAAGCTGCTGGCCAAGCGCCGCGAGATCGACGCCCTCATCACCGCCAAGCAGGAAGGCCGCACCATCGTGCCGCTCGAACTCCTCACCGGCAGCCGCTTCATCAAGCTCCGTATAGCCGTAGGCAAGGGCAAGAAGCACTATGATAAACGCCAAAGCCTCAAGGCCAAAGACGAATCGCGCGATATTGCCCGGACGCTCAGAAATACTTAAGCAACCGTGCCGATAATTGCATTCGTGGGGCAACACGCTCATAATGGAATCACCCATGAGGGGTGACAAACCGCTTCGTATCGCGATGATGGTCCGCGGCTACCTGCCGGTGCCGCGGCCCAGCGATCTCATATATGCGCCTATCGATCTGGCAGCGAATATCGCCGATGGCTTGCAGCAGCATGGCCACCGCGTGGATTTCTATGGCCCGAACGGCTCCGAGCTGGAATATGCCCGTGTACAGACCGAACATCTACGACCCCTGGTAACGGACGCCGAGGAATTCCAGAAACTGCTCGGTACCAGTAACGAGCTGGTGAATCACTACGTGCCCAGTTTGTGGGACACCTATCTGGCGGAAGAGATGTTCCTGCGCGCCCAGGCGGGCGAATATGATCTGGTGCATTTCCACCACCCTGAAGCCGCCTTGCCGCTGGCTCGGCGCTACCGCACTGTTCCGGTCATTTATACCTTGCACGACCCGGTCTACGGCTGGTACAAAGAGATTTTCGAGCTATACAGCTCGCCGAACCAGCACTTCGTATCCATCTCGAACAACCAGCGGCGTGAGGCGCCGGACCTGAACTATGCTGCCACGGTCTATAACGGCGTCGATACCGACGATTTCCGGTTCTCACCCGAACATGAGGAGTACCTGCTGTATACCGGCCGAATCGTGCCCGAAAAAGGCGTCAAAGAAGCCATCCAGGTGGCCGAGGCGACTGACCACCGGCTGCTCATCATCGGCCCGGTGCCGCCTTCCGCCCAAGGTTATTTCGACCAGTACATCAAACCGTATCTGAACGATAAGATCCTGTACCTCGGATTCATAGAGCGCGACAAGATATTGCCATATTATCAGAAGGCCAAAGCGCTATTGTTGCCCCTGCAGTGGGAAGAACCTTTCGGCCTGACCGCCATCGAAGCTATGGCCTGCGGCACGCCGGCTATCGCGATCAGCCGCGGCTCGATGCCCGAAATCATCAAGAATGGCAAGACCGGCTATCTCGTGAAAAGCGTCGGCGAAATGATCGATGCGGTTCGCAAAGTGAACAAGCTGAACCGCCGCGAGTGCCGCGAACATGTCAAAGCCCACTTTGCCCTCCGGCAGATGGTCGACGGCTACGAGGCGGTGTACCAGAAGGTCCTGGTCGAGCGCAGCCCGGCACTCAAGATCCAGCGTACGCTGGAGAAGAACGTTCTGAAGGGCATCGTCAAAACCAAGAAATCGATATCCGTCACCAAAAAATCGGTCGACAAACTCCGCCCCCGCCCGTAACCTGTTGCGACCCCGTCCCATTTTCGCTATAATTCCCCCAGCTAACGCCGCTTGGGATTGGGGCTGGAGCCCCAGGAAGAGCAGCCCGCGAAACGAATTCATTTCGTTTCCCGGCGCGATGATAAACGGTAGTTTATATGCTTCGCATATAAATGCACCATTTATCATGAGGCGTAGCCGTTATTCCGGCTTAGCTCAGTGGTAGAGCGCCTCGCTGTTAACGAGGATGTCGCTGGTTCGAGCCCAGCAGCCGGAGCCAAGGTTAGAACTAAGATTAACAGAGGTGTTATGCCTCTGTTTTATTTTGAAGTGCCATAACACTCCTGATTAAGCCCTAGGCAGGAGCTACCGCTGTTTAGATTGACTCGCAGACTTAGCCAGAGCCTTCTCGCACCACTTTTGGTTGATTATGACTTGGTTCCGGATATTGTCGGGGAGTTCCATCTTCAATAATTCCTGATTCGCTCGATGTGCCGCTACAACTTCACCGGCCCAATAAGCCGCGATTGACCACTCGAACAACATTTCATAGTGATATATGCTGCGCTGCACGAATAAGATATCCGGCGGGTAGGGTGTTTTGAGGCCTTTGGTCGCGAACAGATAGGCAAGATCGTGCTTGCCCTGCCGGTTGTACAGCATGGCCAGACTATGCAGCGGTTCGGCTCTGGTGGGCCGTAGCTGCCAGGCATCTAAAAGTACGGCTGGGTCTTGCGATAGCAATCCCTTCTGCCAAGTCGAATAAAAAATCTCTTCGTCCCAGCCACCCATGGCAATGCGCTTGGTGTAGTACTGCACGGCCTTTGGCGTATCGCCCAAGTCTTTGTAGGTCTGGGCCAGATAAAAGACGGTGCGCTCGTTCATCTCATCCTTAAGGAGCAGCTCCAAGTTCCGTTGGCTTCGGGTATGCATGCCGGCGCCATCGCCATGGTTACGGTAAACGATGGCATCCAGGTTAGCTTTTGTATACGGCTCGTCGCAGGTTAGATACTCGTGAGCTGAGCCGACGTAATACCAATCTTTGGAGCCACTAATGAGCTGCGGCACGCGCCAGTCCAGCGGGCCTTCGAAACTGACCATGTAGGCGTCTGCCGTCAGCCTGGGCAATGCGCTTTGCCGGACCAACTCATAATCGGCGTCCATCTGCAGCAGGTACTGCGCCGTACCTTTTGCGAGCCGCAGGGCTTGGGTGCGATTGTGCCCGAAGTTGACCCACTTCCGCTTATGGACGTTGCCGGGTATGCCGCGCATGGTTTGCCGAATAACTTTAACCGTGTCATCGGTTGAGCCTGTATCGACGATGGTCCAGTAATCCACGAGATCTTTAACCGAGTCCAGGCAGCGTGCAATGACAGCCGCTTCATTGCGTACAATCATTACCAAACCGATTTTCGGTTGCTTCATATAGTTATTAGCATAGCGAAAGTATGGCTTTCAAGCGAACGGCCATAATTGTCCAAACTTATTAACACCTATCCCATCGTTAGTGTTACCATAAGCATAGCAATACGGCGATCTATGCAAATGAGAGGGTATATATACATATGGACAGCGGACAGCGGCTCCCGGTACCCGGCCAGGACAGTGGTGCCTGGGGAGACATCCTCAATGGGTTTCTGGAGGTAGCACATAACGCCGATGGTAGCTTAAAGACCTCGGCCGTAACGGCAGCTGGTGGCGGTGGCGGTGGCGCTACCGGTGCGACCGGCCCAACAGGTGCGACTGGTCCAATAGGCCCGACCGGTGCTTCAGGTCCATCAGGTGCTACCGGGACTACGGGACCGACAGGCGTCACTGGCGCTACCGGCTCAACGGGCCCCACGGGACCGACAGGCGTGACCGGGGCAGCGGGCTCCTTATCGAGTAATATCGCTTCGTACTACACCTCTAATTATCAACGAGACGGAGGTGGTCAAAATCTTGGCGGCGGTGATACGGCCCTGAATTTTGATACGCAAAACTTACAACTAGGCTCGAACGTTACGATTGATGGCAGTACCATAACGATCAATGCACCCGGAACTTACTTATTTAGTATTTCCGGGATCGTGCAACAATACACCTATGAAGCCCAGCGTTCGGGCTTCGATTTCACCGTAGGGCTCAGAGAAGCGATTGACGGATCACCAGGCTGGCAGAATGTAGAGCCCTACCCATTGGTGCAGCACGTATCAGATTACGAAACGGACGGGGGTGTCATTATCGCCCAAACAATTAGCGTATCCCAAATGATCGGCGTTACCGACGTACCTATGAACTTTAATGTGCTCCTCACCAATAACGGTGGCGAGGGCGATGGCGGCAATTGGATCGCCAATCAGAACATCAATGTAATCCAGCTCAACTAATGGCTTCGCCGGGCATAGGTGGCAGCGAGAAATATCCGGTTGACCTGTGTTATATGGTGGCGGATCTGAAATATAACGCCAGGCAAGGGGTGAAAATCTGCGAAATCCAGCAGGCCTCTCTGTCTCTCTTTAACGGTGATACCTACCGTGAGCTGCCGGAAGAGGTATCCATTCATAAAGAATTGAGCCATGTCCTCGCCTCCTACAACAAGAAGGGCTGGGTTGTCGATGAAGGTATCGCTGATAAAAAATTAATTGCCGCCCTAGCTGATTCGCCCTCATGGAGACATCCCAGGGATCTGATCGGGCTCTTCTCTGACGAGCAATTTAAAACACAATCAAAGCTACGGCCCACTGACAAAAACGATTTGGCCTCATATCAAGGCTTCTTATATATCAGCTGGTCACTCTTATCAGTCATTTATGATTTCGAAGATCGGATTCCTGGCGTGGCGATCATCGATAAATCCAGCTTCCCGTTCTGGATTGATAAATATCGGATGACACGGCTATTTGCCGAAGATGAGCTCTTGGCGACGCTTAAGCCTAAGTGGGGAAATTACAAAAAAACATATACTAAAGGGCTTGCTGCGAAGATCGCCCGCGAGCTTGACTGTGACACTTTCGTAATAAAACCACGAGGGAACTTTATGGGGAAAGGGGTTATTATCGTCCGATTATCCGAATTGGATACCGTGCTGCGCTACATTATCACCAAGAAGGGAGCGCTTGCAGAAAGTAAAAATTCCGCTTATACCGCATGGCGGCATGACACATTCGATAGCTTCGTCGTGGAGCAGTTTATCGCCTCTGATCCGATCAGGATTCCACATTTAGATAATAAGCGCTATCAACCGACTATGCGTGTGGCATTTGTGCTCGCGTACAACAATCAAAAGCATGACGTACATTTCTTAGGTGAATATTGGAAGACACCGCATCTTTCCCTGGATGAGTCAGGCAATTTTATGGAGAAGAATAAGGATATTTGCGAGCCGCCGTTCTATCGTTCAGTCGATGCAAAAACCAGTCAGAAAGTGCATGAGCAGCTGCGCGTCGCACTACCGCGATTACACAGCAAGATGCTACAATTCAGCCCAAGCTCATCAGAGGACTTATACGCACCGCTTAGAGGTGAAGGCGTACATATGGTCGTACAAGAACAGCCAGTCAGCGGTACATAAGGAGAAATCATGTCAATTTTAGTTTGTACCGGGAAGTTGCACCGCGTGCATGTCACCGGCGCAAAACTTGATTATGAGGGTAGCATTACGATCGATCCGACACTCATGGAAGCCGCGAACATCGTGCCGTTTCAGCTAGTGCACATCAATAACATGTCGAACGCCGCCCACTGGGAGACATATGTTATTCCAGGTAAGCGAGATGCTGGCGAAATTTGCTTAAACGGCTGTCCGGCACGTATTTTTCAGCCAGGCGATCAGGTAATCGTGCTGTCACTTGAGCAGATGTCACGCGCAGAGGCTGCGAGCATCGAGCAAAAAGTAGTGTTCGTCGACGCGAAGAACAAAATCACCAAAGTGCAGATCAAACAGATTACATAAAGTACACAGGTGAGGCATGCATAGTTTTATCTTCCACCAAGAAGTTGCGAAGTGCGCCCAGTAGCGAACCCCAGCCAACGCTCCCTCAAGGGGCTTTGCTATACTAGACTCATGCAAAAGATCGCTACCCAAGTCTTTATCTACGCTTCAATCGCGTTTGGCGTGCTCGGGATCTTAGTCGTCGTGATAGTACGGCCGGCCGATGACTCGATACTCTCCAGGCTGTTGTTCGCCGACGTGTTCGTGATACTCAGCTCATTCGCGCTCAGCGTGGCCGGCAAATATCTACGGTCAAAATAGATAGCGTCACCGAGAGGCAGCAGCTTTAGCCATGCTATGCGGCTATGCTATACTCCGCTTATGATAAATATCAGCGATGTCAAACTAAGCGATCTCAACATATATAACTGGCACAAAAAGGCCAAAGACAACCTGACAGTCGGCGAGCGTGCCGCCGACAAGATGCGTAACGGCATGGGCAGCTGGCCGTTCGTGGGCTTCTTCGTGCTATTCATGGGAGTCTGGGCACTCCTGAATAGTCTGGGCGGTCTCCATCACTGGGACAAATACCCGTTCATCCTGCTCAACCTGTTCCTGTCTATGCTGGCCGGCCTGCAGGGCGCCATACTGCTCATCGCTGCCAAGCGCCAGGATGCCATATCCGCCGTCATGGCCGAGCACGACTACCAGACCAACCTGCGTGCTAAGAAGGAGATCGAGGAACTGATGGCTCTCAACCAAGAGCAGCTCGATCTCATCAAAGAGCTCGTGGCCATGCTCGATAAAAAGAAATAGCTCCCATTTAGACAGGAGCTATCGCCGGAAATTCGCGGGCACCCTAGGCCAGCTGCTGTTTGAAGCGGCGCAAGCGCCGGGCTTCAATTCGCTCGGCTTTGAGTTGCCAGGAGTTGGTGTAGGTATCCGAGTCGATATCGGCCAAGTTATCCACGGAAGTCGGTTTATTTAATATATGTAGTCGTTTCATAGGTTGCGAGCCCCTCTCATATTTTTAGCTGACATTCGTACTGCCCTGACGACTCTATTTCGTTTTGGTTGGTACAGTACCAGAGTAGGCGCTAGAGCTTACGGTTAGCTGCGAGAAATCTTACAGAGCATAAGAGGGCCGTCTGCCAACGGGTACATTTGGCAATTATCGTGGTAAAAGTTAGAACCCTGCGTGGGCCTGCAAATTAGTTTGGTACCAAAATAATATTTGTAATAGAAGACGCCGCATGGTATGATGCGCTTACTAGAACGCTGCGATAACGGGAGGGAGACTTCAAGAATCCTGAACGTTTGAAGAATCTAGCAAGTATTAGTAACGGTATCAAGAGGCGCAGCTAAGGGCTTCCTTAAGAAGAAACTTACCTCAGTAGACCAGAAACAAGGAAGTAGCCAAGTATGGCCACCAAACTATTCGTTGGATCCCTCCCATGGGCAATCAACGACCAAGGACTCGAAGACCTGTTCAAGGAATTCGGGGCCGTAGCATCAGCAAAAGTAATCATGGACCGCGAAAGCGGTCGGTCAAAGGGTTTCGGCTTCGTCGAGTTCGACGATGACGACGCTGCCAAGGCCGCCATGGATAAGTTAAACGGCACTGATCTTCAGGGCCGCACCATCGTCGTGAGCGAAGCTCGCCCGTTGGAACCTCGTCCACCGCGCCACGATTTCGACCGCCGCTAACGCGATCAGATCCTAAAAACTCCGCCAGGTTCGCCTCGGCGGAGTTTTTTGTTTGGCTAGCGTTCGCTACCAGACGTTTTTGCCGATGATGAGCGGGGAGGCGGCGCGGCGCACGGTGCGGTTCACGCTGCGCACAGCCGCGTTATTCCACATCCAGTTGTCATTACTTCGGACGATGAAGGTCATGGTACCGCCGCCTTGCAGCACGAAGATAGCGATCACGACCACGGCGACCGCTACCTTGGCAGCTTGCCACCGGCGGAGCAGCTGCGACCAGGCGATACCGCCGAACACGAACACGAAGGGCAGGAACGGCACCAGGTAGCGGCCATTGATAGCCACCGGTTGCCCGGTCTGGGCATAGGCGCTCAGATTATCGGCGAACAGCGCCGCGGCGTAACCGATGGTAATCCACAGGATGAACTGGCGGGCCGGTTGCCGCCCGAACAAAGCCTTGAAACGCACGATGATGCCGACGCCGAGCAGCACGGCGCATACCACCGCCGTCCAGGCAATGACCAGCAGCGGCTCCTGCGTGTCGTAGTTGTAGTTGATGGCGAAGAACAGCCGGAACCACATCCCCCACAGCCATTGCCAGACGTACGAGAAGATATTCACATGGAAACTGCTCGGCTTTACCTGGGCATCATTATAGTTGCGGCTGTACGGCCCGTACTCCAGGCACTCGTCCTGGCTGATGACCGCGTTGCAGGCTGGCACCGGCGTGTGATAGCTGACCGCGTTTTCGGCGTATCGCTCGGCGAACAGGCCGATGGCCAGCACGCAGGCCAGGACCAGCACGATGCGGCGCAGCCACGAAAGGGCCCGGAAACTGGCTGCGAAACTCTTGAGCCCCGCGCGGCCGAGCAGCCGGGCGCGCCACAGGCACCACAACAGGAACAGGACGGCCACGCCGAACACCGGCAGGAACGGATATTTGATAAGACTGGCCAGGCACCAGGTAGCGATCAGCCCGAGCAGCAGGCCGGCATCGACGCGGCGCTGCTCGAGGCCGTCCATGAACCGAAGTGCCAGCAGGGCGCTGAACGGCACCGCCAGGAAGAATAGATTGTCGTAGTTAATGGTCGCCGCCAGGAAGGGGACGACCGGGATCAGCACGAACACCGCGAACAGGCTGTTGGTGAGCGCCGGTGACGCGCCTAAGCGCCGCACCAGCCGCCGATACAGCACTATGCCGCCGGCAAACATGGCGACGTTCAGCAGCCGCAGCACGATTATCTCGGCCGTCTGACTGTGCGTGAACAGGGTCGTCAGCCGGTAAGGATAGCTCATCAGCCAGTGGTACAGATACGACGGATCACGCGCCACCGCACCGTACGCGCCGGCATCATTCGGCTGCGACGTAAAATAGGGCAGCCACTGCCGGGCATGCAGTTGGATGAGGCCGAAATGGTAATTCTCGTCGAATGCCATCGGGTACTGGGCGCTAAAGACGAACCACAGCGCCTCCAGGAGGAAAAGGCCGAGAATGACCCGCCAGCACCATTTACTGACCAGGACACGGACTATACGCTCCCGCAGCGACGGGCTTTTGGTAGACATTACCCCTTAGTATAGCAACCGTGCTGGGCATGCGCTGAAGAATCGTCGAACAGGAAATAATCAACTGCCGCATGCTACACTAAAAGGCAGTATGCTGACCTATTTTCAGGCGATAATCTTGGGGCTGGTGCAAGGGGTGACAGAGTTGTTCCCGGTGTCCTCGCTCGGCCACGCCGTACTCATCGCCAACTTGTTCGATTGGAAGAACTTGAGCGGCCAGGAAACGGCCGGCACTTCAACTTTCCTGAACCTGCTAGTCATGATGCACGTGGCGACGGCTATCGCGCTGATCATCTTTTATCGGCAGCAGTGGCTGCGGATCGTCAAAGGTTTCTTCCGGAGCCTGAAAGCCAAGAAGGCGACGGTCGATAGCGACGCCAAGCTGGCATGGCTGCTCATCGCTGCGACCATACCGGCCGGACTGATCGGCTTGGTGTTCGAGCACAAGCTGCGGGCCGCGTTCGCCACCGCCTTTTACGCCATAGTGCTTATCATCATCAACGGCATCATATTGCTGAAGGGCGACAAGCTGGTCACCGCTGCCGAGCTGAACCGGCCGCGCCACCGGAAAAACGCCGGCGCCGACGAACTGGCCGCAGGCAAGACCGCCCGCGTGGTCAGCGACCATCTGACATTCGAACGCGCCGGACTGATCGGCGTGGCGCAGATCGGTGCGCTGTTCGCCGGTATCTCGCGTTCCGGCATCACCATGCTGGCGGCCCTGCGCAGCGGCCTGGACCACCAAGATGCCGCCCGTTTTTCCTTCCTGCTGGCCACCCCCATCATTCTGCTGGCCGGACTGTATAAGCTGCCAAGCGTCCTGAGCGCCAAGGGCGGCGTGGGCGGTCCGATTCTGGTCGGCAGCTTGCTGGCCGGCATCGGCGCCTATCTGTCCGTCCGCTTCCTCGATAAATACTTCCGCGGCAAATCGCTGCGCCCCTTCGGCTGGTACTGCATCGGCTTCGGGGTGTTCATGCTGCTGGTCAGCATCATCCGCGGAGCAAGTTAGGCCGTGAACTTCGTCGACGTCTTCATCGTGCTGTTTGCCGTCCTGTCGCTCACGCGCGGCTATAGCATAGGCCTGGTCCGCCAGGCCGGATCGACCATCGGCTTCATCGCCGGCCTGTTCGTAGGCTCATGGATCGGCAACCTCATCGTCAGTCAGGAGAGCAGCTCCGTCAGCAAGTCGCTGACCGGCCTGCTGCAGTGCTGGTAGGCGGCTTCATCTTCATGAGCGGCGGCGAATGGATCGGCCTGCGGCTCAAAGAAAAACTCACCAGCCAGCACCGGATCGATACGTTCGACGGCGGCCTGGGCTCCGTCATGTCAGTCGTGACGCTGCTGTTCGCCGTCTGGCTGGGTGCTTCCATCTTGGTGCTCGGCCAAGCCAATGGCTTCCAACAGGCACTCAAAAATTCCCGCATCTTAAGCGTGCTGGATGAACATTTGCCGCCGGCCACCAAAGTGCTGGGCTCGCTCAATCAGCTCATCGACCCCAACGGTTTCCCGCAGGTGTTCCGCGGGCTGGAACCGAACCCCGGCACCGCGCAGCTGCCGTCACTCGGTTCCTTCGATCCGGTGGTGGCCGCCGCCCGCGCATCGGTCGTCAAGGTGGAAGGCACGGGCTGCGGCGGCATCGTGGAGGGCAGCGGCTTCGTGATCGCGCCGGATGAGATCGCCACCAACGCCCACGTGGTAGCCGGCGTCGCCAGCCCCAAGGTCCTCGACGACAACGGCTTGCACAATACCCGCGTGGTGTGGTTCGACCCGAACGTCGACCTGGCCGTACTGCAGGTCAAAGACCTGGCCGGCAAGCCGCTCATGCTCAACGCCAACGAACAAGCCAACAACACGCCCGGCGTAGTGCTCGGCTATCCCGGCGGGGGCAGTTTCGATGCCCAGCCGGCGGCCGTCATCGACCATTTCACGGCACTGGGCCGCAACATTTACGGCCAGGGCGCTACCGCACGCGATGTATATTCGCTCAAAGCCAAGGTGATACCGGCAACTCCGGCGGACCGCTGGTGAGTGCCGACGGCACGGTACTCGGCATTGTCTTCGCCACCTCCACCCAGTACAATGATGTCGGCTACGCGCTGACCGGACACCAAGTGGCGGGTGAACTAACCCAGGCCGAACAGGCAACTGCCACCGTCGGCACCGGCTCGTGCAGCGAATAACGATTATGGCGAAAACAATTACCACCAAGAAGCAAGCAGCGGCCAGGCCTGGTCCGCTCGCCAGGATCGCGACGATCCTGCCATGGATATTGATCATCGGCGGCATCATCGGCGTGATCGCCTCGACTGCAATCACGGTTGAGAATTCGACCTGTTGGCCAATCCGCACTACCAACCGGTCTGCGATCTGAATCCGATCATCAGCTGCGGCTCGGTGATGCAAAGCAAGCAGGCCCATGCCTTCGGCTTTATGAACACCTACATCGGCCTGCTGGGCTTCCCGGTCGTGCTGACCATCGGCATGGCCATGCTGGCCGGCGCTCGCTTTAAGCGCTGGTTCTGGCAAGGTGCCCAATTGGGGCTGACCCTGGCATCGCATTTGCCTATTGGCTACTCTGGCAGAGCGTGTACCGCATCCGGGCTCTCTGTCCCTGGTGCTTAAGCATAGACGTAGCGCTTACGACGGTGTTCTGGTACGTCACACTGTTTAATTTTTACAACGGATACATCAAACTGCCTGCGCAGCTGAAATCCACCGGGCGCTTCGTCAAGCGCCACCACCTCGATATCCTTATCAGCTGGTTCATCATCGTCATTGCCCTCATCCTGCACCACTTCTGGTACTACTTCGGCCAACACCTGTAGCGGTTAATATTCAGCGGGCGAATAGGTGGACTCAAAGCTAGCGTACATCCGATTGCTCTCCGCTAGCTCAATGACATCCGCCGTACGGGGAAATATTTCTCCTGCCGGACAAGTTCTGCCAGTGTCATCCACCGGTTGATGCCGCCGGCCCAGGGTGTATCGGGTAAACCGCGGACGTCGGTCGCTGCCACGACCGCGAACAGCTTATCTTCGAGCAGCGTACCATTGGAATCGATATCGGCAGTCCGACAAAACGACCGAACTACGAAATCCGCCGATAACCCGGTCTGTTTCCGCAGCTCAGCTCGAGCTGTCTGTTCAATGCTTTCGCCCCATTGTACCGGGCCGCTCAAATTCCCCAGAAGCCGTAGTAGGGATGCCGCAACCGCTGCTGGAACAGGTATTCCGTTTCGCGCTCATCGTTCTGCCGGCAGCGATTATCAGCACTGACAACTTCGGTTGTTTCTGCACCGTCTGCCGGGTTTCGTCAAGATTATTTGCCAATTCCTTGCCGGCAACAGTCAGCACATAGAGTCCATCGCCGTCTTTCTCAATCCAGCCGAGCCTTACAAGATCACGCAAGTAAAACTTGAAATTATCGCTGGTCAGGCCGGTCGGCCGCATCAGCTCACTGAAGCGGGCATGCTCCATCCGCCGAAGCGACTTCAATATCGAAACCTCTGCCTTATGGAGGAACTTCTGCTTGTTCTCACCGCTGTTCATAAACATATTCTATACTCTTTATGACAAACTCGCCAGGGTAACAAATTACCCTATCTAGTACTTTCAAAGTTTGAGAAGTTAGGTGCACTAACTACAAGGAGATCAGAGTGGCAGCAAAAGCAGAATATATCCGCGCAAGCGGGGGATTGATAGAAAGTCACTTGGAAAATGTTGGCTTCTACGAGCAGGATCTGGAGCGCGCAGGACGCTTAACACCGCCCATGCAAGAAGCACTTCAGAAAGCCCGGGATATCCGGATCGGGCATAACGTATTGTTCTATCTGGCCGGTGCATTGACGGGCGTGGAAGAACCCGTGAAGCAACGTTACAGTGCCGTTAGCGAGTTGATCGCAACCAAGCCGCAGATGTTCGGCTACGCGCCGCACCTGCACGGCACCGATCCTATAAAACATCCGGACGTCACACCCGAGGAAGTACGGGACATCGACTATCTGTTCGCGGCCATCGTGCCCGACGCCCACATCAATTTCTGGCATCCGACCGCCCATGGCAATGCCATCGAGGAAGGCTGGGCCGAGGCGCAAGGCAAGCCTAGTCTGTATGTCGTCCCTGAAGGCGCTGCACTCTCGCGTTTAGTTCGCGGCATGCGCAATATCGTTGACACTATCGTCTATAGCGACTTCGAAGAAGAGGCGCTGCCGCAGATAGATACCTTCCTGGACCGACTGTAGACGCGCACTATCTGCGTCGTGTGGTTTTTGTTACAATAAGTGTCAAACGGCTTACGCTTACACCATGGCACGAAAAAAACAAGCAAAATACACTACCGACGAAGTCATCACCAAAGCTGCCGAAGCGCCGGCGGTGCTGCTGAACCAGAGCATCATCGCCGGCAAGCGGGCCCAGAAGACTATCCGAAAGGGTAAAGTAGTGAAGGGAACCAAGCGCTATTGGGATACCCTGGGACCGGGGCTGGTGACCGGCGCGGCCGGGCAGGACCCGTCGGGCATTGCCACCTACTCCCAAACCGGCGCGCAATACGGCTTCCACTTCCTATGGCTGGCCGCCTGGCTGTACCCGCTGGATGCCAATCTGGAGTCGATGTGCGCCCGTATCGGCCTAGTGACCGGACGCGGCCTGGCGAGCAACATCCGGCAGCACTTTTCGCGCCGGGTGCTGCGGATATGCGCGGCCGCGCTGTTCATCACCAACGCCATAAACATCGGCGCGGATTTAGGCGCCATGGCCAAGGCCACGCAGCTGCTGAAGCCGGCGTTGTCGTTCAGCGCCCTCGTCATCGGTTTTTCCATCTTCACCATCGGCCTGCAGATCTTCATCTCCTACGCCCGGTATGCCAAATACTTGAAGTACCTATCGTTCGTGCTGCTGGCTTACGTCTGTTCGGCGGTACTCGCACATCTGAACTGGCACGTCGTGCTGGCCCATTCCTTCAAACCGCAGCTGCAGCTGAACAAGAACGACTTCATCATCCTCTGCGCCATCCTGGGCACCACCGTCTCGCCGTACTTGTTCTTTTGGCAGACCTCCCAGGAAGTGGAGGAAGAGATCCTGCACGGCAAGAAGACTATCAAGATGCGCCAGGCTCTGACTTCGCGCCGCGAGATACGGCGGATGAAGGTCGATGTCTGGTCGGGCATGTTCTTCAGCGAGCTCATCATGTTCTTTATCATCGCGGCCTGCGGCGGGGTGCTGTTCAGCCACGGGATTACCGATATCAAAACAGCCACCCAGGCGGCCGAGGCGCTGCGACCGTTCGCCGGCAACGCCACCTATCTGCTGTTCGCCATCGGCATCGTCGGTTCCGGCATCCTGGCCATCCCGGTGCTGGCCGGCAGCAGCTCCTACACCGTAGCGGAAAGCTTCCGGTGGCGGGAAGGGCTGTACCGTAAGCTCGGGCAGGCCTCGGCGTTTTATGGCATCATCATCATATCGGTGCTGGTGGGGCTGGCCATCAACTTCCTCGGTATCGACCCGATAAAGGCGCTGATCTATGCCGCGGTCATCAACGGGCTGGTGGCACCGCTCGTGATGGTACTGATCCTGCGCATCAGCGGCAACAAGCAGATCATGGGCAAGTGGGTGAACGGTAAACTCTCACAGGCCGTCGGCTGGCTGACAGCGCTGCTCATGGCCGCCGCCGGCGTCGCCGCTATCTATGCCTTATTCTAATTATTCGTGTCTTAAAGCTTCGATGGGATCCTTACGGGCGGCCTTGAGGGCAGGCATGCTGCCGAAGAACAGCCCGACGGCGATGGCTATCAGCGGGGCCGCGACCAGCGCCTGCCAGACAAGCACCGCTTGCAAGCTGGTGTAGGCCCGCAGCAGACCCACGCCAGCGCAGGCTAGCGCCACGCCAGCTACCGCGCCGATGCTGCTGAGTACGAATGCTTCGGCCACGAACTGCCGCATGATCTGCCGGTTGGTAGCGCCGATGGCTTTGCGCAGGCCGATCTCGTGCATCCGCTCGGTCACGCTCACCAGCATCACATCCATGATGCCGACGCCGCCGACCACCAAGGCGATGATGGCCGCGCCGCTGATAAGTAACGTCAATAGGTGAATGGTCTGGTCGGAAGTGCCGTTGCCGCTGCCGGCCGTACTTACCGTCACATCCTGCGCGCCGCCGTGCGCCGACACCAGTGCCGCGTTGAGACTCTGGGCGACGCTGCCGGCATCACGTACGGTCGACGATTTGGCCAATATCCGATAGATACCGAGTACACTGCCGCTGAGCGTCTGGGCAGTGGAGTAGGGGACGAACACCGCGTCGTCAAAATTGGCTTCGAGCGAGAAGGGCGGCGCATTGAAGGGGGCGAACACGCCGGCCACGATGAAGCGCTGGCCGCGCCAGGTCAGACCCTGGCCGAGCGGCGCGTTGTCGTTGAATAACTGCTGGGCCGCCGTCGAGCCGAGCACCACGGTCTGGCTGCCGCTCTGGGGATCAAAGAAGCCACCGGCCGCCATGGGCTGATTGATGATCTGCGGAAAATCGGTGTTGGTCGCGATGATGAAGGGGTTATTGACGGTGTGGTCGCCGGTCATGCTGCCGCTGACCGTGGCCAGCGGCGCGGCGTAGCTGATACCGGTAGTCTTCCGGACCGTGTGGAGATCGCTCTCGCTGAGCAGACCGCTGGAGCTGCCCGCCAGACCCGTCAGCACGCTGCCGGCACTCCCGCCCGTGCCGGGCACGATGGTCAGCACGTTTTTGCCGTAGCGGTCCAGCTGGCCGGCAATCTGTTCCTTGACCCCCTGGCCGATACACACCACCAGCGCCGCCGCCATGACCCCGATGATGATACCGAGCATGGTCAGGAAGCTGCGCGCCTTAGCCGCCCGCAGGCTGCGGTAGGCCAGCTTGAAATTGTCGTGGCGCATGCTCACTTGGCAGCTTTCTTTCTCTTGGCGGTCTTAGCGGCTTTGGAACGCCGGGAAGGGGCGCGCTTGGTTTTGGGTGAATCATGATGGGGGCAGGGCAGTCATGAGCGCCGAGACACCGGCCAGGTCATCTTCCTCGGTGGTTTCCGGCACCGTATACATGACCGACCGGGCGTAGCGGCCCACCTCTCCCAGCTTGGTCTTTTCATCGTAGCGGATGGCACCGTCCTGCATGTAGACCACTCTTGTAGCGTAGCGCGTCAGTTCGGGGTTGTGCGTCACAAAGATAACCGTATTGCCGGTCTTGTGGATTTCGCCCAGCAGCTCCATCACTAGCCGCGAGCTGGCACTGTCCAGATTGCCGGTAGGCTCATCGGCGATGATGAGCTGCGGTTCGTTAACGAGTGCCCGGGCTATCGCCACGCTCTGCGTCTGCCCGCCGGAGAGCTGGCGCGGCAAATAGTAGGCCCGGTCGCCCATGCCCACGCGGTCCAGCATATCCCACGCCTTGCGCGTCCGTCGGCCGGCAGACATGCCCTTGTACAGCAGCGGCAGCGAGACGTTATCGACGGCCGTCAGCCGTGGCAGCAGATTGAACGACTGAAATATGAAACCGATCTTGTCGCGCCGGAACTTGGCCCGCTGGTTACCGCCCAGCTGGCTGACTTTCTTGCCGCCTAAGCGGTATTCGCCGTGCGTCGGCCGGTCAAGCAGACCCATCACATTCATAAGCGTGCTTTTGCCGCTGCCGCTCGGCCCCATCACCGCCACGCATTCGCCGGACTCGATCTTCAAGCTGACCTCGTCGAGCGCTACGCTGGTAGCGTCACCGAAGCCGTATAGCTTGCTGACATCTTTGAGTTCTATGAGAGCCATATCTGTCCCTAGTGTAACCCTGTAAAACACACTGCCGCAAGGTGTTTTCCGGACTTTATGAAGTGTTTTTCGCCACATTTTCCTATATAATTGCAGCCTGCGTTCCCTGTGAGCCTCCCGAACCTTCAGGTTTCACCGGTTCGGAGCACGACGACCAGCAAGCCACTGGTTGGGAAGAGCAGCCCGACAAAAAGTCACGTCTTTTTGCCGGCGCGATGAGAAACCCGTTTACGGGTGTCTCATGTATTGGGGAGAGGTCGCCTAGTGGTCTATGGCGCCGCCTTGGAAAGGCGGTTTGCGGGCAACTGCATCGAGGGTTCGAATCCCTCTCTCTCCGCCAAAAGTGTCACGTTAGAACCCCGCTGGGCCGTTAGGCCGGCGGGGTTTGTGTTTGTCGTCTTGGCGCGGACGTGGTTGTCGTTGGGCTTGGATACGGGGCGGTGGGGTTCCGGGCCGTCTGGGTCGTCGTGGGGGTCATCCCCACCGTCGTCTGGACCGTCGTCGATCAGACCGATGCTGCGGTCCCAAAGTTCGGCGAATGGTGGGTTGAGGGCGGCCCATTCGACGCCGTTGGGTCCGATGAACAACCCGCCGAAGAATGCTTGGTTGAACGCTCGTCGTTCCTCATCGCCGCTGCTGGCGTAGAGCCGGTCGCATTGTTCGAGCAGCTGCAGGGCGATCTCGAGCCGTTGTTCGGCCAGTTCGTGGTTGGCGCTGGCTGCGGCGATCAGCCGTTCGGCTTCGCGTTGTTCGACGGCGACGGCTTCCTGGCGTTGTTTGAGATCGATAACCGGAAGGGCTTCGGCGAGGTAGGCGTCAATGAGCTTCTGGCGTTGGCGTTCCAGTTTCAGGATGCGGGCTTTCTGGGTGCGCAGCAGGGTCTCGTTCTCGGCGCGCATAGCAGCAAATTCGGCAGCGACCGATTCGCGGACGGCGTCGACGAGTTCGGGGTCGAGCCGGAGGCTGGTCCAGTGCCGGATGACGAATCCTTCGACTTTCTCGACCGGCAGATAGGGCTGCTGGCAGTCGGAGCGCTTCTTCGCCCGCCCGATGCAGAAGAAGTGGGGGTAGATGGTGCCCCGTCGGCCTTTGGAGTTCGACAGTCCGAGCCGCGAGCCGCAGGTGGCGCAGAAGAGGCTGCCTTTGAGGTAGTGGTCATGGCGCCAGGAGCGGTCCCCGGCCAGGCGGCGGCCGGCGAGGACGTCTTGGACGTGCCGCCAGGTGACGGGGTCAATGAGCGCTTCGTGGGTGCCGTCGTAGACGGCGCCATTGAATCGCAGCTTGCCCAAGTAGTAGGGGCTCGACAGGATCCGGTGCACCATGGCCCGGGTCAGCGGCTTGGGCGGCCGGGTGGCCGTGGGTCGGGTGCGCATCCCGCGCTTGGCGAGTTCGTCGACCAGGTCGGTGATCGAGTAGTTGCCGGTGGCGTAGCTGTCGAACGCCCACTTGATGTGCGGGGCCCGTTCGGGGTCGAAGCCGATGGTCTTGACCTCGTGCTCGTCGATGCGGGTGCGGGTGTTGAGGTAGCCGAGTGGGGGCGTAGCCGGGTGTGCCGCCGCGGCGAGCTTTCTCGTGCAGGCCCTTCTTCGCCTCAGTGGAGAGGTTCTTCGAGTAGAACTCGGCGATCGCGGCCATGATGCCGTGCAGCAGCGTTCCGGCCGGTGTCTCGTCGATCTGCTCGGATGCCGAAACTAGTACCCGCGCCGGCCTTGTGGATTGTCAGCCCGATGGCGACGTCGTCGGCTCGGTCGCGGGCCAGGCGGTCAACCTTGTGCACGATGACGTAGTCGACGTCGTGGGCGTCCATGAGGCGGTTCAGGAGATCCTGCAGGGCTGGCCGGTCGGCTGAACGAGCTGATTGGCCCGCGTCGATGTACTCGTCGACCACGGTGGCGCCGAGATCCTGGGCCTTGCGCTGGCAGGCGGCGCGCTGCGCCGGGATGGAGTAGCCCTCAGCCTCACCACCCTGTGTGGCCTGACGAGCCGTCGAGACACGGAGATACAGGACGGCGCGCTTGGGGCCGCCGGCTAAAGCGGGCGTATTCCTCGTATCTGTCATACCTCTTATTATCTCAGGAAACGAAAAGGAATCCAAGAGGTCATGGACTTTGCGAGGATGAATAGACAGGCGACTACGGCTCTGGACTGGCGAACGACAAAAAAAGACTGCACTACCGAAGTAGTGCAGTCCGTAAAGCTAACCTCGGTGTCTAGTTACCGCTGCTGCTTCCGTCGCCACCGTCTGTCATGACATCCCTTCCTAGGAGCTTAGCGCTCCTAGAACTATCATAACAAAGTCAATCCCACAAAAACGACACGCCATACGTCTCGCGCGGATGACATTTCTCCGGAAAGGTGTACTGAATACTATTGCCCATGATAGGTATCCGTCTTGGGCTGTCATCCGGGGGCACGGTATGCCTCTCGCGTTCCGTTTGTTCAGAGTGCCACCAACAGCTGATCGGAAGATATCCTTCGTCGAAACGTACGCGGACTGTGAGACCGCTAATGGGAACATGGCCGTCCATTAAACTTCCGGGCGCGATCCCATAGTGGTCGATCTCAACATCAACCCCTTCGCGCTCTGCGCTTATGTTTTCGTCGATAGCTTCTGATGAGAAATAGTGCTTCTCACCCTTTTGGAGGGTCCTCGGAAAGACTAAACGGCAAAGCGCCGGTTGTCCCGGGTGTGATGCGGGCTTCGGTTCTGCCCGACATCCCCATAGCGCCCGAACGTCGGGAGGGTTTCCCGTGCTACCGGCCAACGCCCGAGCAATGTAGTCGTCAAGTCCATCCTCTTGTGCCGTAATCAATCGATCCGTAATCCGACGGTAGGACGCGCGGCGCCTCATGAAGACGGTTGTCACAAAGAGCTCCAAAAAGACTGGCTGAGCCCCCGCCGACGGGCGTCTGTACCCACTCGGCAAAGTCTTCGACACATCGATTCCAGATGCTTCTGCCTCTACGCGGCGAGCAATCTCGACGTACGGCGTCCACCCTGCTCCGGCCTCTGTAAGCGACGCCAGTTTTCCTTCGAGGGCAGGAACAAGGTCTCGCAGGCCGTCGGCCCATGCCTTTTGCATCGGGACGATCGTGGTTGGTTCACCAAAGAACGTTGGTCAGTACTCGTAGCTGCTCAAACCGTTCCCCGAGGTTGGCGCGCCACGGCTCGACGATCTCACTGCGGCGTCTCAATCGGAGTGCAGCCCAGAGAGCGTTCCGACTTTTTGAGTTTGCGGACGTTCCGATCTTGTCGATCTCCCCGGCCATGAGACCCCACGCGGCTTGTGCACGTAACTCCGGACTGGGGTCCGGAATGGATGCAGTAGGGCCGATGAAAAGTCCTAACGCGATGCCTGTGACCCCCAAGGGGTTCTTAGCGGCCTCAAGCAGGAGATCCGGTGCCCTCGCTTCTCGGTTGTTAGCCAGCCATCGCAGCGCATCCTCCAGCGACGATGCTGGACTAAGGGTTCGTCGCACTTTGTCACTCCGAGGGACGATGTCTGACAGACGCTGACCATAGATGATGGGTCATCGACGATTACCGACCATCTCTGGTTATGACAAGTAGCCGGATAAAGATCAAATGACTATTAGAAATTATCATGCGATACCTCGCGAAAGTGGCTAACGGCGTATGCTGAGTGGTGTAAGTCGTCCATCTACTGCTCGTACAAGCCCAGCGGGACTCCATTCCTCTATCTGGGCTGCCCCGGACCGTCTTGCACTTGGTTCCGGAACGCATTCCAATGTGGCCATGGTTGGAAATGGATGGAGCCCACAATGACAAGTAAAGTTCCTGTACCCCAAAAAGGCGGCAAACGAGGACCGGGACGTGGGCGGAACTCGAAGGCATTGCAGCGTCTGATAACAAGTCTTGTGGGCGCTGTCGGCGCCCTGTATCTTGCGACAACATCAATTGTCGTGACAATTGTTGGGGCGGTTACTGCTTTAATTGCTGCCGTTATTTACTTGTTTCTGGAAAAGAAGTAAGAAACGAAGGCGTGGAATTCACACGATCGGCACTGATCAGGCCGGGTGTGGTGGGCGCCGGCCTTTTGTTACCGGCGCCCACCCGCTCATCACCTGCGCGGGCAACGCCAGCAAGTTGTCCGTCCAGACGCCATCGGCGTAGGTACGGAGGTATTTCTGTCCATACGAGGGCGTTACGACTTTGACGTCCGCCCGGTGGCCGTTGGCGTCGTCGACATAGGCCTTACCGTTCTTGGTCTCGATCCACGCGACGATCTCGGCGCGCGTGTTGTTATCCGCTTGGCCGGTGGACGGGTTCGTCCACCAGAGCCGAGTGATGTGCTGGTGCGTGGCGCCACCCGAAAGGCGGATGGCGGTGATTTGGATCGACACGATGATGTTCTCCTCACAGGTACGTGCCGGGTGTTGTTGACGGTGTGAGGGCCGCCGTACGCTGACGCGTGTTGGACGGGTTGCGCAAGCGGCCCACTGCTGAGGCGAGCATTCCTGTGCTCGCCTCAGTTCTATGTCGGGGGCTTCTCGTTAGGCCTGCTCCTCCCGCTGGGGCCCGAATCCGGGCCTGGCTCAGATTCATTGTGAGCGGACACCAAACACGCGCATTGCGCGCACAACGCCTGGCGTGGCGTTGGCACGGCCCTGCGGCCAAGGTCGGCGTTGCTCCTGAATTTAGGGGGCCAGGGAACTATCCTTGAGGTGCAATTGCGCGCAGATTAACGCGGAGGGCTATCGATGACTGCCGGCAGGCGTCGCCCGTTGGCAGTTAAGGCTGGTACACAAGCCGCCGGCGACGCTGAACAGCTAATCGACTACTGCTCCCGTCCCACGTGCCGCCAGCCGTTTAACCGGGTCATCGCGCCTGGCAGGCGCCGGGAATATTGTTCGCCGATCTGCCGACGGGCCGCGGAGAAGGAGCTGCGCCAGGTACAGGCACGACTTGCTCACCTCGAGTCCGTCGTCGAGAAGCTGCGCATTGATGTCGCCGCGTTCGGCAAAGAGGAAGGCGCGGCCTCGCCGCGGTACATCGGGGATGGTTTGGATGCGCAGGCGCTCTCGGCGATGAACCGGGTTGCCGCGATCCTTGAGTACGCACCCGATCCTGACGCCAAGTACTTCGGCGAGCTTCGGACCCTTTACCAGGCGGTCGCTCCACTACTGGAGCTCGATGGCGTAGCTGCCGCGCAACACTGACGCTCTGCCACGGGTCACCGCGGCGCTCGGACATATGGACGGTGCACGGAGAAACCGGTAACAGTCGTAGCCCTTAATTGCACTTCGGCCCAGCAGACACGGTAGGCGTGGTCACTCGTTGATCGAGGTGATCGGTACAGCGATCGGTATAGCTGACCTGCCTGCTTGCTAGTCCGAGACCACTCGGCTGAGCCGCCCCAACGCTCGAATAAGAACGAAGCAGCAGTCATGAATACTGCCTAGTATTACCCGCCCTTAATCGTCCAGAGGGCCCAGATTACTTCGGTCGCAAGGCAACGGCAGTCGACGCGATGCGAGGAGCGACCGGAGGGGCGACGCGAGGATTCACGCGACCTACTTCAGGAAGCGTTTGAGCTCCCACCACTCGGTGGTGTTCAAACGTCGTTCCACGAGGACCGCCATTTTTCAGGAGGACCTTGTCCTCCGATGTAATTCCGAAATTAATTCAGATTCACACCTCCTCCTGCCTAAAGATTCAGGAGGACCTTGTCCTCCGATTGTATGTCTGAAATGAATTCAGACATACATCTCCTCCTGCCTAAAGGCTAGGGACGCATCTGGCCGGAAAGGTTTGAGGCCGACATATTCGGGCATGCATACACTATATGTTGTAAAATTTGGTACAATTTGATTGACTTTACGGCCTCGTGCTTCATACTCTTAGGCATAAGCATTTAAGAAGTGGGGCACCATGGATACCGACTCACAGAAACCCGCGGATTTACCGCAACCTTCAACAGAAATAAAACCGGACAGTACAGCTGCGCCTGAGGAGTCGGCAGCGACAGAGACAACGTCTCCTTCGGATACGACCGTCACCGTAACTTCGCCGACCGATACCGAGAAAGAGCCGGAAAGTCCCGAGGCGGAAGACACGGAAACCGAATCTGAATCACCCGTCGCTCCGCCGGAGACTCTCGCGTCCGAGGAAGTAACCCCGCCGCCGGCAGAGTCCGGTGAGGCAGCTGCGAACACCCCCGTTACGCCCGGTCCTGCGGTTTCAGGCAGCCACAAAAGCAAAAGCTGGCTGCTGATAGTCGTGCTCATACTCGTCATTGTCGCCGTGGGCGGCGCCGCACTGTACAAGCACCACTCTACCAAGAAGCAAGCCGCCGTCAGCACCAAAAAGGACATCCCGCTCATCACCTACGGCCTCTCGGGTACTGACCTAAGCACGCTCTATCCGAGCGGTGTTAACACCGAGGGCGCTACGCTGGCCGACGCCCAGCTATTCGAGGGCTTGGTACGCTATTCGGGCCAGACCAAGATCGTGCCGCTGCTGGCCACCGGTTGGACCAACCCGGATAACACCGACTGGCTGTTCACGTTGCGCTCAGGCGTCAAATTCCACGATGGTGATACGCTGACCGCCTCCGACGTCAAATACAGCCTGGACTATGCCGTAGCTCACCAGAATGACAACGACGGCGCGACTCTGATGTCGCTCGCTAACACCATCAAGACGGTCACGGTGGTAGACACTACCCATGTCAAGATCACCACCGACGGGCCCGACCCGACGCTGTTGAACCGCTTGGCTTCGCTCTATATCATCGATTCCAAAGCCACGGTCGGCGACCCCGATGCCGGTACTGGCCCGTACGTCGTCAAGACGGGCACCACACCCACCAAGACCGACCTGTACCTGACCGCAGCAAATGACTATTGGGGCGGCCACGTCTATACTAAAGCGCTGCACCTGGCCAGCGTCGCTTCCAGTGACAACCTTGCCAGCGGAGCCCAGGCTGGCACGTACGATATCGCCGGACCGGTAACGACGGCGCAGATCGCCACGCTCCATCCGAAGCAGGATCTCGCCGTACAGGAATTGGCCGTTACGTTCCTGGGACTCAACACGCTCAAGACCGGCTCACCCCTAAGCTCGCTGCCGGTCCGACAAGCCATGGGATACGCGCTTAATGTACCTGCCATTCTCAAAGCAGCGAATGCCGACGGCAAGCAGGTCAACCAGCTCATCCCCTCGACATTCCCCGGCTACGATAGCAGTCTGCCGACCAACACCTACGACCCCACCAAGGCCAAGACGCTGCTCACCGGTGTGACCAACCTGAGCACCCCGCTGACGCTGGTATACACCAGCTCTCACCAATCAGAGATCACTGAGATCGCCAAAGAACTTACCGCGGTCGGATTCAACATCAAGCTGCAATCCGAACCGGATCTGGGTACGGTCGTCAAGCTGGGCCTCGGCGGCAAAGTAGACATGTTCTACGTAGGCTACGGCAGCGATATCCTGGACGGTCTCGATGTGATCCAGAGCGTGGTCATCGGCAACGCCGATTACTCCAGCCCGGCCGTCGAAGCGCTGGCCACCAAAGCCAGCAGCACTATCGATCCGACCACCCGTATCTCACTCTTGCAGCAGATAGAGCAGCAGATCGCCAAAGACGTTCCCGATGTGCCGCTTTACACCTTGACGAGCCACTACGCCGTCCTGCAGCCGTACCAAGGGCTGACCGTAGACATCCCCAGCTCATCGATCGGTGCGTACTTCTGGACGGTGCACCAGTAGGGTAGGTCCGGGAACGATATGAGACGCTGGAGGCTCCGCGCCAGGTTCCTGTTGGTTCTCATCATCTTGCTGGTAGTAACGTTCAGCGCCATCACGTTGGTAATCGTCCGCGAAAATACGCATACACTCAGAACTAACCTGGTCAACCAATCCATATCGTTCGCGTCGCTCGCCACCCAGCCTATCGGCAGCAGCTACGTGCTCTATAGCCAGTCCGGCACGATCAAGATAAAACAGGAGATCGACAGCTTCACCTCGCTCGACAATGCCATCAACCAGGTGGAAATCATCGATACCAACGGCAAAGTACTGTTCGCCGATGACAACGGCCCGCAGATCGCAGTCAGCCAGTCGGCGGCCAGTTCTATCAATCTCAGCTACATGCGCGACAAGCGCGGCAACCTGACGGCTATCGTCGAACCCTACGTGGAAAGTTTCGGGCTGCACCGCTACGCGGTCGTCTATGGCATCTCGTACGACAGCGTGAACAGCAACATCCGCGCCATCGTCACCAGCATCATCACCTTGAGTGTCGTCATCCTGCTGGCTTCGATGGTGCTATGGTACGTGTTCATCAACCGGCTGTTCCTGCGGCCGGTGGCTCGGATCAGCCAGGAAGCGCTCCTGATTAGCAAAGGTGAATTGAACCGCAAGATACAGCTGGGCCGCAACGACGAGATCGGCGACCTGGCTACGGCGGTCGACACCATGGCCAGCTCGCTCAAAGCCGACATCGACAAGTTGAAGGCACTCGACAAACTCAAGAGCGAGTTCCTGATGATAACCTCGCACAACCTGCGCACGCCGCTGACGGTCATCCAAGGGTATGTGGACATCATGAAGAACATGGACGTGCCGGAGGCGATCCGCGGCATGATACAGCCCATCTCGAGCAACGTATTGCGTCTGCAAGGCTTCGCCGAGGACGTGCTGACCATCTCCACCATCGAGAACGGCGATGACGCGCTGCGCGGCGAGCCGCAGGACATGGGCAAGATACTGGCCCGCGTCGCTCAGGAGTTCGCGGACGTCGCCAAGCAGAAACAGCTCGTCTTCGAGGCTTCCGTCGAGACCGATGCCTGGGTCAATCTGGATAAGTCGCACTTCCACAGCGCCATGTGGAACCTGCTGGACAACGCTTATAAATTCACGAAAAACGGCGGCACCATCGAACTCAAGGCCGTCACCACACCCGGCAAACTGGATATAACGGTACGCGACACGGGCATCGGCATCGCGTCGAGCGAGATGCCGCAACTGTTTACCAAGTTCCACCGCGGCACTTCGACCCTCACGTACGATTACGAAGGTACGGGCATCGGCCTGTACATCACCAAGCTCATCATGAAGCAGCACGGCGGCGATGTGACCGTCCAGAGCATCGAAGGGCAGGGCAGCAGCTTTACGCTCAGCTTGCCGACCATTCCGGCACCCGCCGGTAAGCCGGCAGGGCCGGCTCCGCAAGCCTCGTCGGCACAGCCTCCCGTCCAGCCGGCCCAAGAGTCGCCGGCCCCCGCGGCCGAGGACCATACGGAACCCGAAAAAACCCGCTAGCTGATCTTGGTGCCTATGGAATCGCCCGCAATCACGCGGGCGATGTTGTTCTCGGTCATAGGATCGAACACGATGATGGGCTTCTTCTGCTCCAGCGCCAGGCCGAGCGCAGCCTTGTCCATGACGGTTATGTCGACATTGGTCAGTGACTCATCAAATGACATATGGTCGAGCTTGACGGCGCTTTCATCTTTGACCGGGTCTTTGTCATAGACACCATCGACTTTCGTAGCTTTCATCACTACTTCGCAGTCCAGCTCCAGCGCGAACATCACCGCCGCCGTATCGTGCGTGACGTAGCTGCGGCCCGAGCCGCCGGCCACGATGACCACGCGGCCTTTTTCCAGATGTTTTTCGGCCAGGCGGTAGGCATAACTTTCGGCAATCTGCTCGGCATAGACATTGCTCAGGCAGCGCGTGGGTAAGCCGTGCGCTTCGAAGATATCGGTCAGCGCCATACTGTTTATAAGCCCGCTCAGCATGCCCATCTGGTCGCCGGTAACACGCCGGATGCCGTGCCCGGCTATCTCGGCGCCGCGCACCATGTTGCCGCCGCCGGCAATCACTACGATCTGACAGCCGCTTTGGAGCGCTTTTTTGATTTCTTCAGCTAGGTAAGCCGCGATCTCGGGGTCCACGCCAAACTCGTATTTGCCGGCTAGTTGTTCGCCCGAGATTTTGAGTAACACCCTCTTATATGCCATTGTCCTTCAGTATACCAGACAGGTATACTGGCCAATATGAAGATCTACAGCTGGAATGTGAACGGCATCCGGGCGGTGCTCAAAAAGAACGCGCTGCAGCCGTTTTTGGACAAAGAGCAGCCTGATATTTTGTGCCTGCAGGAGACCAAGGCCAAGCAGGAGCAGGTCGAACTGGACCTGCCCGGCTACACGCAGTTCTGGTACAGCGCCGACAAACCGGGCTACAGCGGCACGGCCATATTCACCAAACAATCGCCGCTCAAGGTCGTCAACGGCTTTCCGGAAGATCTTATCAAAGAATATAAAGTCGAGGGCGAAGATACCTACGGCGACGCCAATACCGAGGGCAGGGTAATGGCGGCCGAGTTCGATGATTTCTGGCTGGTGACGGTCTATACGGTAAATGTCAAAGACGATTTGAGCCGGTTGGATATCCGTGCCAAGCGCTGGGACCCGGCTTTTCTGGCATACTGCAAACGACTTGAGCAATCAAAGCCGGTCGTGTTCTGCGGTGATCTGAACGTCGCTCACACCGAGGACGATCTGGCCAATCCCAAGCCGAACAAAGGCAAAAGAGGCTTCACCGACGAAGAGCGCCAAGGATTCGACAAAATGGAGCAGGCCGGATTCATTGATACGCTTCGTATGTTCAAACAAGGGAATGGCTACTACACCTGGTGGAGCCACTTCGCGAACGCCCGCGCCCGCAACGTCGGCTGGCGCATCGACTATTTCCTGGTTTCCGAAAGCCTGAAAAGCAAGGTGAAAGCCGCCGACATCCATCCCGCCGTCATGGGCTCCGACCATTGCCCGGTCAGCATCTCAATCGACGTATGAAGATCACGGTCTGCTCCAGTTTCAGCTTTTACGAGCATGTCGCACAGCTGGCGGATCAGCTGACTGCGCTCGGCCACGAAGCGCTCATCCCCGAGACCGCCAAAGCCATGAAGGCGGCCGGGAACTTCACGCGGGATCCGCTCAGAAACAAAGACGGTACGGCCGACATCGGCCAAAAGACCAAAGCTATCCGCGAACACTTCGATGAGATCGAGCGGGCCGACGCCATTTTGGTCGTCAACGATGAGAAATCCGGCCGGCCGAACTACATCGGCCCGAACGTCCTGATGGAGATGGCCGTGGCATTCGCGCTCCGCAAGCCCATCTATCTGCTCAATGACATTCCCGCCGAATCACCGCTGCTGGACGAGATCAAGGGTTTGCAGCCCATCGCACTGCATGGCGACCTCAATCTGTTACAATCATTCTAAAAGGAGCTACCATGTTATCACCCCAAACCCTGTTAACCCTCGATGATCTGTATCAGATCCAAAACACCTACGTGCCGAACGCCGGCATCACCGCGCAGCTGCAGAACAAGGCACTCCTGATGTTCGTGGCTGCTACCTGCGAAGGCAAGAACACCGTCATGAAAGCCATGACCGAGCTGGACAGCCGGTTCACCGTCGCCGGCACATTCACCAGCCGCGAGCCGCAGGCCGGCGATGATCCCGGCATCTACACCTACATCCCGAACACCGACGAGGGCTTGCGTGACCTGTTCAGCCGCATCACCGCCAAGCAGGTCGTGCAGTATGCCGTCAATCCGCACGCCCGGCACATCTACGGCAGCACCCTGGAAGATTATCCGGGCGAGTACAATCTGCGGGATGTCTTCGCCAGCGCCGTCTCGGGCTTTGAGCAGCTCAGCTTCCGGCGCACCCTCGCCATCAGCCTGGTCAGCGAGCCGATGATATGGGCCGACCGTTTCGAACAGCGTTTTCCGCACGGGCACCCGCTGCGGACAGCCCGGCACGGCGAGGCCATCGAAAGCTTCACCTGGTCGCTCGGGCATCCGAACGCGAACCATTTCCTGGTCGAGAACATCGAAGGCGACGCCAGCATCGCCGCCCGCAATATCATCCGCATCACCGACGGTGCCGTACCGGACTCGACCCGTGCCCGCACCCTGATACAGGGCAGCCTGGAAGCCGCCAAGAAAATCAAACCATGAACAAGGAAACGACGCTCCTGCTGCTCCGCCGCAATGACGAGGTGCTGCTGGCCATGAAAAAGCGCGGCTTCGGAGCCGGGCGATGGAACGGCGTCGGCGGCAAACTGGACCCGGGTGAGACCGTAGAGCAAGCGCTCGTGCGTGAGTGCCAAGAGGAAATCGGCGTCACACCGACCGAATATCACCGGGTAGCTGAACATGATTTATCCTGAACTACGGCACGGCCGAGGCGTGGCATATGCTGGTTCATGCATATCTGTGCACCCGCTGGAAAGGGGAGCCGACCGAAACGGAAGAGATGGCACCCAAATGGTTCAGTGAAACCGAAATTCCTTACAACGAGATGTGGGAAGATGACCAGTATTGGCTCCCGCGGGTGTTCACCGGCAAACTCTTACGCACCGTATTCGCGTTCGATGCCGACGACCATTTACTCAACCAGCAGATAACGGAAGTGGAGAGTTTTTAGCTATGCGCGAAATCGAAATCAAGGTACGAGTCAAAGACAGTGCGGGCACGCTCGCAGCCCTGGACAAGCAGGGCATACAGCTCGGTGAACCCAAAAAACAGCACGATGTCGTCTACAGCCGCCCGGGCGCCATAGATAATGACCCGGGCGAAAACTGGCTGCGGGTACGCACCGAGAATGATACGGAAGTCATCTTTACGCTTAAGCGATCGGTCACCGGTGAGCTCGATAGCATTGAGCACGAAACGGTGGTCGACAGTGCGGATGAGATTACCGCCATCATCGGTTATTTAGGGTACGAACTCTTTTCCGATCTCACCAAAATCCGGCGCAAAGCCCGTGTGGGTGACATAGAGATCTGCTTTGATGAGGTTCCGAAGCTCGGCACGTTCTTTGAGGCCGAAAAAACTATGTCCCGAAGACGCGGACTACGACAGCGTCGCGGCCGAGCTGTGGCAACTGGCCGAGAAGCTGGGATTGAGCAAAGCAGACCGAGAAACCAGCGGCTATGACATACTGATGCGACACCTGGAAAGGAAGTAGGCACTGATGGATCAGACGTACTGGCAGCGGCAAACCGACAAACCGCTGTTTCCGGAGCTGGAATGGAGCCGGCCGGAAATTAAGGCCCAAGCCGGCAAACTGCTGATAATCGGCGGTAATGCCCACGGTTTCGCGGGCCCGGCCGAAACGTACGGCTTGGCCGAAAAGGCCGGCGCAGGCACGGTCCGGGTATTGCTGCCCGAAGCACTGCGCAAGAGTGTGGGCAAGCTGTTCCCGGCAGCCGAGTTCGCACCCAGCACGCCCAGCGGCAGCTTCGGCACCAGCGCCCTAGCGGAGCTGTGCGATGCCAGCCTCTGGGCCGACGCCGTGCTGTTACCGGGCGACCTCAGCCGCAACAGCGAAACCACCGTGCTGCTTGAGAATTTCCTGGAAAAGTACACTGGTCAAGCCACACTCACCAAAGATGCTGCCGATCTGTTCTGCCAGCAGCCCATCAGCATATTGCACCGGCCCGACACGCTGCTGGTCATCGCCATGGGGCAGCTGCGTCAGCTCGGCAGCGAAGCGCATTTCGCGCGGCCGTTCACGACCCAGATGGGTCTCGTACAACTCGTGGAGAGCCTGCACGAGTTCACCAAGCGCTTTGCACTCGATATCATTACCAAACACCAGAATAACTATATCGTCGCCGTAAATGGAAAGATAAGCACTACGCCGCTCAAAGCCGAGCGGTCCGTCTGGCGCCTGACCGCTGCTGCGACCGCCGGTGTCTGGTGGCTTCAGAACCCGGGTAAGCCATTCGAAGCATTGACAGCCGCCATCCATACCGTCGCATAACGCTGCTGCTTGGTATTTATAAGCCTGGTACCTACAATGACAGACATCATGCACGTACCGTTCCGCCGGCTTCCCGAGGAGAACCTCTATGAAATCGCGCAGCCGATGTTTGATGCGCTGGAGGCTGCGAACATACCATATGGAGCCGTCGGCAGCGTCGGGCTGGCTCCGTTCCTGCAAGAAGGTTCAACCACGGAGGGTAATGATACGTACGCTCCGGCCGACTTATACAAATCGAACTTACGCCGCCCGCGTGAAATCGGCGATGTCGATATAGAGCTACGCACGCCTGACCTGGCAGTTGCCCGGCAGGCAGAAAAGATACGTGACCGAACGGTGGATCCCAGGAAGCTGGTAGTGGATTTTTCCACGCTATATACGACAGCGCAGCTAGACGAACGGACTCAGCGGCCGTTCAGCTGGGATGCTCTTAAGGTCGGCGTGACGGACACCTTCGTGCGGCCGGAGGGCAGCATGCTGAGAGCAGGCGCTTTGTTCGGTACGGATCTGAGCGACGAATTCATGGAACCGCAGTTCGTGGAGTATGGCGAGCATATGTTCCGGACCTACCGCATGCCGGCCCTAGTGGCCAGGTATCTGACGCGCTCGGAAACGGGTGAAGTACGGCGCCGTAACAAGGCAAGCGTGGATAAAGCCACCGCCGCGATGCTGGCGACGGATCCGGATGCCTACGGCTGGCTAATGGACCCTGGGGCTCCGGGCGAAGCGCTGGTCCGATTGGCACGCAGCAACCTCGGTCTGTGGAGCGACCGGCCGGTTGTTATCGGCAACCCAGAGGAGCGTCTACAGCATATCGTCCTGACACCGCGGCCGCTCAAAGAATCGCTGGCTTCGGAGGATTTCCTGTATCCGGACCTGAATGGAGTCGCCGTGTGGGCGCTCGTCAACCTCACAAAAGTAAAGATCCGGGGCGGCATACATCCCGTGGAGCACTCGAAATTGCTTGATGCGATCTGGTCTCAACTGATAATGCCGATCGCAGGTCCGCTGATTCATCCAAATGATAAAAAATAGGAATAACTGGTGGGCGAGGAGGGACTTGAACCCTCACGACCGTAAGGCCACAAGATTTTGAGTCTAGCGTGTATACCAATTTCACCACTCGCCCGGGAAGGGTGCAAATAACCGTGGTTATCAGAGGTGTAGTGTACTATACTTCGAGCACGGAGACAAAAGGATGAGCTTGCTTATCCTTTTGGCGAGTACTTGAGAGTATATCTTGATATACTAAGCAGAGAAACGCGAGTGGGCTGCCCTAAGAACGCTGCTCCTCGAACATACGATGAGCGACAACCCCCTTATACCCAAAGCAGCCCAAGCAGCCGAGAACCCGGCCGTAGCGTTAATCCGCGCCAAAGTGGCCCGGGCATTCACCCATGAACCGGATGCAGCCGCCGAGATGGCCGAAGCCCGCCAGCAGCGCACGCTCAGCAAACACCAGCGCTATATGGCTGAGCTCGGCGCCTCGGGCAAGAGCCTGGCCGAGGTACAGACCGCCTGGCACCATTACTACACCACGCTGACTGACAGTGAAAAGCACGAGGTGTGGCAAGAATTCTACGACGCCAACCAGAACACGCCGTACCAGAAACTGTTCCAGAAGCAATATGCGGTCGGCAGCCGCCAACAAGAGGTACCTGCTTCGCCGGCACCGCGCGTTTCGTCCGGCGGGGTAGTCGTCGCCGACCACGCACCGACGCCCCAATCCCCAGCCTCCTACGGCCTGCCGGACAAAGTGCTCAGCCGTAAGCTCAAGGGCAAGATAGCCGGCAAAGTCAGCGCCAATGGCCGCCTGACACTGAAGCACCACCTGCAGTCCCTCGGCTTCGGGCTGGCAACCGGCTTCATCGTCCTGGTGGTGTTCCTATTCACGTTCTTCAATGAGTACATCATCGCGCCGTTCATCCAGCCCAGCCGTACGGTCAGCAGCACGCCCATCATCTTGGGTGACAGCACGGCTTCGGCTGATGCGCCGCCATCCGTGACCATTCCCAAGATCAACGTGCAGATACCCATCGATTTCAGCCTGACCAGCGACGACGAGAACGTCATCGAGAACGGGCTCGACAACGGTGTGGTGCACTACCCCAGCACTGTGATGCCGGGCCAGAACGGCAACGCCGCATTCTTTGGCCACTCCAGCGGCAACATCTTCAATAACGGCAAGTACAAGTTCGCTTTCACGCTCCTGCACGACCTGACCACCGGCGATCTGTTCTATGTGACCTACAACGGCACCACCTACGCCTACCGCATCTTCCAGCGCGAAGTCGTACCGCCCACCGATGTCGGCGTCATCAACGATACCGCCGGCAAGCAAGCCACTGCCGAGCTCATCACCTGCGATCCGCCCGGCATCAGCACCAACCGGCTGGTGCTGTGGGGTGAGCAGATCAGTCCCAGCCTCACCACCAATACCGCCGCGCCGCTGCAGACGGCCAGCGCACCGAGCGGCCTGGCCGGCAACGGTCCGACACTGTGGAACAAAGTCGTCGGTTGGGTCGAGTTCTGGAAATAGGCCGCAGTACCGCCTAGGGCGGCGTAGCTCCGCCGGTTTGACTGCGCTATACTTGAGGACAACATATGGACTTCCTCGATCCCAAAAAAGAACGCATGATGCACACCCGGCTATTGATCGGCTATGGCCTGGTGGCGCTGGCGATAGGCATCGCTACGCTGGTGCTGCTGTACCAGGCGTATGGCTACGGCATCGACCGGCAGGGCAACGTCACGCAGAACGGACTGCTGTTCGTTTCCAGCCAACCTGCCGGAGCCACCATCACCCTGAACGGTAAGCCGTATAAATCCAACACCAATACCCGGGTAGTCGTGCCGGCCGACACCTACACGCTGCAGGTTTCCGAGGCCGGCTACCGCACCTGGCAGCGGCAGGTCGTCGTCAGCGGCGGCGACGTGCAGCATTTCGATTATCCGTTCCTGTTCCCGCAGACACTGCAGACCACCTCGCTCGGCGACCTGGCAGCCGATCCGTCGGTAGCCCTGCAGAGCCCGGACAAGCGCTGGTTGCTGGTGGGGCAGTCCGAGAGTTCCGGCTCATTCATCCAATACGACCTCAAGAATCCGGCTCAACCGGCAGCGACCCAAATTAGCCTGCCGCCCGATATGTTCACCACCGGTGACAGCGACGGCGCACAGAGCTGGTCGCTGGTAGAGTGGGCCAGCGATAACCGCCACGCCCTGGTCCTGCACACCTACACCGTGAAGGGCACCACCGACCGGGAGTACATCTTGCTCGACCGCGATACTCCCGCCGATTCGGTCAACATCACGAACAATCTCAGCCTGAGCCAGACCGAAACGGTCAATCTCTTCGACAGCAAGATCGACCAATACTATGTCTACGATTCCGGCAATCAGACCCTGCAGCGCGTCAACGCCGACGACGGCTCGGTGGTCAGTTCGCTCAGCCACATCCTGGCGTTCAAACCTTACGCCAGCGACCAGCTGCTCTATGTGACGACACAGCCGCCCAGCGGCATCACCACCAAATCGGACGTGGTGACGGCCGTGTTCCAGGATGGCCAGAAGACCATCGGTCTGCGTACGCTGCCGGCCGGAGCCAGCAGCTACGATCTGAACCTGGCGCAATATTCGGGCAGTTGGTACGTAGCCGTCGGCGCCACCAACGATTCGGCGGCTTACATCTACCGGGACCCGCAATCGCAGACGGTCGGTGCCGATGGCTTTCCGGCGCCTTGGCGGCGTCTGCCCGTGAGCGATCCGTCATTCCTGTCATTTTCCGGCAATGCGCAGTTTTTGCTAGCCGAAAACGGGCAGGACTTCGTGGTCTATGATCTGGAAAATGTCGTGCAATACCACTATCACGCCAGTGCGCCCATCGATCAGCCGCAGCTGCACGCCACCTGGATGGACGGCGACCGGCTGCTGTACGTCAGCGGTGGCAAGCTCGTCGTGTTCGACTATGATTATCGCAATCTCCAGACGCTGGTGCCGGCCAACCCGGTCTACCCGGTGTTCTTCAGTTCGGATTTCTCCTATCTGTACGCACTGCGGGCAGGCAGCGCCGACGGCTCCGCCAAACCGGCGCTCACCAGCACCGGTCTCGTGATCAAACACTAGGATATGAGCCCTGGGGTGCTACCGGCGTACATCCCGCTTGCGTTTTGCCAGCCATAAGCGGTACAATGGCTGTAAACGAGAACCTATCACCACACGGGAAGTCATGAAAAGCAAAACTATCGAGCTCAACGGTAACCAGTACGACGCCGCGACCGGCAGCATCTTGCACGCGGCAGCGCCGCAGGCACCGCGGCGGACCGGACAGAACATCGACGGCTTTTTCCGCACCCGCGCCACCACCATCCCTACCAAAGCATCACCGGCTTCCGGCAGTATCGCTACCATAAGCGCACCCACAGCAGCCCTCGTAACAGCCACGCCTAACCGTAATTTCAATCACGCCCGCGCTCACACGCCCCAGGCTTCTCAAATCGCCCCGGTACGCGTCCAGAGCGGGGTGCAACACAGCCAGAAACTGACCGTCCATCGCACACCGGTGAATGCCAATCATGTCAAGGCGCACGGCACCCAGCATTCCCAGACGCTCATGCGCACTGCCGTTCAGCGTCCGGCACCCAGTTTTCACAAGCAGGCCGGCACGGTCGGCACGCTGCAGCATGCCGTTCCTAGCCTGATCGTCCCTAAGCAATCAGCTTTCGCGCTTGATCCGAGCCGCCTGGCCCGCGCCCAAGATATCAGCCGCAGTCCGATGGTCGCCCACCACGGTGCGCCGCGTGCCATCCAACCGGCCATCGTACCATTGGCCGTCCAGCCGGTCCCAGTCAAGCCGGAAGGCGAGGTACCGGCCAATCCGCCGCCGCCCCAGCCTACCAACAAACCGACCGATATCTTCGAACACGCTCTGGCCAGCGCCACCAACTTCGTCGACCTCGACGCGCACAAGCAGCACTACAAGAAACACGCCCGCCGCCACGTCATCAGCATGACCGCCGGCACCTTGGCGCTGCTGCTCATCGCTACTTTCGCGGCCTACCAGAATTCGCCCAGCATGCAGCTGAAGGTCGCCAGCTTGCAGGCCGGCGTCACCGCCAGCATGCCGAACTTCAAAGCCGCCGGCTTCGCTTGGAACGGCGTGAAGGCCGCCGACGGCAAACTGATGGTCGGCTTCAAGGGCAAGCAGGGCAATTACCAACTCGCCCAGCAGACCACCAATCTTTCGAGCAATGACCTTATCCAAACCGTCGGCGCCACCGATGCCAGCGGCACGCCCGATTACCGCGCCGTACAGGCCGGTACCACCACCGTCTACCGCTTCAACAACACCGACGCCACTTGGGTTTCGGGCGGTACCTGGTACACCGTAACCGGCACCGGCTCACTCTCAGACAACCAGGTCAAATCCCTCGTCCAGAATATCTAGTTTTCTTTCCACCTCTGTTATGGCATACTGATAGCCATGAAACCCGTCCGCACACGTTTCGCCCCCAGCCCGACCGGCTATCTACACGTCGGCGGTATACGCACGGCATTGTTCGCGTGGCTACTAGCGCGACAGGCCGGTGGCGCATTCGTGCTGCGCTTCGAAGACACCGACAAGAAAAGGGAAGTCGAAGGGTCGCGCGAACATCTCATCAAAAGCCTCCTGACGCTTGGCTTGGAATACGACGAAGGCCCAGATATCGGCGGGCCGTTCGCGCCCTATACCCAAAGTGAACGCCTGCAGAGCTACCAAACGTGGGCCCAGGTACTAATCGATACCGGCCGGGCGTACGCCGATCCGTATACATCCGAAGAGGTGCAGGCTTTCCGTGAGCAGGCGCAGGCAGAGAAAAAGCCGTTCCTGTACCGTAACCATCGGCCAGAAAACCCACCAAAATGGGATGGCAGCACGCCGCTGCGCTTCAAGAGCGAGCCCAAAGACTACCGCTGGGAAGATGCCATTATGGGCGAGTCCCGCGCAGGAGCTGAAGCCGTCGACGATTTCATACTCATAAAATCAGATGGCTTTCCCACCTACAACTTCGCCCACATCATCGACGACCACGAGATGGAAATCACCCATGTCATCCGGGGGCAGGAGTTCATCAGCAGCATGCCGAACTACCTGAACCTGTACGAGGCCCTGGAATTCGAGATTCCAATACTAGCTCATGCGCCCCATGTGCTCGGCCCCGATGGCAAGAAAAAACTGGGTAAGCGCGACGGCGCCAAAGACGTGCTGGATTATATCCGTGACGGTTACCTCCCTGAGGCACTGGTCAATTTCATTGCATCGCTCGGCTGGAACGACGGCACCGAACAGGAAATCTTTACCCGGGAAGAACTCATCGAGAAATTCAGCCTGGAGCGCGTCCAGCGCAGCGGCGCCCGGTTCGACGAAGACCGCCTGCTGTGGATGAACGGCCACTGGATCCGCAGCCTCAACCTCGACGAACTCTACGCCCGCACCCTTGTCATTCCAGCGAAGGCTGGAATCCAGTCCGTTGATTCGTCGCGCAGCGACCACATATCCTATTGGCCCAAAGAAAGCGAGAACTACCCTGAATCCTACAAAAAGCAGGTACTGGGCCTCATTCAGGAACGCCTGAAGTATTTCAAAGAGATTCCCGAGCTCACCGCATTCTTCTTCGAAGACCTGCCGGTCAACAGGGAACTCATCGACGGCAACAAACAGCTCAAAAAATTCGAGCACGCCGAACTGAAAGGCTGGCTGGAGCAGGCTAAAGCCTCTCTGCAGGAAAGTGACTTCAGTGCCGCCAACCTCACCGAACGTCTCAACGAACTCCTTGAAGCCACCGGCCAGAAACCCGGCGTCCTCTTCAGCCTCATCCGCATAGCCACTACCCAGGCCCCGTTCAGTCCATCCCTTGCCGAAACGCTCGCCGTCCTTGGCAAAGATACGGCGCTGCGCCGCATCGACGCGCAACTCGCTGCGCTGTAGCCAATCCCATAGTGGGGTCATAAATCTTATGAAACCGCGATGAATTTGGTTGTACGCGGGTGGATGCTTGGGGGGGAAGAGGAGGTCAGCCGAAGCTAACGACACTAATCCCCGCCAAGCAGAGCCACGCGCGACCTGAGGATTTCCCAGGATTTAGTTTTCCTACAGGGGCTAGGCAGCCGGTTCGGACTCAGCGAGGCTGAGGCCGTACTTGGCGAGCTCGGCCTTGATCTCATTGATCGCGGAGAGCTTGTCGCCCCACCCGACCCGTTCGACCATTTCGGTCAGCTGCGCCTCGGTAAGGGCAGTGATCTGACTGATGTGCCTTAGGTGCTGCGGTATCGCGAGGTCCAGAAACTGAAACGCGTTGGGACTGAGCTGGAGGATCCTGACATCGTCGCTGGCAACAGCCCATTCCGAAGTCACAAGGCCCACCTTCAGCAAACTCACTGCCGAATATTCATGCATGAGCAGGTAGCGTGCTCTGGAGGCAAGCCTGCTACGGGCATTGCGGATGCGCTTGTCAATCGTCCGTGACGTAACGTCAAAACCCGAAGCGAGCTCCTCGATACTGATCTCCCTGTTGCCAATGAGGCCAAAGCTATACAGCAACGGCAACGGATCCCGTAACCGATCATAAAGCTTAAAAGCCAGCTCCCCGCGGGCCGCCCGTGGTGCTAAGTGCCTCGAATACGGACCTCAGCTTGCTACTGACACTGGAGCCGTCGGAATCGACAATCAGACTAGGCCGCTCGAACGGATCAAGCATGCGGTCCAGATTCGTCGGGATCTTGGGCGGGTTCTCATCGGGCTGCAGAGCTTCTTCATATCGGCCTCGATGAGGGTCGATGATGGCCTTGCGGAGCTGGGGCGCTCGATGACACGTTGCACGTGTGCGGGCGTCATTCCGGCCTTTTCCATCACCCGCCAGTAGTGGGCAAACGGTGTTGAGCAGTACCGAAGAGACAATGCTTTCGCGCATCACGACTCTTCCTCTCTGTAGGAATGTGCGATCACGGTTGTGTGATTGCTATATATTATAGCATTATTTAAGAATATACGCAATATCATGCGTACCTGCTGAATCTGTTATAATACCGCCTTATGTTCTCGCAAAACAAACACCCCTGCAGGGCGGAGCTACGCTAGATGATTGACGACATAACGCCGCCAGAGAGACTGCGGCGTCCAAAATCAAAATATACAAAACCGCTCGGGAGTATCGCCTTGCCGGCCGTGGATAAGCAAGCCAAGCCCGAAGAACCGGCCGAAGCAGAGAAAGATTTCAAGACACCGGAGGAGGCAGGCAGGGCAGACTCCGTGTTCAGCCGATAGCGAGGCGATCATCGAACATGAAGCGCCGCCGAAAACCCAAGTGGTATAAACTCTCGTGGCCGCCCAGCCGCAAGCAACGGATCATCGGCGGCGCCCTCATCGTGGTGCTGGCATTCACCATCGGCGCCGGCTGGACTTTGACCCACCACAAGCGTGCCGTCGTCGCCAGCGGCACACCGGCCAAGGTCAAGAAAGTCGTGCCCCCCAAAGTAATCTATAGTACGCTCACCGGCCTGCCCATCACCGACGCCAGCCTCAACAGCAAGCCGGTCACCGCCGTGATGATCGAAAACAGTACCGACGCACGCCCGCAAAGCGGCCTGAGCGACGCCGGCGTGGTGTTCGAGGCCGTAGCCGAGGGCGGAGTCACACGCTTCATGGCACTCTACCAAGACACCACCCCCGACCAATGTCGGCCCCATCCGCAGCGCCCGGCCGTATTACATCCAGTGGGCGCTCGGTTTCGACGCCGCCTACGCCCATGTCGGCGGCAGCCCGGATGCACTCGCCGACCTTACTACCTGGCATGTCCAGAACATGGATCAATTCGCGAACGGCGGCTCTTACCACCGCATTACAACCCGCGATGCACCGCACAATGTTTACACCGGCATCGATACGTTGAACCAGCTGGAATCAACCAAAGGCTACAGCAGCAGCTACACCGGTTTCACCCGCAAAAAAGAGGCGCCCAGCAAAGCGCCGAACGCCACCAGCATCGATTTCGGCCTGTCCAGCTACACCTACGACCCGCACTACGACTACGTCGCTGCGACCAACAGTTACAACCGCAGCGAAGCGGGCGCGTCCCAGACCGACGCCAACACCGGCAAACAGCTCAGCCCCAAGGTGGTCATCGCCATCGTGGTGCCGGAAAGCCAGGGCGCGCTTGATGCATCCGGCGCCTACTATTCGGACTACAACCCTCTCGGCACCGGCCAGGCCTATATCTTCCAGGACGGCACGGTTACCACAGGCACCTGGAGCAAACCGAGCAACACCGACCAGATCGGCTTCACCGACGCGGGCGGCAAGGCGTTGCCCCTGAATCCGGGGCAGACCTGGATTACTGCCGTAACGGCCGTAAATAAGGTAAACTACAAGTAAGCACAAGCTTTTAGCTACACCATGGACTATTTCCAGAAATTCATCAGCCAATTCCGGACGCGCCTGCTGTTGATCGTCTTCATCAACAACGGTCTGATCGTCATCGACTGGTTCGTGGTCGACCGCATCGTCAAACTGACCGGCTGGTGGGCACTCGGCGCCATCGTGGCCGTACCGCTGCTGACACTGGGTCTCGTGCCATGGCTGGCCGCCAACACCTTGGCACGGCCGACCAAGTTCATCTGGCAAGCCATCATGCACCTCGCTCCGTCGACCGCCGAAACCATCAGCGCCCCCAAACCCGAACAGCTCGGTTTCGGCCGCGAGCTTGTCAGTAATCTTCTCAATCAGCTCTACCAGCTTACGAGCGTCGTACAGGGCATCGAGAAGTCCAACGCCAAGAAGGCGGAGGACCTGCACACCAACTTTGTCGCGAGCACCTTGCCGCTGCCGTTGCTGGTACTGGACAAGGACGAGAAGATCGTCTATGCCAACGAGGCCACGGGGAAGTACCTGGGCAAACCGGCTGCCGAACTGATCGGACAAAGCCTCTACACCGCGCTCGACATGTCGTTCATGAGCGACGACACCGTCTTCAGCTGGCTCAAGGCCAGCAAGGGCAAGACGGCCACCGCCGACCACAAGTGGGAACGCGTCCGCATCGGCCTGCCGGGGCAGGGCGACAGCCTGCTGTTCGACCTGGCCGGCTACTACAACCAGAACAATCCGGCCGGCCACGAGACGCTGCTGGTGATGTTCGACCACACCGAGGTCTATGCTCAGGACGACCAGGCCATGAGCTTCGTGGCACTCTCGGTGCACGAACTGCGCACGCCGCTGACGCTGCTGCGCGGATACATCGAAGTCTTCGATGATGAGCTGGGCCCGGGCCTCGACCCCGAGATGCAGGCCTTCATGAAGAAGATGGACGCCAGCGCCCAGCAGCTGGCTGCCTTCGTCGACAACATCCTGAACGTCGCCAAGATAGAGGACAACCAGCTCACCCTGCAGCTGCACGAGGAAAACTGGCAGAACGTAGTCGAGACGGTCGTCAACGACCTGGGGCTGCGGGCCGGCGTCCGCGGCATCACCATCAAGACCGACGTCGCACCCGACCTGCCGCCGGTGGGCGTGGACCGCTACAGCATCTACGAGGTCCTGGCCAACCTGCTCGACAACGCCATCAAATACAGCAAAGGCACCAGCGAGATTTACCTGAGCGCGGTCCTGAACGCCGACGGGCTAGTCGAGACCAGCGTCAAAGATTTCGGCCTGGGCATCGATGCTTCCATCTTGCCGCACATCTTCGACAAGTTCTACCGCAACCACCGCAACCGCGCCCAGATCGGCGGCACCGGCCTCGGCTTGTACCTGAGCAAGGCCATCGTCAGCGCCCACGGCGGCACTATCACCGTCAACAGCAAGGTGAACGAAGGCAGCACCTTCACCTTTACCGTTCTGCCGTTCGCCCAGCTCCAGGAAGCCGGCAAGACCGGCACCAAGACCGGCATCACCCGCAGCGCCCACGGCTGGATAAAGAACCACTCGCTGTACCGAGACTAGCATCGGAACTAATACCGCCCTCTCGGTCTGCAGACCCGGAAGGAACAGGGCTTCCGCCTGCCCGTCATCCTGAGCGATAGCGAAGGATCTATCCATGAACTCAACCCATTTCGCCCCTGGCGCGGGGGCATTATGGTCTGAAAGGGGAACCTCCGTAGTCTTAGCCTAACTCACTAGCAGACCAACGACGGTTCCCTCGAGCCTACAGAAACAGCCCGCCTGGGCTGTTCTGGGTTCCCCTTACGCTTCGCCTGCTATGCAGGCTTCTATCCCTCTCCGGTCCTGCAGACCGGGAGTCGGTGGCGGGGGTTATTATCCCTCTCCGGGGGCTGCAGAGCGGGAGTCTGTCCTATGATAGAATGGATTCATGCAATCAGATACCGCCACTAAGCAAAAACGAGTCCTTTGTATCGAAGATGAACACTTCATCAGCGAGCTGTACGCCCGCGCGCTGACCAAGGCCGGCTATCAGGTAGACGTCCAGCTGGACGGACAGAAGGGCCTGGCGGTCGCTCAGACCGATGTCTATGACATCATCCTGCTTGATCTGATGATTCCGAACATCACCGGCATCGAAGTACTGCGCACCCTCCGCGATCCACGGCTGACGCCGAAGATGCACGCCAAGATCATCATCACCACCAACCTCGAACAGCGCGACGACGTCCGGGCCGGCATCGAAGCCCAGGCCGACGGCTATCTGGTGAAGGCCGAGATCACTCCGCACGAATTAGTCGAATTCTTAAACCGCTTGGCTATCTGATTGACGCCGGCATCACGCTTCTATATAGTTTAGTAAGTAAACTATTATTAGCGTAGGGGGCACTACCATGCTGAACGCACTTGGAAAATTCATAACAAAGTACCGTTGGTGGGTCATCGCCGTCTGGATCGTCGCAGCCGTAGGCATCGCCGCCTTCGCCCCTAAACTGAGCAGCGTCGAGAGCAGCGACCAGACCAGCTTCCTACCTAGTAAATACCAATCGGTCCAAGCCCAGAAAATCGCCGACAAAGCCTTCCCGCAGAGCAAAAAACGACGTGGAAATCCTGGTGGTTCAGCGCCAGGGCGGCGGCAAACTGACCGCAGCCGATCAGGCCGCCGTCCAGACGCTCGCGAGTAAGCTGCAGGCCGCCAAGCTTAGCCGGATCGTGGCCGTGAACACCTCGGCCCAGGCCGTGTCCAAAGACGGTACCGCCCAGACCGTCCAGATAGTGGTGAAGGGACAGGCCACCGGCGGCAGCGCCGACGTCGACCTGACGAACGCCGTCCGTGCCAAAGTGAAGACGCTGGTAGCCGGCAGCGATCTGCAGACCGGCCTCACCGGCGCCATCGCCGAGGACGCCGACAGCACCGGCTCATTCAACACCGCTACCAAGATCGTCACCTTCGCGACCTTCCTGCTGGTCATCATCCTGCCGGGCATCATCTTCCGCAGTCCCGTAGCCGCCTTCGCGCCGGTGGTGGCCGTCAGCCTGGTATACACCCTGTCGCAGTCACTCATCGCGCTGGCCGCCAAGGCGTTCGACTTCAAGATCAGCAACCAGCTGAGCATCCTCTACACGGTAGTGCTGTTCGGCATCGGGACTGATTACATCCTATTTCTGCTGTTCCGTTACCGCGAGAAGCTGCGCAGCGGCGACCGGGGCCGGGACGTCGTAGCCTATGCTCTAAGCCGGGCCGGCGAGGCCATCTTGAGTGCCGCGCTGGTGGTGGCCGCAGCGTTCGCGGCGCTCGGCGTGTCGGACTTCGGCCTCTTCAAGAACCTGGCACCGGGACTGGTCATCTGTGTCATCACCATGCTGCTGGCCGTGCTGACGCTCATCCCGGCCGTCATAGCCATCATCGGTCCCAAGATATTCTGGCCCAGTAAAGCCTGGCAGAAGCAGCCCGAAGGCAAAGTATATAAACGCATCGGCGGCCTGGTCGGCCGGCGGCCGGCCGCGGTGGCACTCTGCGCGCTCATCATCCTCGTTGTCTTCGCCAGCGGCTACCCCAAGCTCAAGACCAGCTATGATTTCACCAGCAGCCAGCCGCAGACTACCGAATCGGCCAAAGCCTACAACACCGTGTCTAAGCTATTCTCGGCAGGTGAGATCTCGCCCACCGAGGTCTACCTGGTCAGCGGCACGCCGCTTACCATGGCCCAGGTTCAGACCGTGTCGGATAAGCTGACCAAAATCTCCCGTGTCACTTCCGGAGGCACCCCGGAACTAAGCAGCGATAGCAAAACGGCGCAGATCACCGTCCTGCTCAGCGGCAACCCCGATGCCGCCAATACGCTCGACTTCGTCAAAGACACGTTCGAACCGGCCGCCACGGCTGCCGGCAACAGCATCGGTGCCAAAACCTACGTGAACGGCGAGAGCGCCGCCTTCGTCGATGTCCGCAGCGCCGTCAACCGCGACCTGGCCGTCATCCTGCCGGCCGCCGCCATCATCATCTTCGTCATCCTGTTCCTGCTGCTGCGCAGCTTCCTGGCACCGCTCTACCTGCTCATCAGTACCGCGCTCGGCTTCACGGCCACGCTCGGCGCCGCGGTGTATCTGTTCCAGAGCATCCAGGGTAACGCCGGGCTGATTTTCTTCATCCCCATCATGGTGTACATCTTCGTGGTGGCCATCGGCACCGACTACAATATATTGACCATGACGCGGCTGCGCGAAGAGGTCAGGGCAGGGCTCAAGCCGCGCGCCGCGGCCGATATGACCATCGAGCACAGCAGCGCCACGGTGGCCAGCGCCGGCATCATCCTGGCTGGCACGTTCGGCAGCTTGGCCCTGGCGGGTATCAGTCTGCTGGGCCAGCTCGGTTTCGCGGTCGCTTTCGGTATCTTGCTGTCGGCATTCGTCATCGCGCCGCTGCTGGTGCCAAGCGTCGCCGCACTCCTGGGCTACAAAGTCTGGTGGCCCGGCCACCGTCCGTCCCGCGACCCCAACCGCCCGTAACGGTGCTATAATCTCTGCCATATGGCAGAACCGAAGACCCATGAAGTAAAATCCTGGCCGGAATTCTTTGAGGAAATGATTGCCGGACGAAAGACACATGACTTGCGCCGGAATACGGATCGCGACTTTGCGGTCGGCGATCACCTTACACCACCGCGAGTACGATTTCGCACAGCGACGTATACTGGACGTACTGCTCTCACCGAGATCCACCTATATCACTGATGAGAATAGTCCCTGTGCTTACTCGGGCATAGCCCTCCAGCCCGGCTTTAGTATCTTGAGTATCGCCTTGTGAAGTCAACCCGGATCCCGATCCATCTGCAAATCCGTAGCAAAAATTACGCTAGCGCTCCGTAAGCAAAAGCGTATAGTAATGGGTAGCCATGGGAAGACTGGCGGGTTTTTTTGCCCCCTTTACCTCTCAGACTTATACATTCACAAACAGGTTTCGTAATTGGATGCAGTTTCGGATGAAACGGGAGCACCGCAGCGCAGACGTACTTAACGTACGGCGGAGCGAGGAGCGGACCGTTTCGCCGGACATGCGCCAAGTACGAAAGCAGTTCCTTCGGCAATCATACTTCGGTCCCTGTGCGCCTCCTACAAATTCAGGTTTTTAGACAAGTTACCAGCGGTGAACGGACCCGAGTGGCAGCTATAAAACCTCTCTTCATCTCCGTTCCCGATCTGTTAATCAGTACTCGGCCCTCTTAATTACTCTCATAAATTGTAGGAGAACTCTTATGACCAACGTTATAAACCAAGAGTGAATGTCAGTGCGTACTACTTTAGCGGCGAAGAGATGAAAACCTTCCCGCGCGAGATCGAATACGGCGGGGAAGCCATCAGTTTCCTAAGCGGCCTGCGCTATCTCATCCAAAAGGGCGGCGAAGCCCTGCGCGTCTTCGACATGAGCGCGCCCGACGGCCTGACGTAACCGCCTGAAGCAGGACGGCGACAACTGGACGCTGCTGGGCACGAAAGGAGGCACTGTAATGAAGCGGGCATACCTGGAAGAAGACCTGGAACTGGTGCGCAAATATTTCCCGGTGCCAAAGCGGTCACGCTGCGCACGCCGTTCGATCTGACGCAGCGCAGCGTACGGCTGCCGCGCCTGAGCGCCGACAGCTTCCACGACACGGACAGCCCGAGCGGCTGGGCAGGAGATATCGCATGGAACCGCTAGACGAAGATACCGCCGCCGGAGCATACGGCGCCAGCCGGCACACCGGTACGTCCGTGCAGGTGCACGCGGGGCTTCCGAACCCGGCTGCCGAGCGCACCGGAGCGCCGCTCAGCCTCGACAAGCTGCTCGTCCGCCATCCCAGCAGCACCTACTTCTTCCGCATCCGCGGGCACACTTGGCACGCTACGGCCGTCTTTGACGGCGATCTGGCGGTCATAGACCGGGCTCTGACCCCGCGGGAGCCGCGAACTGGTCGTCTGGTGGCAGGGAAAGCGGCGAATTTGCCTTGAGCCCCTTCACCCGCGCCGACCGCCAGAACATCTGGGGCACCATCACCGCCATCATCCACCCGTTCGGAGAAGAGCAAGGAAGCCCATCGTGAATTACAAAGGTGACATCATAGAAGAGAGTCTGAAGAATCCAGCATCTTGGAGTCAATACAGATTACTGCAACGAGGATAGAGCCAATCACCCCGGAGCATAAAACGCCGTGGCTCAAGCAGTGGACATTACACACTGTAGCCATACCAGCAGCTAAGGCAGAGGAGACGGCCGATAAACTAAGCCGGAGATAGAAACCGACCACACCGCGTGGTATATCGACTTCAAAACGACGCGACACACTACATCATCTTTCCTAATAAGGTATTCAAGATTGACCGTACCAAAGCAGCCGAATACCAAGCAGCTACCGACTACGGCCTGACGCTCGGCATACCAGCCTATCAGCTCGATTTCGCCCCAACATCGTGCAATGGCAACGGCCCGATAAATGATGGCGAATCGTATACCCACCGCATTACGCCGGGCCTACAGTTCACCGCCACCGGTTTGCCCCGGGGTTCCGGCCATTCCGGAGCTTCCCGGCTGAGACGTTCGTGCTTCTGACAATTTCTCTGAGCGGTAGCGAAAGAGCCGGAGGAGTTGTTTGAGCGACCCAAAGGAGCGAGTTCTCCGGAGGATTGTCAGCAAGCACAACGGCTCACCGAGACAGTGGAGGCTGGGGCCGGGAGTTTTGGTTACTTTTGCGGTCAAAAGTAAGGGGGAAAGAGGCGAAGGAAGACACGATGCGCCCCATCTCGGTAAGAGACCAGAACGTAAGCTGTAGATTCCGGGTCGAGCCCGGAATGACAACGAAAAGGGGAAGGGGACACCATTTATGGAGAACGACTTATGCGCTGATTGATTGCAATAACTTCTTCGTGAGCTGCGAACGTCTGTTCCGCCCGGAGCTGGAAGGGCGTTCCGGTAGTGGTGCTGAGCAGCAACGACGGCTGCGCCGTCAGCCGCAGCCGCGAGGCCAAAGACCTCGGCATCCCCATGGGGCGCCCCGCATTTTCCAGTGGCGCGAGTTCTTCCGCCAGCACGGCGTCCATTAGCCTTCAGCGCCAATTTCGAGCTCTACGGCGACATCAGCGAGCGCATCACCAATCTGCTGGCCAGCATCACGCCGCGCATCGAGGTCTACAGCGTCGACGAATCATTCCTGGATCTGACCGAGCTCGGCATCACGGATTATCAAAGATGGGGCCTCAGCGGTCCGCGCCAGTATCCTGAAGAACGTCGGCGTGCCCGTCAGTGTCGGCATCAGCAGCAGCAAGACGCTGGCCAAGGCCGCCAACGACCGCGCCAAGAAAATCCCCGAGCTGGGCGGCTCGCTGGATTCTGACCGAACAGGGCAGAGAGACCGACGGCTATCTGGCCACGGCTGCCCATCCAGGACATCTGGGGTGTCGGCTGGAAGCTGGCGCCCAAACTTCGGGCCGAGGTATCCACACCGCGCTGGACCTGCGTAGGATGCCCGTGCGGCGCGCCCAGCAGCTCATGGGCATCCATGGGCGGCACATGGTCTACGAGCTGAACGGCACGGCCTGCCTGCCGTTCATGCGCGAGGCCAAGCCGCAGCAGATGATCATGCGCGGCCGCCAGTTCGGCGAAGACACCCGCGAGTTCTACGTGATAGAATCAGCCGTCGCATCCTTGCCGCCCGCTGCCGCGGCAGCTCTGCGCCGCTGATCACCAGCTGGCCCGCCGCGCGGTCGTCATCCTCAGCACCAACCGCCAGAAACCCGGCTACCAGCGGGTCACCGAAGCCGTGCGGTTCTACACGCCCACGGCCGACACCGGCATCATCACCGGCCAGCTGGTCGGCATGCTCGGCACCACGTTCAACGCCAACCTGCAGTACCACAAGGCCGATGTGCTGCTATACGATTTCGTCCCCGAAACCGGCCTGCAAGCCGATCTCTTCGGAGCAGTCGACCTGGGCCAGGATGATGCCTCGCACCGCAAAATGCGCGCGCTGGACGCCATCAACCTCAAGCACGGCAAAGGCACCGTCAAGTTCGCCGCCGAAACCCTCAGCCAGTCCTGGCAACCCCGCAAGCGCCTGGTCAGCCCCCGCTATACCTCCGCCTGGTCCGACCTCCCCGAAGTCCACCCCGCTTCTTAGGCTCCCTTATCAGTTAAGGAGGTGGACATTTCGTAAGCGTCAAGCAGATGCTAAAAATCGCCCGAGCCGTAGCCGGATGTCTGTTTCTTGGTTTTGCCGGGGCGTTTCCAGATACGGATAGCCATGGCAGTGAGCAGGATAAGGGCAGCCGCAGTCCACGATAGCTGCAATGGCGATACCGGTGTCGGTCAGGCCGCTGCCGCTGGTAGCCGCCGCACCGTTGTAGGTGCCGCTATCGTACGCACCGGAGCCATAGGTGCTGGCAAGGTAGTAGAGGGCGAAGGTCATGCTGCCTCACCTCTCATGGACTTTTTACCGCCGTAATCATTGTTTTCCGTAGTCGCCGGTGCTGCCGAGAGATTTGTGAGTATCCAGGGATTTGCCGGTCAGGAGCTTGATGATGGTACCGAAGCCGAAGATCGAGGCTACGGCGAGGGCGGATATACCTAAGAACTCCTTGCGGGAGACTTCTTTGTTCATGATTGTTTGTAAGTGTGGGTTTGTCATATATTTTTCCTATTCTTAGAGTAGCATAAGGGGTTTGGATTGCAAGCGTTTGCTCTGACTAGATTATGCCTGCTATTCATAGTGAGCATATAAGCTACTGACAGTAGCTGCGGCAGAGTCAAGTGTATATTGCCAATACCACCACGGTGGGACCCGCAGGAGTAGGGTGTGCTGAACCATCAAGCCGCTTACCCCGCTTGGCGCAATAAGGTAGTCGTCAGCGACATGGGCGATAGCTGCTGAGGTTTGGCCTAGGTATACCTCGATCTCGGCGGTGCTGGCTGCTGCCGGCGCGAGTTTGTAGACGATGTAAAGGTTAAGTGTCCGGTCGGTAGCATTCTGCGTTGCTGTGCCGCTGCCTGGTTTCGAGAGTGCCACTGGTGCCAGGCCATGAACTAAATTGTTGAGCAGACGGCCTTTGGCGACGCCACGAATAAGATCGGAGCCACCAGCATGATTAATGGCGCCTTGCAGCGTGTTGCGGTGCAGGAGCGTCAGGTCGGTGACATCCAGGATAACTGTGGTGGAAGAGGCATCCTGTTGATCGACAGCATAGACCGTACCGACGCCGGCTAGGTTTGGCGTATCGATAATACCGCGCAGCCGGATCGTACCAGGGCTGTTGCCGCCAGCTGCCATATGCGCCTGCGATGGCCAACCTCCAGAGCTAGGGTTAATTAACACGGCTTGGTTATAACACTGGCGAACATGCATGCCAATGTCGATGATCGGAGTAGTGTTATACGAATCGGCTTCGATGACGATCGGGTTCAGATCACCCGTCATGGAGAAGTGCCGCTTGATGCGCACGTTTGAACCGACGATATGAATACCCCGGGCAAGCCGGAAAGTGTTGAGATTGTCGATTTCTATGCTATCGACATCGATGAGCTGCAGGCCTTTAAAAGCTGGAGCGCTGGGTGTTGGCGCGTAACCGCTGACGCGGATTCTATTGACGGATCCGAAGTTGGAGACTGCCACCGTGCCATTAATCGTCTGGTTACCCACAATCTTTACCAGATAATCACTGTCACGGTCACCAAGCGACCAAACACCGTGATTGCCATCCCCGCATGATTCAAATAGCAGGTTCACGCGTTCGTTGCCGCCGGTTGTGGAACGACCGCCTTCGTATTTTAAAATCGATACGTCATCGCAGAAACCAAAATGTGCACCGATAAGTCCAGGCTTGATAACGGTGTTGTCGTTGACGGAAATCCACATATCGGTGAAGGTATGATCGGCTTCCAGGTTTGTCAGGGATATCGCCATCGTACAATCCTGAGAATAGACACTGTATTCGGCTGCTATAACCCTCCGGGCATTGTCGCCCGAACCGTCGGCTTGGGTGCGGTCTGAATGCAGCAGGCAGCCACCAAACAGGTTGCCACGAATAGCAATCTTTGGACCAAGTAGGTTTTCATAATGCAGGCCAACCGGACTTGCTTGGGCAGTTGCCCCACTGACGGTGGCGGTCGCTTGACGCCTGAGCACCGCATGGGTTGCATCGGTTATAGAGTCGATAACACTTACCAGATAACCTGATTGGGCGTCAGCACCGACTACAACGACCACCTGGCCGGCGCGGCCGGTGAGACTTGTACTGGAGGTGGTCAGGACATTTGAGCCACTGGTCATGGCGGCATCAGTGAACGAGGTTACTGCGCCACCACCGACAAAATTCAGCTTGATGTCAGGCTGATACATGCCTTTTAAGATGACGGCCTGGCCGACTGATGCGTCGGGAATGAGAGATGCTTGTGATCCATCGAGAATAAATCGTAAACCGGTATCACCAGAATAGGCATTGTCGCAGACGTCTGAGAAACCACCATTGAGCACTATCTGGCTGGAAAGGCGGATTTTGCCACGAAGCTCCAAGGTGCCAGCTAAATGGCCGCCACTGGTCATCTGAGTAATGACAGCATTGAGTGCGGTGCTGTCGTCGTTAGTGCCTCCCGTACCGTTAAAGACGAAGGGAACGGCTGTCGCGCGGGCGTAGGTACCGGACAGGTCGGGAATATCTGAGGCCGTAGCTATTGATGGTACACCCGTCCCGGTCGTGTTCTTGAGCAGACCAGTAGCTAACCCAGCCAAACTAGTGCCATTAATCTTTGCCACAGCAGGATTAGGATAGGTACCGCTGAGGTCGCCAGCAGCAGTTCCATTAGGCGGCAGCGCGGTGGGTATCTGCCCGTACGTTGCAGCATCCGTGGATACGGTGCCATTAGCTAGTCCGGTAATTTTCTGTGAGTTAAGAACAACGGCTGCAGTTGGGGCAGATACTTGATCAAGCCTTGGCATGGCATGCACATGTCCGGCGTCTGCAGCCTGACCGACATTTCCCGCACTTCTTGAGCCTAACGGCTGAATATCCGTGGCGGTACTGTCTAGCGTTACGCCGCCGGCAGGTACGGCCCACGTACCATCGCCTCTCAAGAAGTTAGAGCCGCCGGCGGTACCAGAACCAAGCTGAGTGGACGGAATTTTACCGGCTGTTAAAGTAGCAAAGGTGCCGTCGGTGCGAGCTTTAAGGGTGCCATCAGTGTTATGCTCGACTTCTAGGAAACCGTTGAGGATATCTCCCCAGGTGCCGTTATCGCTGCCGGGAGTAGGTAATCGTTGCATCATAGCTTACGCTAGTTAAACCTTCATATTTTTGTACTTATGCTTAGAGTAATCGCTCAAAACATGGAATGCAACGATTTTGATAAAATTGCAGGATTAGGCTATTTCTGTAGTGAATGTTTGGTTTCTTCGGAGGATGTCCTTGCGGCAGTTAATAACTGCTGATAGTAGGCGTAGCGAGGAATAAGCTTGCCGAGGTTCTTGACGGTTCCTTTGGTGGTCAGTGTATCGGCCAGGTCCCAGTCTATGAAACCGGCCCAGGATACCTCCGTTTCGAGGTAGCGTAAGGTGACCTTGGTAGTCGGTATCTCCAGGATGTAGTTCATAAGGATGACCCTGACATGTTTACCGTAGGAAGGGACGGGGTGGTTGTATTTGGTGCTACTAATAAACTTGAGCTGATCCGGATCGATCGTGAGTCCCAGCTCTTCGGAAGCTCGGCGCTGCAGTGTTTGCTCTGGGGCTTCGCCGGCATGCATGACGCCACCTAAGGACATATCGAGAAAACCAGGGTAGCGGATAATGCTGTCGCTGCGTTTCTGGACCAGGACCTGCTTGTCGGGTGTATAGATGACGACGTGGGCGGTACGGTGCCACAGGCCCTTATTGTTGGCGTCGTCGATGGTGGTACGCTGGCCGGTCGGCGTGCCGTGTTCGTCGGTGATATCGATGAGTGGCTGGGGAGTCATAGTGTAATCATACCCGTTCATGTCAGGTCTACTGACCTTTTACGGAAATAATACAGAGATTTTGTATATATGCAAAACACAAAAAGTATTTTGTAACATGTTAGTTCGTTACTATACTTATGGGCATATGGCGGAACAACCGAGTGTGAGAGAGGCTAAGAAGGCGCAGAACCGCGAGGCTATCTTCGTCACTGCGCTTCAATTGTTTGATGAGAAAGGGTATCCGTCGACTGCCATGAACGATATCGCCAAGAAACTGCGGATGGCGACGCGGACGCTTTATACGTATTATCCCAACAAGAAAGACATCATCTTCGCAGTGCCCGACGAATATGCCAACCGGCTGATTGCTGATCTGATGCGTAAAACCGGCGAACAGGCGACGGTGCCGGTACTGCGGGCATTTCTGGAATGGGTGGTGGCCAATCCGCCACCGGCCTATTTCAGGGTAAATGATTTAAAAGTCTACGAGGTTGTATTCCGGTCGCAGGAGCTGTCGGAGTACCTGGCGGCAATTAAGCAGCGGGTGACGGACGCATTTTCGTATGGGTTTGCGCAGGACTTCGATTGTGAGATCAGCGATCCGCAGGCCAAGATAGCCGGCGCTATGACGGCACAGGCCGTATGGAGCACGCATGCCTTGCTGCTGCCGTATGAGGGGAAGTTTACGGGTGAGGCCATTGATGAGGCACTTGGGACTATTGAGGGGCTTATGGGGAAGATAGGCGGGCAGTTCAGTTCGGGGTAGGGTACTGACGTTACACCATTCGCAGCCCATGCCATTTGAAGCGGTATCAAGGCAACATTCTACCTTACGGGGAAGTTCGGATTATAAGAGGTTACTTCTGGAGTACTATAGCTGTAAAGATAGCGGAACGGTTGGCCTAGTTGCTGACAATGACTTCAGGGTTTATCGTATTAAGTTCCCTAAAGGTTGGCAGGTAAATCACTAGTAAGTCGCGATTGCCGGAAAGCTATCGACATTATTGGCGACTAACGGTGGTGTAATCGTCGCCGGGGTAGTGTAGCTACCCTGGGCGGCCGAACCCGCCCTTCCAAATGTCTGCAGAGTAACGAATGTGGTTGTGGAGTTATCCGATTGGACGCTGATGTAGTAAAGGCCGGGCATCACCACAACTGGGGCAGTAAAGGCTACCGCTTGATTGGTGTAGGTTACTGCTACGGATGTCGAAGCGCTTTTCGCGAGCTGATTTCCTTGATAATCCCACAGAGCTACCGTCATATGTCCAGAGTTAACCCCGCCTATGCCCACTGATACTCCTGAGATTTTGCAAATCTGCTGGACTTGTATCCCGCCATAATACAGCGTATTGGTCGTCACCGTAGTCACGTAAGAATTCGTACCGTCCACGACATGGTGCGTATATACATCGCGGGCATTAGTGAATGTACCGGTTCCGGCGACTTGTGTCGTGGCATAGTTCTTGGCAGTAACCATCACGTCATTGATGTTGGCCCCGGCCGCTAGATTGATACCCGTCCCCGGACCGCCGATCTGACCCCCTGTCACCTGCAGGAACTGACTTGACCCGCCGACCTGCAAGCCATATCCACCGCTGCTGTTCTGGTATATCCTTGGATCTACTAACTCTACGGAGTAGGCGTTCTGAAGATAGATGCATGCGTAGCCGCTGCTGTTCTGTACTGCCCACTGCTGTACGATCCTGACATCCGAGATGTTACTGACCCATATGCCATGGCCAGCATTGTAGCCGTCTACGACACATTGGTTCATCCATGCGAACGCCTGGGTCGCCGAGCCGGCCGAACTCTCCAGCTTCCAGCCACTTGTTCCTGATGGGCTGTTTGCCGCCTGACATTGTGTGAAATAGACTCCACCACTGTCGGTGGTATTCGTTCGAACATAGTGCCAAGCTATACCAGAACAACCGCGTACTAAACATTGCAAAAAGTATGTTTCCGTGGCGCTATCGCCTTGGATATATATGCCGTCACCGGTACTCGAATCTACCAGTAGGCCGGTATATTGTCCGAGCGAGGAGCCGTTGATGTTAATGCCTGTACTGCCTCCGGTGACCCGTAGATTCTGGACGTACAGGCTGTTGCAGTTGGTTATTGCGATTCCAATGCCAGAGGCGGGTGCAATCACAGTCGCCGTACCGACTCCGCGAAGCGCGATATTGTTGCGGTTGCTAAGGACGACATTGGCAGTAAACGTTCCTTCGGAGAGTAATACTTGCCCGCCGCCGGAGGGAATCGCTGCAATTGCCGCCGTGATTTGCGCGCTATCGTTCGATCCATTGCAGACGTAGTCTGCCGCTGCCTTTGCCTTAGCGGAAGCGTTTGATGCCGCGACCAGGATTGTTGCCCCGGAATACATCTGTGAACTTCCCGTTACTACCGACCCCGGCAGCTGGCTACTGGTTAACTGTGAGCTGCCGTTGAGGGTAGCTACGCCGGAAGCTGCTCCCAGCTGAGATGACGGAACGGCGGACACGTCACTGGCCGAAAGAGTTACAGCACCATTCGTTGGGGTTTTACTATTAACAGATGTTATGCCGCCAGCTTGGGTAAGTGCAGCAGTTTGCAACGTACCGTTTGCATTGTGGCTTACTCCTAAATAATCGTTGAGGATGTCTCCCCAGGTGCCGTTATCAGATCCGGGAGTTGGTAAGCGTTGTGTCAT
>JBBCFY010000009.1:0-54956 GCA_037200465.1 Candidatus Saccharimonadota bacterium | reverse complement strand
GGTACTAAACTCCTGTATTTACATGTTAAGAGGATTGTACTGCGGTGCTGACGAAATACAAGCATGAGGACTCACCGGCGGGGGCGCCGAAGCGTGCTACAATCGGTGCAATGAGTGGTACCAAACCCAAAGTAACCAAAGCCGTGATAGCCGCGGCGGGTTTCGGCACGCGATTTTTGCCACAGACCAAGGCCATGCCCAAGGAGATGCTGCCGCTCATCGACAAGCCTATCATCCAGTACATCGTGGAAGACCTCGTTGCGGCCGGTATTCAGGATATCATCATCGTGGGCTCAAGTAACAAGCGAGCCATAGAGGATCATTTTGATGTGGCGGGCGAAGACCTCTTGGCGAACCTGCGAGCCGGCGGCCCCAAAAAACAGCATTATATCGACGAACTGGACTCGCTCGCGAATATCGCCAACTTCATATATCTACGCCAGAAGGGCCCCTATGGCAACGCAACACCGCTCGTGAATGCCGCTCATCTGCTGAGCGACGAGCCGTTCATATATGCATTCGCAGATGATCTTACAGTGGCAACGCCAAACGCTTTCCAACAGATGGTTTGCGCTGTATGATGAGTTCCATGCCAGTATCCTGCCCTGTATCCGCATCGGCGATGACCGCGACTACGACCGCTATGGCGTGCTTGCCGGCGAAGAAGTGCGCCCTGACATACTCAAGATGAATCGTATCATCGAGAAACCCGGGAAAGAGAATGCGCCGTCATCTTTTGCGAGTGTCGGCGGCTTCCTTTTTACGCCGGACGTGCTTGAGTATTTGGAACGAGGTTTGGCCGGATTGACGGAAGGACAAGAGTTCTACGTGAGCGACAGCCTTATTCAACCCATGCTGGCGGACGGTAAGGCATTTTATGGGGCTATTACCCAGAATGGGCAGCGCTATGACACCGGGGACAAGTTGGAATACCTGAAGACGGTGTTCGATTTCGGGCTGAAGCACGAAGAGCTCGGTCCGGAACTCCGCGCATATCTCGAGAATCGTCTAAAAGACTAAGGTGTTAGAAAACGTACTGCCTCGCTTGGGTAGCATTGTGCTATATTGAGTGGTATGAATACAACTTTCGACATCCTGGTCATCGTTCTCAGCTGTCTGCTCGGCCTGTTCCTGATTCTCTCTATCATTGTAGTAGTGCTCGTACTCAAGCTCATCAGTAGCCTGCGTAAGGTCGTTGCCAAGGGTGAGCACCTGGTGGACAGCGCCGGTGAGCTCGGCGAAACGCTGCGCCGCAACGCCGGCGCGGTGGGCATGGTAAAGATGATCATGAAGTTCCTGACGACTATTAATAAGATGAAAGGTTAGGTGAGGTACTATGGTTAAAGCAGACGACGAAGAGCGAAGTTCCAAGGGAGATGTCGCAAAGAAACTGGCGCTGGGCGCAGCCATCAGCGCAATCTTGGGGTACATCGCCGGCATTTTGACGGCACCGAAGAGCGGCAAGGAAACCCGCGCGGACATCAAAGACACTGCGGTTAAGACCTACAGCGCCGCAGAGAAGGAGCTCAAGAAGCTCCATACTGAACTGACCGATGTCATCGACGAAGTCAGCGACCGCATCAGCAGCTTCCGCAACCGCAAAGACGTTTCCGATGCGCTCGATAAGGGCCGCGATGCCAAGCAAAAGGCCCGCGAGGTCCTGAGCACCCTGCACGACGGCGAAACCGACGACAAAGACCTGCGAAAAGCCATAGCCGACGCCACCACTGCCATCCAACACCTCCGCGACTTCCTCCAGAAGTAGATCCTCACTTTGCTATAGTAATCAAACGATGTCCTGGACTTTCTTTCCCGCGTTCATCGGCACATTGATATCAATCGGTGCTTGGACTTATCTTGCACGACGTGAACACATTGCTCATGTGCCACGTACCCTGAGTGAGCTTGCCTCTGAAAAGCCGGAAGCGCTAAAGTACTATCGAATCGTCTTATGGGTATGTGGGCCTTTATTTGCCGTCACTACCCTATTCTTTATTGTTCCGCGTATAGAGAACCAGATCGCAGTCGGGGCGGCATGCGCCCTAACTGTGCTCGCCGAATTGCTGATCGGCATATACCCGGCTCAGAGAGGGAAGATTACGACCCATGATTTAATCGCAGGTTTGATGGGCGCTGCAATGCTGGCGTCCGCTTATCTGTTTGCTTTCAGCCTAGGTGCTATCTACTCGCACATTGAAATAAGTTTTGCGATTATCATGACGATATTGGCGGCTTTGACAATTCTGGACCGAAAGAGGTATCTCTTCTATGAGCTGCCGTTCATCTTTATCGCGCACGGCTCAATTTTAGTCGCTGCCTTAGCTTTGAGGTAAGGCGTTGTAAAAAAACTTGGGGACACCCCGGTACGTTTGGACTATAATTCTTTGTAGAAAGCACGAGGGGTATGACGAGTTCACAGGGTAAAGCACGGGGTGGTTTATGGCAGCTTTGAAGCCGTCCGATTACGTGCATCTGCATAACCACACGCAGTTCAGTTTGCTGGATGGTCTGACGAAGATTCCGGATCTGATTAACTTTGCCAAAGATAAGGGTATGGAAGCTGTCGCCATGACGGATCATGGCACGCTTTCCGGGACGATCGAGTTTTATAAAGAGGCGAGCGAGAAGGGCATCAAGCCTATCATCGGCATCGAGACATATGTTGCGGCTAGGACTCACTTAGACAAAGACCCTCAGAAAGATAAGAACCGTTTCCACCTTATTTTGCTAGCCATGAATAACAAAGGCTACCAGAACTTAATGCAACTAAGCACCATCGCTAATCTGCATGGTATGTATTACTTCCCTCGAGTGGACCACGAGCTATTAGAGAAATATAGCGAAGGCATCATCGTGCTGAGTGCCTGTATGGGCGGCGAGATAGGCAACGCGCTGAAGAACGAAGACTACGAAGAAGCGACCAGGATAGCTAAGTGGTACAAGAAAGTCTTTGGAGATCGCTATTATCTAGAGATCCAAGATCACGGCCACCCCGAGAATCCGCTGCACAGCGTGGAGCAAGGGCAGATAAACAAGAGAGTCCTAGAACTCGGAAAAGAGTTAGATACCCCGGTGGTTCTGACCTGTGACGCCCACTATCTGAACCATGAAGACCAGGAAGCCCATGAGATTCTCCTGTGCGTAGGAACGGGCGCGTTTTTAAGCGATGAGAAAAGAATGTCGCTCAAAGATTATCCTTTGCATGTCGAAGCGCCGGAAGAAATTATCAAACGCTGGGGTAAAGAACATCCTGAGGTGATTACCAACACTAAGGCAATTGCCGATAGATGTGATGTTTCGATTGAGCTCGGCAAGATCCTGATTCCTAAGTTCCCCGGCGTGCCAAAGGGAGATAACGAAAAGAGTTATCTGCACAAGCTGGTATACAGAGGTCTGAGCTGGCGGTATGGTGACCTGAAGGAAGAAGATGTCAAAGACATCACGGTTGCCGAAGCACAGAAACATACGCCGAAAGATGTGCTTGAACGGGCGGAGTTTGAGCTGGGCGTGATCGATAACATGGGCTTCAACGGGTACTTCCTGATCATCCAGGATTTCATCAACTGGGGTAAGGACCAGGGGATCGTGTTCGGCCCGGGAAGGGGAAGCGCGGCCGGTTCTATCATCTCCTACTCCCTGAAGATCACCGAACTGGACCCGCTTAAATATGATCTGCTGTTTGAGAGGTTCCTGAACCCCGACCGCATATCCATGCCCGACGTCGATATCGACATCCAGGACACCCGCCGCGACGAGGTCATCCAATATTGCGTGCAGAAATACGGCACCGAGCGGGTGGCCAACATCGTGACCTTCGGCCGGATGTTTGCGCGCAACGCCGTGCGCGACGTGTCGCGCGTGCTGCAGGTGCCGTATGCCGACGCCGACCGGGTAGCTAAGATGATTCCGCAGCCCGTCCAGGGCCATCACATACCGCTCAAGGACTCCATACAGAACGACCCGGAGCTGAAGCGGGAGTACGAAACCAACGAGACCAGCAAGACGGTCATAGACCAGGCGCTGATACTGGAAGGTACCGTCCGTAGCCACGGCGTGCATGCGGCCGGCGTGGTGATCGCGCCGGATGATATCGTCAAGTTCGCACCGCTCGAAATGGCGCAGAAGGGTGTGGTGGCTACCCAATACCCGATGGGTCCGATCGAAGAGCTGGGACTGCTGAAGATGGACTTCCTGGGGCTGTCCAACCTGACCATCATCAAGAACGCGCTGCGTATCATCAAGCGTGTCTATGGCCAGGATATCGACATCAACACCATCCCGCTGGATGACACGAAGACATACGAGCTGTTCCAGCGCGGTGACACTACCGGCGTATTCCAGTTGGAATCGTCCGGCATGAAACGCTATCTGCGCGAACTCAAACCGACCGTGTTCGAAGACATCGTAGCTATGGTGGCGCTGTACCGGCCAGGGCCGATGCAGTTCATCGGCGATTTCATCGACCGCAAGCACGGCCGGGCGGAGATCGTCTACCCGCACCCCAGCATGCAGAACGCCCTGCAGAACACCTATGGCGTGCTGGTCTACCAGGAACAAGTGATGCAGATCAGCAAGGAGGTCTGCGGCTTCACGGGCGGCGAGGCCGATACGCTGCGCAAGGCCATCGGCAAAAAGAAAATCGACATCATGCGCAAGATGAAGGCCCGGATGATAGAAGGCGGCCAAGAAGTCAGCGGTATCCAGCCGGCACTCATGGAGAAGTTCTGGAAGCAGCTGGAAGATTTCGCGGCCTACTGTTTCAACAAGAGCCACGCAGCTTGCTATGGCCTGATCGCCTACCAGACGGCCTACCTGAAGGCGCACTAACCCGGCGGCGTTCATGGCGGCGCTGATGACCAGCGACTACGACGACATCGACCGGCTGGCTATCGAGATCGCCGAGTGCAAGAAGATGGGGCTGAACGTGATGAGCCCCGACGTCAACGAATCGTTCGGCGAGTTCGCCGTAGTACCGGACGAGAATAAGATCCGCTTCGGCATGAACGCTATCAAGAACGTCGGTTCCGGGGCGGTGGAGGAGATCATCCGGGCCCGCGAGGAGAGCGGCAAGTTCGAGGCGCTCGAGGACTTCATCTCGAACGTGAATACGCGGGTAGTGAACCGCAAAGCGCTCGAGAGCCTTATCAAAGCCGGCGGCTTCGACCGGTTCGGCGACCGCTCGACGCTACTGCACAATCTGGACACCATCGTGGCCTACGGCCAGCGTCTGTCCAAAGAACGGGCCAGCGGCCAGACAGACCTGTTCGGCAACATCATCGATGACGCGGCCAACCACAAGCCGGTGCTCAAGCTGGATGCACCGACGGCCAAGCTCAGCCCACGCGAGATCCTCGGCTGGGAACGTGAACTGCTCGGCCTGTTCCTAAGCCAGCAACCGCTCGAGGCCTTCAGTGTGCTATTGGCCGAACAGACCATGCCGCTGAACTCGCTGAAACCGGAGCACGACGGCAAAGTCGTGGTGGTGGGCGGAGCCATAACCGACACGCGCGAGATCCTGACTAAGAATGGGCAAAAGATGGCGTTCGTGAAACTGGAAGATGAGTTCGGCGAGACCGAACTGATATTGTTCCCGAGCACGTACCAGCAGACGCTCGGCGTGTGGGAGCGTGACCGGGTCGTCATCGTCCGCGGCAAGGTGACCGCCAAGGACCGCGACGGCAACATGGGTGAGGAGATCAAGATATTGGCCGACGAAGCACGCGAGGTCACCCACGAGCAGGCCGCGGCTTATCAGAAGACAGGCCGCAAGCAGCGCGAGCTCAAGGCGCCCAAGAGGAAAGCGGGCGCGTTAGCTACAGCCGTAGCTGCCGCCAAGGCCGAGCGGGTCGCCTCGGCACCGAAACCCGTCCGTGTCTACATCCGCCTGATCAAGAGTGATGATAACGACATGCTGAGCCGGCTGAAAACCACTATCGATGCCCAAGCTGGCGACAGCGAAGTGGTGCTGGTACTCGGCCCCGACGCCGCCAAACAGGCCGTCAAGCTCCCCACGCGCATGAGCTCCGACCCAAGCAGCCTGGAGCGCCTCCAATCCCTCGTCGGTGCCGCTAACGTAGTTTTGCAGTAAAGTCTAACCTAATTGAGTGCGAAACGCTTCGGCCAATCTGCTTCGGTCTTGCTCGGGCATAGGTTCATTGTGGTATGACCCGGGAGTTTCGGGAAGGACTATCGGTTTTGCCCAAGTATCGGTCTTGTTTCTTCCAAGTACGTGGACATGGAAAGATAGCTTGTTACCCGGTAATAAGCCCCAGTTTCCGTTGACCTGTAGATTGAACCAGGGAGCCAATCCTAAATCCTGCGCTACAGCGCAAGCCTTGGCCGCGAGCGTAAACGTCCGACCTGCCAGATCTGGATCATCCCAAGCTCTCGCTAGTCCTTGCTTAGGAGCTATGACTAAGTGGAGACCCTCGGAGTAGGGGATATGAGGGTTGAGCGGTGCGCCGACAGTGAAATCATCGTTTTCCCAGAGGGTATCCATGGGGGTCAGGCAGGTCTTTGCTCGAGTAGGGTGATGCGCCGCTCATGGTCTTTAAGCTGGGCATCGCTAGTGTCATTACTGGTGACTAGAGCATCACCGATCGATGCCTGTATGCTATCAACCTTTTGCTCCAGCACGTCGATTTTGGCGCTTAGTTTTTGATCAAGTTTCGCCAGATCCTCTTTTGTGGCCAGGCCTTTCAGGTCTTCTTTTGTGGCGACGCCGTAAAACTGCTGCGACACAGTCGTAGCGATAAACTGCTTCAAGTCGGTAATTACGTCTTCGTTCATGGTGCCTCCTTATAGTACTATGCCGGCCGTTGAGGCTTCAAGCGTATCCTACAAGATACTGCCGGCGGTGTGGAAGAGTACGAAGCCGATGACCAGAGCTGACATCAGGAAGACGTCGAAGTACGGGTGATGGATGAAGAACCGCTCGCCCTTGACTAATACTTTGTGCCAGGCAAAGGTGTGGCGGATGATGAACCACATGAGCGCCGCACCGCAGATGGCGGCGACCACGATCTGTACCGATGACGTTTTAGACAGCAGTTGCAGGCGTGAGACGGATTCGGTCCGGGTGCCGAGCACGACCGGTTTCGACACGGTGGAATTGGTGCTGGCGTTGATCATGCCGATCGGTTCGCCGTACATAGCCACGACGATGGTTTCCGGCCCGGTTCCCTGATAATTCGGCGACTGGGCGGTGGCGAAGCCGACGTCCTGATAGTCGGGGTCCATGATATTGGCTTTGTGGTCGGGACTGTTTATCCAGGCGGTCATCACCTGGTCGCTGGTGCCGAAGCCGTACGCCAGGTTCTCGCCGGCCGCTTCGTACTGGTAGCCGGTAGTATCGATGAAGCTCCACGGTTGCTTGCCGTCCGGCGTCACGTGGCTCCAATAGTCACGGTTGGCCATGTCGTTGGCCTTGGCCTGGGCTGCAGCGGTCAGCTGGTCGTTCAGCTGCAGGGCGTCTTCGTGCGCCGAAACGCGCGAATCGTTGGTTTCTTCGAGCAGTACCTGCGCACTGATGCTGGTGGCGTATCCCAGAACGCTGTGGTGCTGCCGGGTGATCCAGCTGTTGAAGAAGATACCGAGTGCCAGGACTGCGAAGATAGGCAGATAAGGCCAATAGGCCTTGATGTAGTGGTCGTTGCGATGGTGGTGCTGACCGGTCCGTTTCCGGTGGTTGGCGGAGGTTCGCGGCGATTTCGGTTTGGTCAGTGTCATGGTTTATATCTGTTTTGTTAGTCAGGGGCATTATACCATAAACGCTAGCGGAAACGGAGCTGATAGAGTGCCATGGCGGCGGCCTGGACCACATTGAACGATTCCTTGCGGCCGGACATCGGTATCTCGGCTACGTCATCGCAGAGCGCCAGCAGATCGGGGTCGATGCCTTCGACTTCACGGCCGAGCAGCAGGGCGACGTTGCCGTCCGGGTGATAGTCAGGTAGCACGACGCCGTTCGGTGCCTGCTCGAGGCCGAGCAGCCGATAGCCTGCCGTTCGGAGCTGCTCGATAAGTTCTCGGATGTCGGTCTCGGCTGACCATGGTACTAAGTCCTCTGCGCCAAGCGCGGTCTTATGGATCTGACGGGTCAGTTTCTGAGCAAGGTGCGGCAGCCGCGGATCATCCGCCGGCAGCGCCGGATAGGGCGTGTATCCCGTGAAGTAGACGTGGCTGACGCCCAAGCCCTCGGCTGTCCGCAGCAGCGAGCCAACATTGTGCGTGCTGCGCAGGTCGTGGGCGATGACGACGATACTACGATGCTTCATGGCCATAAGTGTAGCAATTCGCGGTGGCGAAATATAACGCTTACGGATATACTAGGGAGATATGTCACAAGATGCTCGGGTGGACGAGGAAAGAGCAACCGAACGGCGCGCGCAGATTCTGGGCGTATCGTACATCAACACCTCGCAGCTGGCGGCCAAGCCGATTTTCAAAGATATCATGCCGCTTGAGGAACTGTACCGGCTGCGGGTCGTGCCCATGCAGGCCGACCGCAGTAATATCCTTTTCGGTATCACTACCACTACCTCGCAGCAGACCATGAACGCGCTGCGGCAGCGTTTCACCGACCAGCGCATCGCTTTCAGCCTTATCTCCGACAATGGCTACCACGAGTACATGCATCTTTATGACCCGCCCAAGCAGGTCATCTACCAGGACATCGCGGTCAATAACGCCGGCAGCGACGAGCTGGTGGCACAAGTCTCGCAGACGCTGACCCAGGTACGGGCCGACGACATGCTGGCCTACCTGGTAAGCCAGGCCCACCGGCTGAATGCCAGCGATATCCACATCGAGACGCGTGTCAATGACGTGCAAATCCGTTTCCGTATCGACGGGGTGCTTCATCCCATCGCCCACCTGCAGGTCGATAAATACCGCATCCTCATCAGTGCCATTGCCAGCGCCGGGAATGTCAGTACTTCGGCGCAGGAAGCCCAACAGGGGCACATCTCGCAGAAAGTGACCATGGCCGACGGCACGGTGGTGGACGTGAACGTACGTTTGGAAACAGTGCCGACTATCAATGGCATGGACGTGGTGATGCGCCTGTTCAACATGGACCAGAGCAAATACAACCTGACCGCCTCGGCCTGACACCGGAGCAGCGCAAGGTGGTTGACGATATCATCGCCAAGCCCAGCGGGTTAGTTATGGTGGTCGGTCCGACCGGCTCCGGCAAGACGACCACGCTCTATTCCATCCTGAATTCACTCAAGAGTGACGAGCGCAAGATCATCACCATCGAAGACCCGGTTGAGTACCAGTTCGACGGCATCACGCAGATATCGGTGCACAGCCAAGAAGGCGGCAATGATGACAGCTTCGCCGACAAGCTGCGGGCCACGCTCCGGCTGGACCCGGACATCGTCATGGTCGGCGAGATCCGCGACAACGATACCGCCAAGACGGCGCTGCAGGCTTCGCTCACCGGCCACCTGGTGCTTAGCACCTATCACGCCGGTTCGGCCAGCGAGGCGTTGACGCGGCTGATGGATATCATCGGTCAGAATCCGCTGTTCGTTTCCGCCATCCGGCTGGTGATGGCCCAGCGGCTTATCCGCAAACTCGATGATTCGACCAAACAGCCCTATACGCCGACTGCCGCCGAACTGACTACGCTTAGCCAGATTATCCAGACGCTGCCGCCCGGCGTGGAGCGGCCCGATCTGGGCAAGGTACAACTGTACAAGCCCGGTTCCTCGGCGGAGAATCCGTATGGTTACCAGGGGCAGATCGCGATCCGCGAACAGTTCCGTATGACCGGCCAGATCCGCGAGCTGCTCGAACAGCACACCACCGTATTGTCCAGTCAAGCCATCGAAGCTGCCGCTATCCAGAGCGGCATGCGCACTATGCTGCAGGATGGCATCCTGGCCGTTTGCGCAGGGCAAACCACTCTCGACGAAGTCTTCCGCGTCGTCGGGTAATAGAAAAGGACTAGAGTTCTGGCTAACCTTTGCTATAGTCTTCGTATGGAGCATGAACCCCAAGCAGATGGTAAGCCCGGTCAGTTTGCATGCGAAGGCGAAGATCCTGAAATATTCTTTCCGGTCTTAGAAGAAAGCCGAGACAGACCGACCGCCGAAAGCGAACGTGCCAAGGATATCTGCAGGAGGTGCGGAGTGCTTCAGGAGTGCCTGGAGATTGCGCTAGTCAGGCATGAACAGGGAATCTGGGGCGGTACGACTACTATGGAAAGAAAACGGTTGCTACACAAGGGCCAACCTATAAAGAGGCGGACAGCATCATGACTATTGATTTCAGGGGTGCTATAGGGTAGAATGGTTCGAGCTATGGAGTACATCAAAGAACTCAACCAGACTTTTAAGAAAGGCGCCGTCGTCGACGTGCGCAGTGGCGACACGGTCAAAGTCCACCAGAAGATCCGCGAAGGCAACAAAGAGCGCGTGCAGATTTTCCAGGGGCTCGTCATCCGTTGCGACCGCAAGGACAGCCACACCAGCCGCATCACCGTCCGCCGTATCGCCAGCGGTATCGGCGTGGAGAAGAGCTTCCTCGTGCACAGCCCGTTGGTACTCAAGATTGAGGTCACCAAGCGCAGCAAGGTCCGCCGCAACAACTTGAGCTATATGCGCAAGCTGACCGGCAAGTCGGCTCGCTTGCAAGGCCTGGACTTCGACCGCCAAGCCGTCAACGGCGTCGTGGACAAGCATGCCGAAGCCGAAGCTGCCAAGCTGGCCGAGGAAACCGCTAAAGCCGCCGAGGCCGAAGCTAAGGTCAAGGCCGCCGAAGATGCCAAGCTAGAGAAGAAGGCTGCCGAAGTCGCTGCCCGCCACGCGGACGAAGCCAAAGAGTAAGTTCAATCCGACCTGTCTCAAACCTCCGGAAACGGAGGTTTTTGTTTGCTACAATACCCGCATGATTAGTGTTGGGATAGATGAAGTCGGACGGGGCTGTTGGGCCGGCCCCTTGGTCGCCGGCGCCGTGATACTCCCTGATTTAGAGGTCGGACCTATAGATTCGCTTTTAAAGCTGCGCGATTCCAAGAAACTCAGCAAGAAACAGAGGTCGAGGTTGGATGCGGCTATACGAGATCAGGCTTCGGCGATTGGTCTGGGGTGGGTAACACCAAAGGAGATAGATGATGTAGGTTTGTCTGCAGCGGTGAAATTGGCGATGGAACGGGCGTTCGCGGAAATCGCGATTGGGTACGACGAGATTATCATCGATGGAAACATCAATTATTTCGCGGGCAATCCCAAGGCTCAAGCGGTCATCAGGGCGGATGACCGTGTGCCGAGTGTGAGTGCGGCCAGTATCGTTGCCAAAGTCGCCAGGGACAAATATATGTCGGAGCTGCAAGGAAAATATGCCGGCTACGGGTTTGAGACGCATGTGGGCTACGGCACGGCGGCGCATATCGCGGCACTGAAACGCTTGGGCGTGAGCGACATCCATCGGCGCAGCTATAAACCGATCAAGGCATTCCTGGCATGACGAACTACGCGCACGGGCACGATGCCGAGAAAATAGCGGCCGAGTGGTTGGAAGGGCAGGGCTATAAGGTGTTGGCGCTGAACTGGCGGCACCAGCGGGCCGAGATAGACATCGTGGCGCGCAAAGCGCACCAGCCGCTGACGTTCTTCGAGGTAAAATACCGGCAATCTACCGGTCAGGGCAGCGGGCTCGATTACATCACCACTGCCAAGCTGCGCCAAATGGCATTCGCGGCTGACCTGTACGTAGGCATGCACCACTACCCCGATGAATATGTGCTCGGTGCCATAGAGCTTGCCGGCCCGGACTACGAGGTTACAAACTTCATCGCTGAGCTTTGAAGAAGGTCTGAACGGAGGCGAGGTCGCGCTCCAACCAATTGAGGCGCGTCTCGATTTCTTCGAAGCCGAGCTGGATGTTTCTGCGGAGCAGCGGCTGATCCTGCTTGCTGTCGAACAGATCATGGAACTGTTGCTGGTATGTACGTGTGTTCACGCAGCTGGCGGCGTAGCGCGGCAGGTAATCGTATGATTTATCGTGCTTGAAGGTGTCTTCCAGCCATTGCCAATTACCGACCATCCAGTCCCAGGCTGTGGCTCGGGTATGGCGGTTGCGCAGCAGCATGACCAGCCAGCGGTCGACGTCCTGGGGTTTGATGAGCTTCGGGTCCTTAAGGCGGGCCAGAAGTTCCGCGGCCCGGCCTGCATCACGGGTCGCGGTCAAGGCACCGGCGGCATCACCCTGCAGGTCGCTGTTCTGGGTGCCGTCGTGCAGCTTCACCAGATAGTCGAAGGCCGCGGCGTCGCCTTCCTTGATAGGTACCACGAAAGCCAGGGTGCGCAGTTCGGCAGGGACCGCCGAGGCATCTTTTTGGTACGTTTCGAACAGTTTCTTGGCCTGAGTTACAGTGGCCGCATCATCGGCATAGGCGCTCAGGCCCAGCACCAAGGCGCGCAGCTTGGTATCGGCGGCCGATTCAGTCTCGGAGGCGTCCCAGCCCAGCCGCTTCACTTGGTCGGCAGCGAGACGGGCGACGAATGGCTTGATACGGGCTTCCAGCGACTCATCCAGGTCGATGAAGCGCCGGGCTTCACCGACAATCAATGCCATGATGTCCCACACCGGCTCACTGGCTTCGTGTTCGTAGGCACCCAGCATCGTCAGGACATTGCCGTAAGGTTCGTAGCCGGCGCGGGCCAGCATGCTGCCGCCGTTCAGGAGCATCAGACGGTCGGGTTCGCCGAGCTTTTGTTTCGAGACCAGATCCATCACATGCTTTTTCTGGGCATCGGTGGCGTAGCGGACGAGGTAGTGGCCCTTGGCGCCGAGGTCGATAAGCGTCGGCGGGAAGCTGCCTTCTAACTCAAGTGTAACGGTATCGAAGCTGTCCGGTAGACTTTGCGTGTCGGTAAAGAGCGGCACCGGCCATTGCTTTTTAGGGTCGGCTTTCTGGGGGTCATCCAGGAACTGCTCCTGGGAAAGCGCAAGGTGCTTGTCGTCCTGGTCGATGGTCACCAGCGGAAAGCCGCTGCGAGTAAGCCACGGGTTCATGAACGCGCCGATGTCTTTGCCGCTGGCATCGCTGAGCGCCGCCCACAGGTCGGAACCCTCGGTATTCCCATACGCATGGATGCCGAAGTATTCGGTCAGGCCCTTACGAAACGCCTCTTCACCCACATAGTTTTTGAGCATGTAGAGCAGGCGACCGCCCTTGGCATAAACGATGGAAGGATCGAACAGCGAGCTGATCTCGTCGGGATGCTGCACGCTGACCTTGACGGCCTGCACGCCAGCTACGGCATCTCGGCGTAGCGCACTCAGACCCTCGGCCGCTACGAACTGATTCCATACCTGCCACTCCGGGAACATGCTGTTCACGGCCTCGTATTCCATCATGTTGGCGAAACTTTCGTTCAGCCACAGGTCGTCCCACCAGCGCATCGTCACCAGGTTGCCGAACCATTGGTGGCTGGTCTCGTGGGCGATGACGAGCGCGATCTGTTCATAGATACTCTGGGCGGTCTCGCCCGGGTATGCCAGCAGTACGCGTTCACGGTAGGTGATGAGTCCCCAGTTCTCCATGGCGCCGGCGCTGAAATCGGGGCAGGCCACGTGATCGGCTTTGGGCAGCGGGTAGTCGACCCCGAAGTAATCCTCGAAGAACTCTATGGAGCGCTTGGCGACGTCGAGCGCGTAATCCAGGCTATCGGCCGGTTGGGCCACGGTAGCCCACACATTCACTTCGGTGCCGCGGGCAGTGCCGGTGGATTTGCTGATCATATCGCCGATGACGAATGCCAGCAGGTAGCTGCTCATCTTGGGCGTGGGTTCAAAGACGGTCGTCATCCTATTCTTGACGGTCTTCTGCTCTTTTACCGGGGTATTGGCAAGCGTTTTGATAGCCGGCCGGGTGGTGAGCGTGAGGTTGAACACGGCCTTGGCTTCCGGCTCGTCGATGCAGGGAAACGCTTCGCGGGCGTGGTGGCTTTCGAACTGCGTCATGATGAGCTGCTTGTCAGTATTTTTCTCTATACCGCCTGCGGCTTCGGCATCCTTGAAGAAACACGGATAAATGCCGGTCATGCCGGTGGTAATGGGTGCCTCGAACGCAATCTCGATCGTGTATTCGCCGGGGTACACCATCTCCTCGGTGTGCAACCGCACTTCGTTCAGTGATTTCTGCAGGTTGATCCGCTTGACGGTGAGCACCTGGTCACCTTTTTTGTCGTGCTTGGTGATGCGGGCGTTCGTGACCTTCAGATCGACTGCATGCAGCGTGATGCGCTGAGCCGGCCGCCCGGCCTTGCGGCCCTGTATGCGCACGGCGCCACTGAACCGCATCTTATCCTCGTCGATATCGAACGTAACATCGTAGGACCTAGGTTGAAATTGAGCGTACAGTCTCGCAACAGTTTTTCCCATATCTGCCTATTTTACCATGGTATTATCTGTTGTATGACAGGTATAGTCGGAGAACGCACATTATGGTATTGCTCAAATTTGCCGAGTAGCTATGAAGAGCTTTTGGATGGTGAGCTCGAAGGTCGGACGCGGGTTCAAGCTTGGAGCGACGCAAATCTTGTAAGTTCACGGCTAAATAACGGTTTACACGCACTGGCAGTTGACGTCGATTTACCAGCTAAATTGTCGCGTGACAATGTTCTGACAGTCCAGGTATCGAACGAGGACTTTGTAATGGCTGACGAAGAGCTTATGGAGGGCGCCGGAGGCCTTATTTCGAACAGGGTTGTCGATACAGTCACTTATGAGAGAGGCAATGCCTTCTGTACCGTACAGCTTGCCCTGACATGGCCGAGTTACCTTATCGCGAGTAAGACGACGGGACATTACCACCTGTACAGCACTGGTGAGATGGACTGGCCACAGTATTGGGATGTTTTAGGCTGCCTGGGTTATTTCGGCCTGATCCAAACTGGCTTCTTGAATGCCAGTAGGATGCGGGAGATGACCGTCTTGCGTAAGGCGCCACTCGAAAGACACCTTGGGCAGCTGGCATTGCCCATTTGACAATAGTAATGTCCACCGCTATACTTATATCTGTTAGGTCGGCCAAGCAGGTCGACTTTTTTCATACCAGAGACCATTAAAATTGATACGTAATAACGTTGTCATCCCAGCGCAAGCTGGGATCCAGGAGAAAGAATACTGGCAAAGCCAGCAATTATTGACTAGATTCCAGCACAAGCTGGAATGACAACACAAGGAATAAAAGGAGAAATAAGTATGGATTTAGATTTTAAACAGCTGGCGGTCGCCATCCAGGCCATCGCCGAGGAAAAGAACCTGCCCGAAGACACCGTCAAGGAAGTCGTCGAGCAGGCTCTGGCTGCAGCCTACCGCCGTGATTACGGTGAGCGCGAGCAGGAAGTACGCGTGGAGATGAACCTGAACACCGGTGACGTTGATGCCTACATCAGCAAAGAGGTCGTGGTGGAGGTCGGTGACCCGGCCTACGAACTGAGCGTTGAGCAGGCCAAAGCAATCAAGAAAGATGCCAAGGTCGGTGATTTCATAGAAATCCACGAAGAGGTCAAGAGCTTCGGACGTGTGGCGGCTCAGACCGCCAAGCAGGTTATCTTGCAGCGGCTGCGTGAAGCGGAGCGCGAGATCGTCCTGGCCGAATACGAGGACAAGATCGGCACTGTCATTACCGCCATGGTCAGCCGTGTCGAAGGCATGATCGTGCGTTTGGAGCTGGGCAAGGCCCAAGGCATCATGCCCAAGAGCGAGCAGATCCAGGGCGAACGCTACTACCCCGGCCAGCGCCTGAAGGTCTTCCTGAAAGATGTCGAGCGCGGTCCGCGCGGTCCGCAGCTGGTGGTCAGCCGCGGTAACCGTGAGTTCCTGGAATTCCTGTTCCGTGCCGAAGTGCCGGAGATGGAGAGCGGCGCCGTGGAGATCAAGAACATCGCCCGGGAAGCCGGAGTGCGCAGCAAGATCGCTGTCGCCAGTACCGTCCCCGGCGTTGACCCGGTCGGTACCTTCGTGGGCGGCCATGGTACCCGCGTGAACGCCGTGATGAGCGAAATCGGCGACCAAGAGAAGATCGATATCATCGTCTGGAAAGAGAATACTAGCGAATACATCGCCGAAGCGCTCAGCCCGACCAAGGTCACCCGTGTGCAGCTGGATGAGGCCAACAAACGTGCCAAGGTCATCGTACCCGAGGACCAGCTGAGCATCGCCATCGGCCGTGGCGGTCAGAACGTGCGCCTGGCTTCCAAGCTGGTCGAATACGAACTAGACATCGAGGCAGATAAAGCCACGGTGGCAGCACCCGAAGAGGGCAGCACCCCGGACGTCGAAGGCAAAGTGGAAGTGACTGAGCTGCCCAAGCAGCCGAAGCTCAAGAAGAAAGAGCAGCTCGAGAGCAGCCTGCTCGAAGCCATCGAAGAACACGGCCAATAATATATTTCTATGCTACGACGCGAGCCCCAAAGAGAATCGCGGGTGGCCAGCGCAGCTTTTGAGCTGGGTCGGGTAATAGCGATTGCCGGTGCCGCCGCATTCGTAGTGTCAAGTATAGGATACATTGCGGAGAATGTGGCCGTTGCTTCCGCATCCCAAGCCTCGGAAGCCGGCCACGCATATGTAAATCCCGGTGAACTGGATGAAACTATAAAAGAAGTCGCAGGAATTGCCCTTGCTGATACAGTACTGGGATTGGCAGTGCTTGCCAGTTCCATTCCGCTAGAGCAAAGGCTGGGTCCGGCCGCCATCCAAAGAAAAACTAATCATGAGTTACGGCTTCTGGTTGAGGGCAGGGCCGATCAGTTACCGCCTACGCCGATAGATATCGTTGACAGATGACAAAAACTGAAGATTAGCACTCTTGACCTTAGAGTGCTAAAAGCGCTACAATAGAGTGAGCGAAAAGTAAGAGCTCGCTAGAAACGAGGGAACCCCTATGGACTCTACACCTACTCCTGATTACTCAGAATTTCAGAATTTTCTGACCGATAATGCCCGGGCCAGCCTGGCGCACGCTGGCACGATCGCCCGCGGCCTCGGCAACGCCTACGTGGGCACCGAGCACCTGTTGCTCGGCCTCTTGGCACAAGACAGCAGCATGGGCGCCAAGCTGCTGGAAGGCGCCGGTGTTACGTTGGACAAGGCGCGTATCGCACTGAACCTGACACCCAAGACGCTAGTCATCAATATGGGTGCCAAAGGCTATAGCGAAACCGCCAAGCTGACGCTCAAGATGGCCTACGATGTGGCACAAGATTATAACCAAGACTTCTGCGGCACGGAGCATATCCTGTACAGCATCCTGAGCCAGAAGAACGCCCGTGCTACCATCCTTCTGCGCGACATGAACGTCAACGTGGACCGCCTGACCGGCGAGCTTGAGAACTTCCTGAGCCGACAGCAGTATGAAGACGGCGAAGGCGGCGCTGAAAGTAATGCCCGCCGCACGACTCGCAAAGGCGGCAAGAAAAGCACGCTCGATAACTTCGGGACCGATTTGACGCAGCAAGCCCGCAGCGGCAAGCTGGACCCGGTCGTCGGCCGCGAGAACCAGATCAAGCGTATGATCACCATCCTGAACCGCCGCACCAAGAACAACCCGGTGCTCATCGGCGAGCCCGGCGTCGGTAAGACCGCCATCGTGGAAGGCCTGGCCCAGCGCATCGTGTCCGAGGACGTCCCTGATAGCTTGCTCGACAAGCGCATCGTCATGCTCGACCTGGCCGGCATGATCGCCGGTACGAAATACCGCGGCGAGTTCGAAGAGCGGCTCAAGAAAGTCATGCAGGAACTCGAGGATGATAAGAAGACCATCGTATTCATAGATGAGCTGCACCTGATCGTCGGTGCCGGCGCGGCCGAAGGTGCTATGGACGCCGGCAACATCTTGAAGCCTGCACTGGCCCGCGGCAAGATCCAGGTCATCGGCGCCACCACCACGGCCGAATACACCAAGCACATCGAGAAAGATGCCGCCCTGGAGCGCCGTTTCCAGCCCATCCAGGTTCCGGAGGACCAATCTGGTCGAGACGCTAGCTATCCTAAAAGGCCTGCGCAAGCACTACGAAGCCTTCCACGGCGTGACCATCAGCGACGAAGTGTTGGAAGATACCGTCAACCTGGCTAAGCGCTACATCAATGACCGGTTCATGCCCGATAAGGCCATCGACCTGCTGGATGAGACCAGCGCGCATCTGCGTGTTTCGCGCGGCAAGACCAGCCCCGAGGTCAGGAAATTGCAGAAGGAGCTGAAGCTGGTGAACGCGCGTATCGATGAGGCGGTCGACAACGAAGACTACGAACGGGCTGCTCGCAGCAAGACCCGGGCCTCACAAATCAACAAAGAGCTGGAAACGCTCATGAAGGACAATAAGGATTCCAAGCGACTGAATGTGACCAGTGATGACGTGGCCGAAGTAGTGGCACGTATCACCGGCGTGCCGGTCAAGAAAGTCATCAAGAGCGAGGCGAAGTACCTCTTGGCACTGGAAAAGAACATCGGCAAGCATGTCATCGGCCAGGCCGAGGCCGTCGAGGTTGTCAGCCGGGCTATCCGGCGCAACCGCAGCGGCATCGGTGCCACCAACCGGCGATCGGCAGTTTCATCTTCCTGGGTCCGACCGGCGTCGGTAAGACCGAGCTGGCCCGAGTACTGGCCCGTGAGTTCTTCGGCAGTGAAAACGCACTGGTGAAGATAGATATGAGTGAATTCGGAGAACACCACAACGTCTCGCGCCTGGTCGGCGCCCCAGCCGGCTATGTCGGCTACGATGACGGCGGCCAACTGACCGACAAAATCCGCCGCCAGCCCTACAGCCTGGTGCTGTTCGACGAGATTGAGAAGGCCCACCCGGACGTCTTCAACATGCTGCTGCAGATCCTGGAAGACGGCCACCTGACCGATGCCAAAGGCCGCCAGATCGACTTTACGAACACCATCGTCATCATGACCAGCAACATCGGCGCCGAGCGCCTGCAGAAGGAAGCCAGCTTCGGTTTCCGTGCTGAGCGGCCGAAAGACCTCGACGACCTCGATGCCATGCACGATGCCAACAAAGACAATGTGCTCGACCGGCTCAAGAAGGAAATGCGGCCGGAGCTGCTGAACCGCATCGATAAGATCGTGGTTTTCCGCGGCCTGACCAAGAAAGATATCTTCCACATCATCGACCTGCAGATTGAAGAGCTGCGTAGCCGGCTGCAGAAGCAAGGCCTCAGTGTCGCGCTTGACAAGGGTGCCAAGGAATATCTGCTGGAGAAGGGGTATGATCCGAAAAACGGTGTTCGGCCGCTCCGCCGGCTCATCCAGGACACCATCGAAGACCAGATGGCCGTCGAGCTGCTCGATCAGCACTACCAGAAGGGCGATATAGTCCACGTCGGCGCTAAGAACGACGAGCTGACCTACACTACCGCCAACGAGTAGAGTACGCTACACTAGAATCATCATGTTGGTCAACAAACATCTTTCTACTTGGTCCAGTTTTCAGTAAGACCCCTTGCATTACTGAATCAACTTAAACCTGGAGTAAACAAGCAGAAATATATCGTGAGGCGGTTCTTGAAAGTGCCGCCAGCTTGATTGGTGAAAAATCGGTCAGGTATAGAAAAGGTGATCCAGAATATGGTCAATCGCCCACAGAAGGTTTCGATTGCTCCGGCTTTGTACGGTACGTGTTACTGAAGGCCGGACTGGTGATCCCTGACTATATCGGTGCAGATAATCTGCGGCGCCCGATCCGGCATGCCAACGAATTCTGGGACCATTATGGTGTCGCCGCACATGCAGGGCAGCAACAGCCTGGTGATCTCCTGTTCTTTTCAAGGCAAGGTTTCTTTCCGACACATGTCGGTATCGTTTACGGAGCTGCATCATACATCCATGCACCTGGCAGAGATGGTACATATGTTGCAATCGAGTCGCTAGAAGAGGCGGATATACCGAATCGTACAGACGGGCAGCACGTGCTGTACATGATGAATCCTATTGGCTATAAAGCGCTGACGATTGTCTTGGAGTCTCCAAGCTATCGGCATCACCAGCGACCAATAGAACCATTAGGGTACAATAGTAGCGAAGCATGAGAACAAAACGGTCCCAAATCATATTGCTGGCCATACTCGTAGTTATAGGTGTGAGCATCTATAGCAAGCAGCAAGCGATCCGAGACTGGGAGCATCTGCGCGGCTATACGGCACCGCCGAAGTCGCGCAGCTGGCTGCCGATGACACCATGACACCCAAGGCGCAGCATCTCTTTTACGTCAACCATCCGGATATCACCGACAGTAGCGCATTCACCAGTCACTGTCCGGCCGGCGGCGAGAAGACCATCGTGCTCGGATGCTATCTGAGTCCCGACCAGGGTATCTATGTCTACGCCGTGAGTGACGCCAGACTGGACGGCGTCGAGCAAGTGACCGCTGCCCACGAGACCCTCCACGCAGCCTATCGCCGCCTGAGTACAAGCGAACGGAATAAGGTGGACGCCATGCTCATGGATTACTACGAGCATGATCTGACGGACCAGCGCATCAAAGACACCATTGCGGCCTACAAACAGTCCGAGCCGAACGACGTAGTGAACGAGATGCACTCGGTGTTCGGGACCGAGGTACCGAACCTGCCGGCGCCGCTCGAACAGTATTACAAACAGTATTTTACCGATCGCTCCAAGATAACAGCCTACGCAGCCGACTACCAGGCCGAGTTCACCGGCCGCCAGGCGCAGATCGCCAGCGATGATGCCCAGCTTGCGACCATAAAACAGCAGATAGACACCGATGAAAACACCCTGAACCAGCAGAAATCCACGCTGGACACGCAAAGCGCCCAGCTGGACGCCGAGCGCAGCAGCGGTCAGCAGCAGGCCTATAACAGCGGCGTCGGCAGCTATAATCGAGCGGTCGATGCCTATAACAATTTGCTGGTCACTACGAAAAGCCTGATAAATCAGTATAATACCCTCGTAGCCGCGCGTAATGCGCTGGTGCTGGAGGAGCAGCAGTTGACGCAGGAACTTTCTGCCAACTCGCTGCCGCAATAGAACCTTTCCAGTTGGCGCATTTCGGGCGAAAAGTCCGCTCCTCACTCCGTCGTATTATCAATACGCCTACGTTCCGGTGCTCACTTCTCATCCCAAACTGCACTCAGCTGCAAAGGTTCCCTAACACCCAGGAGTTTTAGTATGGCCAGACCGAGTATAAAATTCGTGTGCAGTAATTGCGGCGCGCAGTACGGTTCGTACACGGGCCGCTGTTCGCAGTGCGGCGAGTGGAATACGGTCCAGGAGGAAGTACAGATTACGGCGGTAGCCGGTACGGGCCTGGCCAAGAAAGCGACGGCCGGTACGCAGCTGAAAATCCAGGCGGTGGCCGAGTCGGCCGCGGCGCACGAGGAACGTATGCAGACCGGCATCAAAGATGTCGACATGGTGCTGGGCGGCGGTATCGTGGGTGGCAGCGTGAATCTGATCGCCGGCCAACCGGGCATCGGCAAGAGCACCTTGCTGCTGCAGCTGGCCAGCCTGGTTGCGCGCAACCACCGCGTGCTGTATGTCAGCGGCGAGGAGTCCGAGCACCAAGTGGGCATGCGCGCCAAGCGCCTGGGTGTGGCCGGTGTGAAGCTGCTGCAGTTGGCTACGACCAATATCGCTGAGGATGTGGCGGCGACGGTCATGAGCGGCGGGTTTGATTTCGTGGTGGTGGATTCCATCCAGACGATGACCGTGCAGGCCGTAGCCTCAGCACCCGGCAGCGTCAGCCAGATCACCAATAGCACTGCCGTACTCGTGGCCGCAGCCAAGGCCAGCAACACGGCCATGTTCGTAGTCGGCCATGTGACCAAAGAAGGCAGTATCGCCGGTCCGAAAGTACTCGAGCACATCGTGGATGTGGTGCTGCAGCTGGAAGGCGACGCTTACGGCGGTTTTAAAGTGCTGCGAGCGACCAAGAACCGGTTCGGGCCTACCAGTGAGGGCGGCCATCATGGAGATGGATGAGACGGGGCTGCACCCGGTCGATAACCCCAGTAAAGCACTGCTAGCCGAGCGGCAGATAAGTGACGGCTCGGTAGTTCTGGCAACGCTGGAAGGGACGCGGCCGCTGCTGGTCGAAGTGCAGGCGCTCGTCAACAAGACCAGTTACGGCTATCCCAAGCGCGCCGCCAGCGGTATCGATCTGAACCGCGTGAATCTGCTGGTGGCTATGCTGGAACGCCGCACCAAGCTTGCCCTTAGCGAACAGGACATTTATATCAATATCGTCGGCGGTATCCGTCTGCAGGATCCGGCGGCCGACCTGGCGATCTGTATGGCCATCGGCTCTGCGGCTAAGGGCCTGCAGCTCAAACAGAACGCGGTAGTCTTCGGCGAAGTGGGTCTGAGCGGGGAAGTCCGCCATGTACCATTCATAGAAAAGCGTGTCGCTGAAGCCAAGAAGCTAGGCTTTGAGGTGGCTATCGGCCCGAAAGAGCGCGGCCCACGAGCAGGCAAGGCGTCGCTGCTTCATAGTGTGCCAGACGTGCGCACGGCACTGAACGAATTCCTGGAAAAGTAGCCTGCTCTAGCGCCGTCCGGCCAGAGCGATCGGACCCGCGATGGTGCCGCCATCACCGTTCCCGCCGCTGGTGGTCTGCTGACGGAAGAACGATGTCGTCGCGCCGACATTGATGGTCTGCGTGTCGCTGCCCTGATAGAGCACGCTGTCGGTCACCTGCGCGGTTATCTGAATGCTGCCGGTACTGCCGGCCGGCGGTACGTACGTCAGGGAATAGTCGCCGGTTTGATCGACCTGCTGTGATTGGACGGCTTGCCGTTCACGATCAGGCTGAGTGTGCCGGGATATTGCGGGTAGGTCGTGCTATCGGTAAGCGGGTGGGTGCCCTGCTCCACATGAACCAGGATGGTGCAGCCGGTGAGCGGACAATTGAGCGTCTGGCTGCCGCCGGTCGAGGCGCCATTGACGGCCGTGATGTTGGCAGTCGGCGGACTGTCGCTGCAGCTGTGCACGTTGTCGTATGCCTGTGAATTCGGCGCAGCAGTACTGGTGCTGCCGGCGGTGATGTTCGGTGTACCGCCCATGTAGATATCGACGTTCCATTGGCTGGTGATGCCGCTGTTGCCGGTAGCTTTCGCCGAGTCGGGCGTACAGTTGGTAGCCAGCAGGCCGGATACTTTGTCGGTCGCCTGCGAACTGCCCGTGGTCTTGGTGCTGCCGCCGACATACCACGACGGATACAGATCGGTGCTTGGCGGCGTGGCCTCACCGTTAAACGGTATGGCCGAGTGGTACGCAGACGCCGTCTTTATGTCGCTGGGTTGCGTCCAGTTGGCGGGTTTGACATCACCGAGGTTGTCGATGGCGCCTTGCATCCAGGACTTCATGATCGGATCGGTGACTTTCTCGGGCGTGCCGCCGTACGGGCTGCGATCATAGTTGCCGATCCAGACGCCGGCCGTGTATTTGGTGTTCCAGCTCATCATCAAGCCGTCCAGGTCCTGGTTGGTACCGGTCTTGATGGCGTTATCCCAGCCCTTGTAGCGTTGGAACCGGTAGCCGGTACAAGTAGTACTCGTACTCAAACAGCTACCGCCATAGACACCCAGATATGAAGCGCCAGGATCGGCTGCCATGTTATTCACGATGTAGGCACTATCCGTCTTCAAGACCTGCTTCGCCTTAGGCTGCTGGTATTGCTCGAGTACTTTCCGCTAGAATTAGTGACCTTGAGAATGAATGTGGTCGGGATGGCCTGGCCCATGCGGGCGAGCGTCGCCAGGCCGTTCACGTGGTCGGTCAGCGTCGTGTAGGCCTCGTTACCGATGCCGGCTGCGGCGCCGCACTGCGTCACGTCGGCGCTGGTGGCTTGGGAAATGACGGTGCCCGGGAAGTAACACTTATAGCCGTTGCTGTCACCCATCATGGCATTGATGCTGCTCATGGTGTTGTTGATAGACGGTAGCCGCCAGTCGCTGCCGCTGGATGCGGTCGTCTTGTCGGTCGGGTCGGTCGAGGTGAATGCCTTGACGGCCGGTATGTTCAGTGAGCTGCCGAGTGCGTAGCGCAGCGTGACATTACCATAGTTCCGGCGAGTATCATCGAACAGACAGTTACCCGGGTTGCTGCTTTCCGGCGTATTCCCATTGGTGCAGGGTAGCCCGGCAGCGGCGCCTTGTTATCGACGATCATACTGCCCGCGCCCACGTTATTATTGTCGTTGATGAGCGTGGCGTAGGAGTACGGCTTGATACTCGACCCCGGCGATATCGGCGCATCACTGGCAAAGTTGAGCTGCTGGGTAGTGAAATTCATGCCGCCTACCAAGGCCACGATCTGCCCGGTGGCATTGTCCTCCGCCGCGAACGATGCGTCATCGGCATCATCTCCCTTCAGCTTGAAGCGTTATTGTCCAGTGATGTATTGGCCAGATTCTGCAGATTCACATCGATAGTGGTGGTGACTTTCCAGCCGCCACTCTTGATGACCGAGGCCGGGAAATCTTTGGCCAGCTCTTCCTTGGCCGATAGCACGGCGTACTCGAACCCGGGCTTCATACCGGCGTAGTGGCTGGTCGGCATCTGCTGCACCTGCGCCATGATGTCGACTTGCTTGGCCGCCGCCGCTTGGGCTTTGGTGATGTACCCCTGGGAAGCCATCTGGTCGAGGATGTACTGCTGGCGCGCTATCAGTCCGTTCTCATCGAAGAGATTGTCGGTGGCCGAGGGATTGTAGACCGGACTGGCGTACGGCGAATAGCTGCCGGGCGATTTCGGCATGGCCGCCAGCAGCGCCGCCTGGGCGAGCGTCAGCTGGCTGGCATCGACATGGAAATAATCTTGCGATGCCGCCTGTACTCCGTAATCCAGTCCGCTGTACGGTGCCAGGTTCAGATATGCCGTCAATATGTCCTGCTTGCTGTATTCCCGTTCGAGTTCCACTGCCAGGATCAGCTCCTTCACCTTGCGGCTGACGGTGTGGTCGTTGGTCCAGCCTTCGTTCAACTTCACGAGCTGCTGGGTGATGGTCGAACCGCCTTGGGTGCTGCCGCCGGTGGCGTTATTGATAGCCGCGCGGGTGATACCCTTCACATTGAAAGCACCTTCGTGATAGAAATCTTTGTCTTCGACAGCCACCGTGGCCTCTTGCATGTACGAGGCGATATTCTGATTGGTCACCGGTATACGCTTGAAGGCGTCGTAATCTTGGAATAAAAGCACCGTGCCGGTGCGGTCATAGTAGGCGATACTGCCGCCGGAGTTGCCGCTGTTGATGCTCTGGATCTTCGGCAGATCTTTGCGGAAGTACGCGAACAGGCCGACGATCAGCAGGAATATCACCGCGAAACCGATACCGGCCACTTTGAGTGCCATGATGGCGCCGTCGCGGCTGAACCAGTACTTATACATACGCTTCGGGCTCAGGCGGTACAGGATCCGCTTCCAGCGTTCTTTCGGCAGGGTACTCAGGTAGGCAGCCTTGCGCTGCGCTTTGGCTTCCCGCCCGGCTTTTACGCGCGCCGAAAGACTGCGGTTGACCTTGATGGTCTTACCGCTCTTAGTGGTAAACGTATTCTTGGCAGCCTTACTGCGCCGAGGGCGCTGGTTGGAATCACTCATTTACGCTGTTGGTCTCTCGCTTGCTCACAATTATTACCTGCGCTCCAGTATACCAAATTTCTTAAAAACAAGCGGCTTAAAAGCCGCGTTTCGCGCAAAACTGAAGAACCATTCTGACAGCACCAAGATACGCTATACTTAGGTACATGAAACTTTCTGAAGAACTCACCTGGCGCGGTTTCGTCAATCAGACCACCTACAAAGACATTGCCGCTCTCGACGGCGAGCCCATAACCTTTTACTGGGGGGTCGATCCCAGCGCGGATAGCATGCAGGCCGGCAACTTCGCCATGGCGATGATGGTACGGCATTTCATCGATCACGGACACAGGGCTATCCTGCTGGTCGGCGGCGCCACCGGTATGATAGGTGACCCGGACGGCAAGAAACAGGAGCGTGACCTCAAGAGCCTCGAGGAGATTCAGCACAACAAAGACGCCATCGCCGCCCAGTACCGCCAGGTGTTCGCCGGCAAAGATTTCGAGATCGTCGATAACTACGATTGGTTCAAAGGCCTCGGCTACCTCGACTTTCTGCGTGATGTCGGCAAGCATGTGCCGATGCGCCAGATGCTCGGCCGCGAATTCATCCAGTCGCGGCTGAAAGACGACGGTGACGGCATCTCCTATGCCGAATTCAGCTATGCGCTGATCCAGGGCTACGATTTCCTGCATCTGTTCCGTGAAAAGGGTGTCACCCTGCAGGTGGCAGGCGCCGACCAGTGGGGCAACAGCATCGCCGGGGTCGAGCTGATCCGCCGTATCGAAGGGGCCGAAGCGCATATCTGGACCGGACCGCTGATTATCAATAAGTCTACCGGCACCAAGTTCGGCAAGAGCGAAGACGGCGCCGTCTGGCTGGATTCGGCCAAGACTACCCCGACCCAGTTCTACCAGTTCTGGATCAACTGCGACGATGCCGGCGTCGAAGATTACCTCAAGATTTACACTTTGCTTTCCAGAGAAGAGATCGAGGAAGTGATGGCCCGGCATCGCCAGAATCCCGGTGTCCGGGCCGCCCAAGTCCGTTTAGCGGTCGAAGTGACCAGACTGGTCCACGGTGACGAACAGCTGGCCATCGCTCACGAAGTCACGGACTACCTGACGGGCGCAGATGTCGGCCATGCCGAAGGCAAGGCGCTCGATGCATTGCGCCAGGAAATCCCCAGTGCCAAAGCTGCAGCTGGCGGCTCAATCGTGGAGGCACTGGTAGCTACCGGTCTCGCTTCGTCCAATACCGAAGCGCGGCGTTTCGTCAAAGAAAACGCCATTTCATTGAACGGTCAGAAAACGGACCGCGAAAACTTCGAAGCCGACGATTTCCATAACGCCAGGTGAGCATACCGCGCGTGGCGGTGTATGCCGGCCTCATCTTTCTGACGGACATCGGCCAGAACCTGTTCAGCAACGTCGGCGGCTACATCGGCGACATGTTGGCCGCCAAGCAGCAGCGCTTGCTAAGTAACCGCTACTACGAACATGTGATGAGCCTGCCGCAGCGCTATTTCGATACTGAGCTCACCGGCAGCATCATCAACCGCATGGGCCGCGGCATCAACCAGATCACCAACTATACCCAGACGCTTAGCAACAACTTTCTCCAGTTCGTGTTCAGTACGGTGTTTACGCTGGCGATCGTGGCGTATTACTCCTGGCCGGTGGCGCTGATACTGCTCAGCCTGTACCCCATCTTCATCTGGCTGACCAAGCTTAGTAACAGCAAATGGCAGGCCTATCAGAAGGAAATCAACATCGATAGCGACATCGCCAGCGGCCGATTCGCCGAAAGCGTCTCGCAAGTGCGGGTGGTAAAGAGCTTCGTGCAAGAAATGTTCGAACTAGTCACCTTCGACAAATACATGAAGAAGATCGTGAGCACTACCAGCCCGCAGAGCAAATACTGGCACTGGCAGGATACGCTTCGCCGGACTATCCTGGCCGTTATCAATCTGGCACTTTACTCGTTTATTTTCATCGAGACAGCCCGAGGTCACTACAGCATCGGTACTATGGTGCTATTGCTGCAGTACGCACAGCTTATCCGCATCCCGCTGTTCACCATCAGTTTCCTGGTGTCCCAGACCCAACGCGCCATCGCGAATAGCGAAGATTACTTCAAGGTCATAGATGAGCAGCCGGAAATCCGCGACCATGCTAGCGCTAAGCCGCTGGTAGTCAGCGAAGGTGCCATCGTGTTTGACGATGTCACGTTCGGCTATGAGGCTGACGCGCCGGTGCTGACTGACATTTCATTCGAGATCAAACCGGATAGTAAGGTGGCGCTGGTGGGCGAGAGCGGGCAGGGCAAGACGACCATCACCAGCTTGTTGCTGCGGCTGTACGAAGTGAACGTCGGTGCCATCACCATCGACGGCCAGAACATCAACGATGTACAGCAATCGACCCTGCGCCGTCAGATCGCCGTGGTATTCCAGGAGCCGGCGCTCTTCAGCGGCACGGTCCGCGAGAACATCGCCTATGCCCGGCCGGACGCCACCGACAAAGAAATCGAGGCGGCGGCCAAGGCGGCGAACGCCCACGAGTTCATCGCCAAGTTCGAGCACGGCTACGACAGCGAGATCGGCGAACGCGGGCTCAAGCTGTCGGGCGGCCAGAAGCAGCGCATCGCCATCGCCCGGGCGCTGCTCAAGGATGCGCCTATACTCATATTGGACGAAGCTACCAGCAGCCTGGACACCAAGAGCGAACGCAGCGTACAACAGGCGCTGGAGCGGCTGATGAAGGGCCGGACCACGCTCATCATCGCGCACCGCCTGAGTACTATCCAGTCGGTCGATACCATCGTCACGCTGGTCGGCGGCAAGGTGGATGAGATCGGTGCGCCCCAAGCGCTGGCCAAGAGCGGCGGCATCTACTCCGAGCTGCTGAAACTGCAGCAGAGCCACACCGAAGCGGACAAGAAGAAATTACAGCAATTTGAAATGGAGGAAGATTAAGATGGCACATAAGCAAGCGGTCCGGGCGATCGTCATCAACGGCGACAAACTGCTGGCCATGAAGCGGGATAAGTTCGGCATGCAGTATTACACGCTGATCGGCGGCGGTATAGATGTCGGCGAGGATGCTGAAGCGGCCTTGCGCCGTGAGGTCCAGGAAGAGACCGGCTTGACGCTCGGCGTGGTCAAGCCCGTGTTCATAGAAGACGGCGGCGATTTGTACGGTATCCAGTATATCTACGTCTGCGACTATATGGGCGGCGAACCGCAATTGAGTCCGTCCAGCGAAGAAGCAGCCATCAGCGCCCTGGGCAAGAACACCTACCAGCCGGTTTGGCTGCCGCTGAATGCGCTGTCAAAAGTGACATTCCGCTCGGTTTCGGTGCGGGATGCCATCATGGCCGGCGTCTCCAGCGGTTTTCCGGAAACGCCCCGGACACTTGCCTGGAAGGGCTAGCTGTGGCAAGATATACGGAGTAAACGAGAGGGTAGACAGCTATGGCGCGCGTGCGTGATCGGATATTCGCAGGGTTCGGAGCATTTTTATTCCTAGGCAGTGCCTGTGCGCTGACTATTTTTGTCATTTTGCAGCCCGGGTCTAACTCCGCGGCTACCAATGCGCAGAACCAGCAGGCTTCCTGCGACATCAATACGCCGGTATCGTCACCGGCCATAGCGGCACCGGACGTCTACAAACCCGATGGGGCGGTTACGACGCTGCAGATAACCGACCTCACACCCGGTACCGGCGCGGCTGCCAAGAACGGCGACTGCTTGGTCATGAAGTATTACGGCACCCTGGCGGCCACCGGCGCGGTATTCGATCAGGACTTCAATACGGCAAACGCGCTCCAATTCACGCTCGGCCAGGGCCAGGTGATAACCGGCTGGGATAACGGCCTGGTCGGCATGAAGGTCGGCGGCACCCGGCGGCTGGTGATCCCGGCGGCCGAGGCATATGGCTCACAATCGCCGAGCGCGGCCATCCCGGCCAATTCCGATCTCGTGTTCATAGTAAAGCTGGTTCAGATCAAGAAAGTCTAAGGAGGCGGACACATGCAGGATTTTACCCCTATCGATAGCGTACCCGAACTGGTCAAGGAAGACCGCGTGCTCGGCACCGGCGCCGAGGTAGCACCCGGCGATACCGTCACCTGCCATTACACCGGCGCGGTGGCCAAGACCGGCGAAGTGTTCCAGACCTCGCATGATTTCGGTAAGCCTATCAGCTTTCCGCTGAACGGTGTCATCGCCGGCTGGACGGAAGGCGTGCCAGGCATGAAGGTCGGCGGTACCCGCCGTCTGCTCATTCCAGCTGCTAAAGCGTATGGTGCCAACCCTCCCGGCGGCTCGGGTATCCCGGCAAACGCCGATCTGGTGTTCGACATCGAGCTCGTGGCGATCGAAGGGAAGTAGACCACCGACCCGCGGTCTGCAGGACCGGAGGGGGATAGCAAGCCCCACGAAGTGGGGTGTAGCGTAAGGGGAACCCCTACGGAGGTTCTCCCTTTCAGACCATAAGGTGCATGCCCGGGATTCTCCCGGGCTAGCTGCAGCCGCGCCGAATACGGAGGCGCTGCAGTCCTGCTCCCTGAGCGCCAGATAGGCCATTTTCGTACTAAAAAACACTACATGTGGTGGTCTTGACGTTTGTGCTTACACCAGCGTATACTTCCTAGTACAACTTTCGACGCTCAAAAACAGACACGCCTGAAAGCCAGCAAAAGTAAAAGATTCAACCAGTGGAGGGTTTAATCATGGTCAAAAACATCACTATTTTCACGACTACGACCTGCGCGTACTGCCCGATGGTCAAAAAGTACCTCGGCGCCAAAGGCCTCAAGTACGACGAAGTAAACCTGGACGAAAACCCGCAGCGCCAGCAGGAAGCCCTGGCCATCTCCGGCGCGCTCACCGTACCCGTCACAGTCATCACCAAGCACGATGACAGCAAAGAAGTCGTTGTAGGCTACAACCTTGCTAAATTAGCTCCTGCCGTAGCGTAGTTTGATACAATAACGACACTGGATGCTCCATCCACGGGTGGAGCATTTCTAATGAAAGGATATATATGGCTGACACAACTGACACTCCCAAACATGATGTGATTATCGTCGGCGCGGGCCCGGCAGCTTTGAGTGCGGCCATTTATACTACCCGCGAAGATATCGATACGCTGCTGTTCGAGCGGGGTGTGCCCGGCGGCTTGGCGGCCGTAACAGATTGGGTTGATAACTACCCCGGCTTTCCGGAAGGCCTGGCCGGCCTGGAGCTGGCCGGCAATCTGCAGAAGCAGGCCGAGCGCTTCGGTGCCGTCATAGAGCTTGGCGAGGTACTGAAACTACACGACGAAGGCGAATATAAGCGGGCTGGAAACTACCAGCGGCGATATGAAGGCCAAGGCGGTACTGCTGGCCATGGGCAGCGATTATAAAAAAGTCGGTGTACCCGGCGAGCAGGAATATTACGCCCGGGGCGTGCACTACTGCGCCACTTGCGACGGCGCGTTTTACCGCGACAAGCGGCTGGTGGTCATCGGCGGGGGTAACAGCGCCATCCAGGAGGCCATGTTCCTGACCCGCTTTGCGACCCACATCGACCTGCTGGTGCGTTCAACCATCAAGGCCAGCGACGTACTGCAGAAGGAACTGCAGAAATTCGTCGATGACGGCAAAGTGACCGTCCACCTGAACACGGCTACCAAAGAAATCGTGGGTGAAGATAACAAGGTCGTGAAAGTCGTCGGCGTGCAAGATGGCAAGGATGTCGACTTCCCGACCGACGGCGTGTTCGTGTTCGTGGGTCTCAAGCCCAACAGTGAATTCCTGGAAGGCAGCGGCATCGAGCTGGACCATATCCACCTGGTGAAGTCCGACGAAGGCCTACAGACCAATATCAAGGGCGTGTTCGTGGCCGGCGATATCCGCAGTGGCGCCACCATGCAGATAGCCAGTGCCGCCGGCGAAGGCGCCACGGCCGCCCTGAAAATCCGCGAATTCCTCGAGGGCCACGCCCACCCCATCCAGAATTAGCCTGAAGCTAAAGGCCGGTGCTACAATAGAACGACGATGAGCGAAGACGAGTTTGCCAAACTATTCAAATACATGCAGGATGAATTCAAGAGCGTCCACGCTGAGTTGGCGCTGACTGCTACAAAAGATAGCTTGGATCGGCTAACGAACACCATTGATGGTTTCTTGAAACGGCTCGATGATATCGAGACCGATAACACCGCCCGCGATGCTCAGATTGCGCGGTTAGAGCGGTGGATAGAATCGATCGCTCAAAAAACCGGCGTCAAGCTGGAATACTGATTCTTTCAAGATCCGCGAATTCCTTGAGGGCCACACTCATCCAATTCAGAATTAATCATACGGTTCTGATAATCACGAAGTAGAACAGCACGGCGGCCAGCGGCAGCTCGATCCAGATGCCGCCGGGGAACTCATAGCGCTGGATACGGATGTGCCAGCGTTCATAACGGCTTTTGACATTACTGAAATCGAACGAACGACCCTTGATGGCCCGGTGCACCCAGATGAAGTCCGGCACTGCCGCGATCTGCCCGCAGGCATATATCGCGTAATGATGATAGCGGAAACACCAGATGATCAAACAGACGCATGAAGCTATGTCCAAGACTACTATTGCTTTCCAAGACGCAGACTGGTTACGCCGTTTAGTCGGGATACCGTAATGCGGCAGCATATCGAGCACGAAATGGGAGGCGAACGCAAGGGGCAGACCGATGGGCCACGGTACGAACTTGCCGATCAGACCACCGACAAGAGAGTGATTGATAATGGTCACGATGACGCCAGTATACCGCTTCACTACACCGGGCGGAACTACAATTCGGCGTAGCCGTCGTAGTAGTCGAAGGCTATCTGTTCGTGCGGGGTGCCGAGGACTCCGGGACTCGTCAGGATCTCGATGATCCCGTACCTTTCTCAATTTTAGGAGATATGATTCTCGACAAATTCGGCTATCTCTCTGCCGATGGTCTGCTGCCAGAAGGCGGCTTGGTCTTCTTCGCTCAGTTCGGCTAAGTATTTACCGCTAGAGGGTTCAAGCTGGAGAGACTCCAAAGGGTAGCCCGAGACTCGTTGCTCGCTGGGTGTACCGGTAAAAATGCGGGGAGACCGAATCGTCATGCTGTTGCATGAGCCGTCGGCTCGAGCAATGGCCACCCCAAAGCGCCAACTGGCTGTCATGCGCCCGCCGTGTTGTTCTACGAATGCTGCGTAATGGGCGACCATGTCTTCGTCGGTCGCCGGGATGTCCGTACCGCCCAGTCTGCGGACATGCAAACCGGGCTGTTCGGTATCCGGTAAGTTGTCGAAGTAGAGCGCATTATCCATCGAGAACACGGTACGGCCTAAGTGCTTGGCGTAGGCGGTGGCTTTTATACGTGCATTGACTTCAGCCGTGTCGCCGTCTTCAGGGACGTCTATCACCTCATCAGGAGAAAGTCCTTCGATATGGACGTTGGTTCCCGCAAGAGCACCCTGGATCTGCAGAACTTTCGCGGGGTTTGTCGTGCCGAAAACCAGCCCTATGGTCTCACTCATACTTGAAGTATCCACTACGGAGTTCTGCCTGTAAAGTCCAGGTATACCGTGAATCTATAGCTCTTTGTAGCCGTCATAGTAGTCGAAGGCTATCTGTTCGCGCGGGGTGCCAAGGGCTTCCAGATCACGTTGGAGGCCTTCTACGAACGGTTGACTGCCGGAGAGATAGATAAGGGCGCTCGGCGGGGTGCTGTCTTTGATTTCCTGCGCGCTCAGGCGGTTCGGCGCGAATACGATCTGTTTGAGCGCGAGCGGATAGGCATCGGTAAGTTCGCGGAAGATCTGTTCGCGGCGGGAGCGCAGGGCATAGAAGAAAAAGATGCTGCGCTCTTCTTTGCGTGCCAGCAGCTCCCGAAACATGCCGGCGAACGAGGCGATGCCGATGCCGCCGGCCACATATACCAGCGGAGTCTCAATACTTTTGGGTAGCACCAGGTCGCCCATGGCATCGTCGATGCCGGCCTCGGCACCCGGTTCCAGCGCCTGCAGGACTTGTTTGTATGGACTTTGCAGTTCGAAGTGCTTCACGACGAAACTGAGCAGTGGGTCGGCAGGCAGAGAAGTGAGGGTGAATGTCCGGCTTTTGCCGCGCGGGTCGTTCTCGACCGGCAACTGCAGGTGTACGTACTGGCCCGGCACGAAATCTACCGGCCGTTCGGACCGGAAATAGTATTGCCATATCCCCGGCGCCAGCTCCTCGCGCCGCTCGAAAAATACCTTCATAGTGTTAAGTATAGCCTACGGAATTCGTCATCCTGAGCGCAGCGAAGGATCTGTTTGAATCCTCTGAGTAGATCCTTCGCTGCGCTCAGGATGACACTACAGTAAAGTTACTGTTCGAACCGGTCCGGGAAGTCGGTAACGGCGCCGTAGAAGCCGGCCTTGGCCCATTTGCGGGCTTTGGCGGGGTCGTTCAACGGGAAAGCGTAGACATGGTAGCCGCGGCGGCTGACCATGCGGATGAAGCCCGTCCATAAGATGGGCGTGTATAGGCTGATTTCTTTGCTGCCCAGACGTCGTGCGCGCCACGTAGCCCTGACGCCTGACCACATTTCGTCGACGATCATGGTGTGCTCCGGGAAGGCGGCATGCAGCTCCTTGAGGATAGGGAAATCGAAATGAGACGAACGAGAGATCCTGCGGCTGCCAGCCTTTCCCGATGAAGCTGCGGACGATTGAGATCGTCTCTGCGGTCGGTTCCTTGGGCTGACCTCGATGATGATGGGTACTCGGCGTTTGACGAAGGCGATGGCCTCGGCCAATGTCGCCAGATCGGACTTGCCTGCCTTCAACTGTTCATAGGTGCGGTCGCGGATCCGCAGCTTGGTGCCGCCCTCTTCGAGCTCGGCGTTATGGTGCAGGACGGCCACACCATCCTTAGTCATGCGGACGTCTATCTCTAACTGGTCGACATGGTGTTCCAGCCCTTTTTCCAGTCCGGCGAGCGTGTTTTCCGGTGCCAGGCCACGCGCCCCCCGGTGACCGATGATTTTAATGCTCATATGGTGTATACTATAACAGATAAGAAAAGGAGTTTTTCGGCATGGCAGATTTCAATCAGGTTCTAACCCCCGGCGATTACCAGAACGGCAGCGTCAACACGGTCGTGGAGATTCCGCAGGGCAGTTTCCTGAAGATAGAGTGGCACCGCGACACGGCGACGTTCATGATCGACCGCGTGGAGCCAAGCATCTATGCCAAGCCGGTGAACTACGGTTTCATTCCGCAGACGCTCGATGAGGACGGCGACGAACTGGACACGCTCGTAGTCTGCGATGAACCCATCCCGACTGGTGTCTGGCTGGAGGCCCGCATCATCGGCGTCATGAACTTTACTGATGGCGGCGAAGCCGACCACAAGATCGTAGTCGTCCCGGCCGACGACCGCAACACCGGCGACAGTATCAAGACTCTCGCCGATCTGGGCGACCGCTGGAAGCAGAAAATCACCGAGCACTTTTCTCACTACAAAGACCTTAAGAAGCCCGGTACGACCGTGGTGGAAGGCTGGGGTGACATAGAAGCCGCCAAGGTCATCATCACCCAAAGTATCGACCGCTGGAACGCCCAAAAGAAGTAGGCGCCTATGGCTGGGGAGACTGCTCGAGATATAGACCCTTCAATCTCGGAAGCGGCTCTTAGGCGACTGAGCTCAATTAACGAACAAGCCGACCGAAATCAGGCTGAGCGTGATTTTTTGATTGCAGACCGGATGGGCATGCTGGCGTTGATAGAAGGTACGATGGCACGGTGCACCGGGAAAGTCTTACAAATCAAATTTACTGACTCACCCATTATGTACGATCCTCTGATCGATAAAGATGGTGTCAGATATGATGACTTGCCCCCCGACATATATCGGGTAGAGGCGGTAGATCTAAACTACAAACAGCCCGATAAACCCCTCGCACTCTTGACGCCCCGATTGAACCACACAGGAATTTCATACATCATCGACGCTACAAGGTGCGAATAGCCAGTGAAGAGGAGATGCCAGAGACCCATCTGGGTCTGCATCCGACTGCTGCCGAGGTCATAGCCTGGGAACAATCCGATGTCCCCTGTTGACGATTTGCCGAAGAATCTTAAGCACCGTATGTTGTGGCCTGTCAATCTTTGCATCTGTTGACGGGCTACGTTACAATTGGAAACGTAAGCACTATAACTTTTATAAAACAACAGAGGTGGATAGATGAAAACACGCATAGGAATCAACGGTTTCGGACGTATCGGCCGGAACGCTTTTAAAATCGCCTTCGCCCGGGACGATCTGGAGATCGTGGCGATCAACGACCTGACCGACACCAAGACGCTGGCCTACCTGCTGAAGCACGACAGCAACTACGGTACCTACGATCAGGAAGTCGGACACGATGACGAGAATATCATCGTGGCCGGGCACAAGGTAAAAGTTCTGGCCGTCAAAGACCCGCTGGAACTGCCGTGGAAAGATCTGGAAGTCGACCTGGTTATCGAAAGCACCGGGCTGTTTACTGACAAAGAAGGTGCTAGCAAGCACATCACTGCCGGTGCGAAGCGCGTCGTCATCTCCGGTCCGACCAAGAGTGACGGCGTCGACACCATCGTGCTGGGTGCGAACGACGACAAGCTGGAAGGTGCGACCGAAGTTATCAGCAATGCCAGCTGTACTACCAACAGTCTCGGTGCCGTAATGGCGCTGCTCGACAGCGAATTCGGTGTCGAGAAGTCGTTGCTGACCACCGTGCACAGCTACACCGCCAGCCAGGCGTTGCAGGACGCACCCAAGAAAGACGTGCGCGAAGGCCGCAATGCTGCCGAGAACATCGTACCTACGACGACTGGCGCAGCGGTTGCTGTCACTTTGACGCTGCCGCAGCTCAAGGACAAGTTCGACGGCCTGAGCATCCGCGTTCCCACCCCCGTAGTTTCACTCAGCGACGTCACAGCGTTGTTAAAAAGAAACACCACCGTCGAAGAACTGAACGAAGTCTTCAAGAAGGCATCCAAAGAGCCGTTCTACCAGGGTATCCTGGGTGTGTCCGATGAACCGCTGGTCAGCTCTGACTACATCGGCAACAGCCACTCCGGCACCGTCGATCTGGCGCTGACGAAAGTCGTCGCCGCAACCTGGTGAAGGTCATGGTCTGGTACGACAACGAATGGGGTTACAGCAACCGCCTCGTGGAAGTCGTGGCCGACGCCGGTAAGTTCCTGCATCAGCATAAAGATTAAGGATCACATGCCAGTAACGCTCATGGGACAGACTGATAACCGTCTCGTCAAGAAGCGCCCCGGACTAGTTGTGCCTTTTGTAGCGATGGTGATAGGGATTGGATTGCTATTGCTACCTTCATGGCTCGGACGGGATGATCAGTCAGGTCTTACGGGCCTTGTTTGGAGCATTCTCTTAGGGCTGCCGGGCCTTGTACTGCCGTTTCCGGGGGATTGATAGTACTAAAACGCGCCATAGTAACGGCACGCAATGAGGCAAAGAAAAATGAAGATATATCTGGGTGCGGACCATAACGGGGTTGAATATAAGGCCAAGCTGGCCGAGTATTTGAAGCGCTCCGGCTACGATGTCGTGGACGAGGGTGGACAATGCCGGCCATCCGGAAGACGACTTCCCGCAGTTCGCAGGTAAGGTCATCACGGCCATGCGCGGCAATGGCGGCACCAGCGACGATACCCGCGGCATCCTCATCTGCGGCAGCGGCCAGGGCATGTGCATGGCGGCCAACCGCTTCAAGGGTATCCGGGCCGGCTTGGCGTTCGACCAGGAAGAGGCCCGCGCCTGCCGGAACGACGAAGACAGCAATGTGCTGTGTCTGAGTTCACGCTACACCGATTTTGATACGGGAGTGGGTATCGTCCACACCTGGCTTATGACGCCGTTCGCCGGCGCGACGCGCTTCAAGCGCCGTATCCAAGAACTAGACGAGCTGGGAGGCTAAAGCATCGTGGCTGCCACCATCTGTCCTACGGTGACCACCGATGATCCGGCGGTATACAAACTGCAGATCGAGCAAACGCTAGCGTTCGCACACCGTATCCATATTGATTTAAGCGACGGCATATTCACACCCAATAAGCTGATGGCCATAGAGGATGTCTGGTGGCCGGGCGGCGTGCGCGCCGACCTGCACGTGATGTACAAAAACCCGTTCGAGCACCTGCCGGCACTGGTGGCGCTGCAGCCACAGCTGATCATCGTGCATGCCGAAGCCGAGGGAGACTTCATGAGTTTCGCCAGCGCGGTTCGGCACCGCGGCATCGAGATCGGCGTGGCACTGCTGCCGGAACACCGGTTGAACACATCCGTCCGGCGCTCGATGTGATCGATCACGTGCTGATTTTCTCGGGCCATCTCGGCCACTTCGGCGGCCATGCCGACATGAGTCTGCTCGGCAAGGTACAGCAGCTGCGCCAGGTCAAGCCCAGCCTGGAAATCGGCTGGGATGGCGGCGTCAACGACCAGAATGCCCGGGCCTTGGCGCTCGGTGGCATAGATGTACTGAACGCCGGCGGTTTCCTGCACGGTGCCAAAGCGCCCAAGACCGCCTATCTCCAACTATTGGCAGAGGTGACGCCGCGCCGCTAAGCGCTAGCGCTATGCTATAATCCATCATAGATATGGCCAAAACGTACACGCTGAAACAACTGGAGCAAAAGGCAAACACCATCCGCGAGGATATCATCCGCATGCTGGAGCACGCCGGCAGCGGCCACAGTGCCGGCCCGCTCGGATTGGCTGATATCTTTACCGCACTCTATTTCGATGTTATGAAAAACGACCCGAAGAACCCTGACTGGGATGATCGGGATATACTGCTACTTAGTAACGGCCACTGCGTGCCGGTGCGCTACGCCACCATGGCCGAGGCCGGTTACTTCCCCAAGAAAGAGCTGATGACGCTGCGCCGTCTAGGTTCGCGGCTGCAGGGGACATCCTGAGCGAACGCGTCTTCCCGGCATGGAGACCACCAGTGGTCCGCTCGGCTGCGGCATCTCCCAGGCCGCCGGTATGGCGCTAGCACTCCGCATGAACAAGCAGCTGCACCGCCACATCTACGTTGTAACCGGTGACGGAGAATTGGACGAGGGCAACGTGTGGGAGGGCATCATGCTAGCCGGTAAATACAAGCTCAATAACATCACGGCCATCGTCGACCGCAATAACATCCAGATCGATGGACCGACCGAGGGCGTGATGCCGCTGGAAGATCTCAAAAAAAAGTGGGAGAGCTTCGGCTGGCACGCCATAGAGATCGACGGCAACGACATAGACGCCGTCATCGATGCCTGCGCCATGGCCAAAGCCATCACCGAACAACCGGTCGTCATCATCGCCTACACCATCCCGGGTAAGGGCGTGGATTTCATGGAAGGCGATTTCCACTGGCACGGTGCTCCGCCGAATCACGACCAGGCCGTTAAAGCCCTGCACGAGCTCCGCACTCTCGGCGGCAAGATTCGGAGTGAACATGAGTAGCCGTTCCTATTTTGCCGAAAAGGTAGCGTTTCACGCCGGCAAATCGTTGATTTGTCGGGTTGCACTTCGCTTGACTACCTTTTCAACAAAATACTCACTCGTTGGAAGGGCTTCACATGTCTGATTTACACTTGGTTGATATTACACAAAAAGATTTGCCGGGTGAGCCGATCCGGAAGGGTTTTGGTCGCGGGCTCAAGAAAGCCGGGGAATTGGACGTGAATGTGGTGGCAGCTTGTGCCGACCTGACCGACAGTACGCAGATGAGTTTATTCAAAGAAGCGTTCCCGGACCGGTTCGTGGAGATCGGCGTGGCCGAACAGAACCTGGTGACGGTCGGCAGCGGCCTAGCGGCTATGGGTAAGATTCCATTCGTGAGCTCATACGCGGCATTCAGTCCGGGCGCAACTGGGAACAGATACGGACCACGGTCTGCCTGAATGATCGGCCGGTGAAGATCGTCGGATCGCATGCCGGCGTTTCTGTAGGCCCTGATGGCGCCACCCACCAGATGCTGGAAGATATCGCGCTGATGCGCGTGCTGCCGAACATGGTTGTCATCGTGCCTGGCGACAGCGTGGAGGCCGAGAAGGCGACGCTGGCCATGGCCAAAGACAAGCGGCCGAACTACCTGCGGCTGGCACGCGAGGCGACGCCCATCATCACTACGGAAGATACGCCATTTGAAATAGGCAAAGCGTACGTGTATACCCCCGGCACCGATGTGACCATCATTACGACCGGTACCATGACCTACCAGGCATTGCTAGCGGCTGAAGAATTGTTCAAGGAGGGTATCGATGCCGAGGTCGTGCATGTGCCGACCATCAAGCCACTCGATGCCGAGACTATCCTGAAGAGCGTTCGCAAGACCGGCTGCGTAGTTACGGCCGAAGAAGGCCAGATCATCGGCGGTCTTGGTGGGGCTATCGCCGAACTGCTGGCCGAACACCATCCCGCACTGATGCACCGTATCGGCATGCAGGACCGCTTCGGCGAATCCGGCGAACCGGACGAATTGCTCCATCACTTCGGCCTGGACGCCAAACACATCCGCCTCGCGGCCCACCATATCGTCGAACGCAAACGCTAGCATGAGCTGGCAGCTGCTGATTCTGTTGAACGCGCTTTTTGTGGGCGTCAGTGTGATCCTGATGCGCATACTGGCTCGTGATAAAGCCAACGCCGGCGCCAGTTTTATGATCAATGCCGGACAGTTCGTACCGTTATGGTTCGTCGGCTTGGTATTGCTACCAACCCTGGGACAAATCGATAGTCACGCCTTGTCACATTTCTTCTGGCGCTTAGCCGGCGGGGGCTTGGCGTTCGCGCTGACGTATACGTGTACCTATAAGAGCTTGGTATATCTTGATGCGGCCGTGGGCAGTATATTCAGTACGCTGAATGCCTTGTTTACGGTCGGATTGGCGGCGCTGGTGCTGCATGAGGACTTGAGTACTATGCAACTGCTCGGCGGCATCATATTGACCGCAGCTATCATCTACACCACGTTGGCCGTGCGGACAGCGAAGAACAAGGCTTCTAGGCGGGAACTGGCCTACGGACTGGCTTATGCCGTGTTGGCGGGATTGATATATGCGGTCGCGATAGTCAATGAAAAATCCTTGCTGCATCAGATGTCGACTGCCAGTTACGTACTGTTTGGGTGGGGCTGGCAGATGCTGGCTGCAGTCGTGGCTGCATTCGTACTGCAGGCATCGAAATTCAAAGTACTGCTTAAACGGCGGACGATTCTTCTGGTGAGCGGCGCCGGTATCTTACGCGGCTTAGGCGGAATAGCGTTCGTGCTGGCGCAGGTGCGCAGTAACAATGTTGCCGTAATAACAGTCATCTCTAGCCTGAAACTGGTAGTCGTGGTGATCTTGGGGCGTGGCTGCTACATGAACATCAGAAACTTTGGCAGAAGGCAGCCGGCACCATAGCCGCATTGATCGGCCTCTGTGTCATGTTTGTGAAGTAGCTGCCGTAGCGCCAGACATTTCAGCGTGCTATGCTATGCATAAGCATTATTAACGGGGGAAGTTATGCCAATCACACTACAACAAGTCCGAGCTAACTGCGCCAAGGCCCGCGAACGCATGGGGCAGGCCCGGCTGAACACTGGGCTTTTGGGGCGTTCAACCTCGACGACGAACCCACTTTGAAGGCCGTAGCCCTGGCAGCCAAGGCTAAGAACGCGCCGGTACTCGTGGAAGTCAGCGCCGGCGAAGTCAGCGATATCGGCATCCAGAACGTCCGCGACATGGTCGACAACTTCAAGTACGAATACGGCGTGGAAATGTACATCAACCTCGATCACAGCCCGAGCGTGGAAGATGCCAAGCGCGGCATCGACGCCGGGTTCGAGTTCATACATATCGATTACTCGCAGGCCAAGAGGACGCGACCGAAGAAGAGATCATCGATGCCACCAAGGAAATCGTGGACTACGCCAAATTCACGGGTGCCCTGGTAGAAAGCGAACCGCACTACTTCGGCGGCTCGTCGAACCTGCACAAGGAAAAGATCGACTACGAAGAGATCAAGAAAACCTTCAGTACCCCCGAAGGCTCGCTCGATTTCGTGGTCCGTACCGGTGTCGACACCTACGCCGCCGCCGTGGGCAACCTGCACGGCAAATACCGGTGCCCAAGAAGCTCGACCTGGAACTGCTGCAGCGCATCCGCGACGTGCTCCCCTGCAACATCAGCCTGCACGGCGGCAGCGGTACGCCCGGCCACTACTTTGTGAGCGCGGTCAAGATCGGCGTTACCAAGATCAACATCAACAGTGATATGCGCGTGGCCTACCACGACACGCTGCTCGAAACACTCCGAGACAACCCCGATGAGTACGCCGTGGCTAAGCTGGTCAACGCCAATGTCGTCCGGCCGTCCAGAAAGTCGTGGAGAGCAAGCTGGAAGATTTCAACTCGGCCGGCAAAGCCGTCGTATAATAGAACCAATGGGATTCTTAGACGATATATTCAAGGCAGTGGAATCGGGCGCGATTGAAGAGCGCCTGAATAAGTTCGCCGATGCTATAGATAAGACCAGCAAAGAGACCGACCAGACGCTCAAAAAAGCGACTGAACAGCCGGGTGAATTACTCAAGAAAGCAGTAAAGGCCAAAGATACGGTTGAGACAAAGTGGAACAGGCGCGGAAGCAGGCAGTCAAACGCATGGATAGCGTCCTGCCAAAAGACACTAGCGCTTCGGACGACTCTGTGGCACAATAGCGTCAGAAGAATGTAATTCTAAAAAACAGGGTGGGAACATGGCTAAGAATATACAGATTTTGAGCGTAGGCGACATCGTCACCGACGTCTTTATCAAGCTGCTCGACGATGAAGCGCACACGTATGTCGACGACAAAGGTGTGAAGACGCTCGCCATGCAATTTGGCACCAAACTGCCCTTTGATCACACCGAAATCCTGGAGGCGGTCGGTAATGCTGCCAACGCGGCGGTCTCATTCAGCCGTCTGGGCCTAAGCACGGCGTTCGAAACCTATGTCGGCGGCGACCAGACCGGCCGGAATATGATCGCCAACCCTGAACAAAGAAGGCGTCGACCACCGCTTCGTCCACATCAACCCGGACAAAGTCAGCAACACGCACTACGTGCTCTGGTACAAAGAAGAGCGAACCATCCTTATCAAGCACGAGGTCTACGATTACCACTGGCCGCACTTCCGGCCCGATGAAATGCCCGAGTGGGTCTATTTCAGCTCTATTTCCGACCACGCCTTGCCATACCACGATCAAGTGGCCGACTGGCTCGAAGATAACCCCGACGTCAAGCTGGCGTTCCAGCCCGGCACCTTCCAGATCGAGGCAGGCACGGAACGCCTGAAGAAGCTGTACCAGCACACCGAGCTGGTAGTGCTGAACCGCGAGGAAGCGGTCACCGTCACCGGCGGCAGCTACGATGATGTACATGGTTTGCTTGATAAGCTCCATGCGCTTGGGCCCAAGATCGCGATCGTGACTGACGGTCCCGCGGGAGCTTACGCCAGCGATGGCAATGAGCGGCTCAAGATGCCGCTGTATCCAGATCCGGCACCACCGTTCGAGCGCACCGGCGCCGGCGACGCCTTCGCCAGTACCTTCGTGGCAGCTATCGTCAAGGGGCACAACCTGGAAAGCGCCTTGCAGTGGGGCACCTATCAACTCCATGAGCGTCGTCCAGAAAACCGGCGCGCAGAAGGGGCTGCTGACCGAACCCGAGCTGGAAGACTGGCTCAAAAAGGCTCCCGACTGGTACCACGCCGACAAGTTCTAAGGAGTGGTTCTGCGGGCCGTAAGCCTAAACGAGCACGTTGCTGATAGGTCTCGAGTCCTTCGCTAAACATCTGCCTGGCTGCTTCGAGCATAGGCCTCACAGGATTTGAGGGATATTGCTGCCGGTAGTTGGTGGTATCGAAGAATATCTGACGACCGGACCTGACGGCGAGCGAACCGACACCCTGCCGTAAGAATCTGAATGCCTCACTGCTTCGTGTGGTAGCTTCCCAGGCATCCATCTCATTGCCGCCATAATACAGATCGGCGAAATGCCGGAGATTTTCAGATAAGAGAGGCTGCTCCCACCAGTAGTCGATAGCATCCGCGTCGGGTATGACCCGGTCAGTCTCCCGGTTCGCGTCCTGACTGTTGCGGGCCTGAAGTTGTTGTTCCGACGTCATAAAATAATCCTGACGTGCGTGAAGAGGGGCGTCTTTCAGGGATATATTGCGGTCGAGTTCTCGCCACGCTCCTTCGTACGACAGCGTCCCGACGAACGTGCGCATGACCAGGGCCGTTTCCGGAATTGCTTCTACGGCAGGCGCGAGATTCCGGCCATCAACGAGCAAGATATTCTTGGATTCATCTTCGACAACTTTCTGAATACGCTTCGTAAAGCCTGCTTTTACTGCCTTGCGCACGGCTGGTATCGGTGAAACGGATCCAACCGTGTTTGTTACGCCCTCATCATAGAGGACATCTATTCCATGCGTAGCCACTATATTGGGACGTTCGGCCACCATGTCTGCCAATTCCGGAAGGCGAGCTTTCCTATCGCCCTAGCGATGGCTTCTTCAGCATGCCCGCTTCAATTTCGCTCTGCTGAAGCAGTGAAAAGGTGACGACTCGATAGTCTGCACCGTTTCCTCGCTGGCGATACTGGGTGCAATATCCAACAGATCTTTTACGATCGTACCTTTGCCGCTCCGGCCAGTACCACTGTACTCAAAAACAAGAAGCGGGTTTTCAGGGGTGTTGATTGCCATAGATCGGTATATTTTAAACTAAAAACAATAGACCAGCAATATTAGCTACGTTTTTAACCAACGGCTGTTACTGCGATGGTGCTTGTGGTAATCTGTAAGCAGCATATGTCGAGGGTATTGGCACAACTGATGGGAGCGGCCGAGCCGCAGTTCAAAGCACAGCTGCTCAAGCTGGAGCAGGCCGCCGGTTTGCCCGGCACTGATATCCGGTTGATGATGGAGGTCGTGAACGGGACCCGCGGCAAGATTCGCGAGCTGGGGCTGGATCCGCACGATACGACCGGCCAAGAACTGTACGAGGCGCTCAAGGGCCGGCTGCTGCACGATGAGGTGCAGGTGCGGGCCATGCTGAACATGCGCGCCGAAGGCACGCCGGCAGCCGTGCTGGAAGCGGCACGCAACTATCTGGACAAATTAGCGCTGCCCTTCGACACCTTTGTCGTCAAACAGTCGGTGATGCGTACGCTGCTCAAGAAGTTGCAACCTAAGGCGACCATGAAGAAGCTGGGCTACCGCAGCATGGACAGCATGATCAAGCATGAGCCGGCGGCGCAATTGCTGGCTGCCGCCAGTATCATCGAATCGGCCGATTGGCAGGAAAAGCGGGTAAAAGCCTACCAGAAGCTCAAAGCAAGTAACTTCGAAGTAAAAAGAGCGGTCTTTCTGGCACCGGCCGCCAAGCAGTGGCCCGTTATCGCCAGCGAATATACCGCAGAGCACAAACACAATATCCTGACTATCCCTGAGCTGGGGAGGAGTAGTGCTATTGCCCATGGACCATGATTTGCCGGGTCTGGCTATCACCACCATATTGCTGGCCATCGACAGCGTGAACAACATGCGCGCGTTTAGGATCGTATCTAAAATTACAACAGGTTCGGCCGGACTTCGGCAAGGTGTTCGCCGAGACTATGCAGCACGAGCCCATGACCTCGGCCGACTTGGCCGGCGAGCCGCTTCCCTGGAAGGCCGTACAGTGGTTTTATGGCCGCGGCCACTCCGAATATTACCCCGATGCTTTCAGCCCGCATGTACAGCCCGAAGATTTGAGCTGGCACGATGCCGAAGACGTGTTGGCCGGTTGCATCCGGCGCTCGAATTCTGGCAAGGTAACCAGCTGCTGGCGCTGGTAGACGCCAGCATACGGTGTCACTGAACATGCTGGACGTGGCGCTCAGCGTCTGCAATGGGTTGGACTATGGCCAGCGGATCGTCCAGCACATGCGCGCCTCTTTGGGCCGCGAGCTGATGGCGCGCTACCTGCACCAAGACAACCTGCACGCGCTCTTGCTGGGTAAACTCGACGAGCAGTTGGCGCCGGAAGCCTCGTTTGGTATAGAATAGCGATTCCCGAAAAACAGCACATTCCGGCCGGAAACTTCCGCTCCGTTGCTCACCGTACTTCTAGTACGCCTGCGCTACGGTGCTCACTTTTCAACCAAACTGCACTATTTTTCGGGAATCCCTGTATACTTTTAGATAAGGAAAGCATAAGCATAAAAGATGTATCAAATCTGCGTATCAGGGGCTGCTAAAGGCCGGAGTGTCGAGGAAGGTAAGGAGCTGGCCATCCAAGCGGGTGCTGCCATAGCCCGGGCCGGGCACAGCCTGCTCACCGGCGCCACCGTGGGGCTTGCCGAACTACGCCGCCGAAGGCTACAAAGCGGCCGGCGGCAAGATGAGCGTAGGCATCAGCCCCGCCAGCAGCAAGGTGGAGCACGTCCTGAAATACCGTCTGCCCATCGAAGCTTACGACACCATTCTCTACACCGGTTTGCACTATGTGGGCCGCGACGCGCTGCTTATCCAGTCGTCCGACGCCGTGGTGAGCATCGGCGGCCGGCTGGGAACGCTGCACGAATTCACTATCGCCATGGAAACCGATACGCCGATAGGCTTCCTGCAGGGCGGCGGCGGTATCAGCGAAGAGATTCAGGCCATCCTGCACGCTGCCGGCCAGGCGCGCGACGATACCGCGGTTGTCTTCAGTGCCGACGCTGACGAATTGGTAGCCAGCCTCACGCGCATCCTGGACCAAGAACATCGTAAATACCACGCCATTTATTCTTAAGCCATACCGAGAGGAGACCGTTACATGAAGTTACCTAGGGACCAAAAGGGATTCGCAACAGTTGAGCTCATCCTAGTGGTAATAGTGTTGGTGATAGTCGGCTTCACCGGCTGGTTCGTCTGGCACAGTACGCAGGCTGCCAACAGAGACTACTCCGCGAACCCCTCCAGCGGCACTTCGAGCAAAAGCTCTACGGTCAAAACCTTCGCCGAGTGCAAAGCCGCTGCCGGCAGCATCATGCAGGAAACCTACCCCGAAGTCTGCGTCACCAAATCCGGCCAGCGCTTTACCGACACCTTAGAATCCGCTCAGGGGCCTGGTTACTTGGTAATAACGGAATGGAGCGTAAAATTTCAAATTCCAACGGGATTAAAGACCATGAAATATACTGTAGCAAATACTGCTGGCAACGCCGTCTGGTTGGATTCCGGCGATTTATCGACTCTTGCAGGCAGTACGAAGTATTGCGGCGATGACCCTGGATATCTAGGTGTTATTGAACGTGTGACAGAACCGACGGAACACCTTGACGAAGTGCTGATAAAAAAGGTAGGCGCATATTATTACTACTATGGAGGTCCGCAGCAAGCATGCTTGCCGGAAAGCTCTGCCGGCCAAGCATCGAGCACTCCCAAGGATTATCCGTCTGCGGCATTACAGACACAGGCTGCAAGTGATATGCCTAACGAGTTATCGTCTACGCTCGTATCGCTATAAGCTTGCTACAATAGATAGGTGAGCAAATTCGTTTTAAAGAGTGACTATGCGCCGCAGGGCGATCAGCCGGCGGCTATCAAGCAGCTGTTAGGCGGGCTTCGCGGCGGTGAAAAAGAGCAGACCCTGCTTGGGGTGACCGGCTCCGGCAAGACGTTCACCATGGCCAACCTGATTCAGGGCGTGCAGCGGCCTACGCTGGTGCTCAGCCACAACAAAACGCTGGCCGCGCAGCTCTATACGGAGTTCAAGAACTTCTTTCCGGACAACGCCGTCCACTATTTCGTGAGCTACTTCGATTATTATCAGCCGGAAGCGTACATCGCTCGCTCAGACACCTATATTGAGAAAGATTCGCAGATAAATGAGGAGATCGACCGGCTGCGCCACGCGGCCACTGACAGCTTGCTGACGCGCAAAGATGTCTTGATTGTCGCCAGCGTCAGCTGTATCTACGGCATCGGCAGTGTGGAGGACTACGGCGGCTTGTCGATTGACGTCAAAAGAGGTGAACGACGTGTCCGCGATCGTTTCCTGCGACTATTGACCGACATTCAGTACACCCGCAATGATATCGATTTCCACCGGAGCACCTTCCGTGTCCGCGGCGACGTGGTGGATGTGTTCCCGGCCGGCGAAGAGCTGGCCTATCGCCTGGAATTCTTCGGCGACGAAGTCGACGGATCACCCAGATAGATCCGCTGACCGGCGAGATCCTGAAAAACCTGGATGAGCTCAAAGATCTTCCCGAGCTCGCACTACGTGACGCCGCAGGCCAAGCTCAAGGTAGCGCTCGGCCAGATTGAGCAGGAGTTGGCGCAGCGGCTGGCCCAATTCAAGCGCGAGAACAAGCTACTGGAGGCCCCAACGGCTGGAACAGCGTACGCGCTTCGATCTGGAAATGCTCGAACAGACTGGCTTCGTGAAGGGCATCGAGAACTATAGCGCTATCTGACGAACCGCGAGGAGGGTGAGCAGCCGGCCACGCTGCTTGACTACTTCCCGGACGATTATCTGTTGCTCGTGGATGAATCGCATATGTCGATTCCGCAAGTCCGCGGTATGTACAACGGCGACCGGGCACGCAAGGAAGTGCTCGTGGAGCACGGGTTCCGCCTGCCCAGCGCGCTTGATAACCGGCCGTTGACCTTCACCGAATTCGAGCGCCACGTGAACCAGGTGGTGTATGTAAGTGCGACGCCGGCGCAATATGAACTCAGCCGCTCGCCGGAACCTGCCCAGCAGGTCATCCGCCCCACCGGCTTGCTCGATCCGCCTATCGAGGTCCGGCCCATCGAAGGCCAGATAGACGACCTGATAGCCGAAATCCGCTCTACCGTCGAGAAGCTACCAGCGTGTGCTCGTCACTACGCTGACGAAGCGCATGTCGGAAGATCTGACTGAATACCTGCAGGAACTGAATATAAAGGTGGCCTATCTGCACAGCGATGTCGACACGCTGGATCGCACCGATATCCTGCGAGACCTGCGTTTGGGGCGTGTACGACGTGCTGGTCGGCATCAACCTGCTGCGTGAAGGTCTGGACCTGCCCGAAGTCAGCCTGGTCGCAATCTTGGATGCCGATAAGGAAGGCTTCCTGCGCTCTCAACAGGCGCTCATCCAGACCATCGGCCGTGCCGCCCGCCACGTGGAAGGCCATGTGATAATGTATGCCGACCGCGTGACCGACAGCATGCAGTTCGCCATCGACGAGACCACCCGCCGCCGCAAGATCCAGGAAGCGTATAACACCGAGCATGGCATCACGCCCACCGGCATCAACCGGGCGGTGGAAGACCGTATGCGTGGTGAAGATGCGCTTGGCGACGAAGCCAAACGCGCCAAGCTTGACCTTAAGAAAATTCCCAGAGATGAATATGGCACGCTGCTGAAAGATCTGAGTGCCCAGATGGAACTGGCCGCCGCCAACCTCCAGTTCGAGCAGGCCGCCGAACTCCGCGACCTTATCAACCAGATAAAAGCAGACCAGTAAATCAATTTTCTCTCCTGTAAATCATATGCTATAGTCGATATCACTATGGCAGACTCGCAATTTTCCGGGGATCAGATAATAATTGGGAGGCGGTTAGTATCTACTAGCGCTGAACGCGTTGCCGCTGCGCTTAGCGCCTTTCACCATAATCTGAAGGGTGCTCATTTTGAGCCATGGGATAACGTTGAGCTTGTACAGGGTATTATATCTTCGGCAGAATTAGCTTCAGGCGATATGGTTTCCCGTACTCCGAAGCAGCGGACCCGTTATCTTCAGTCGCTGTTAGCCCGTGCAGCTACCACCAAAACGGCGCAAGTATTCTCAGGCAAGCCTTTTATAGCTTTTGGCAGCCCAAGCAAATTGAATCTCGCCATTAATGGCCAGCAAATCGATGAGATAAAACAAGAGCGTGAGGCGCTTGAATCAGAACTAGGATTTCCTCTACGCTCAAAAAGTTTAGACAGGGACTATTATGCGAGTGTCGGCCGTATCTTTGTCCGCGCGGATATGGAGTTTGAGGGCTCTCGGGCTAGCTTGTTAAATGCTCTTGATGAACAATTACCAGTTGACTTAGTATTCGATAAGCTCAGACTTCTCGATTGATTCTACGCACCCTTCCAAGCTACAATGTACTTAAGCTTAAGGGAACAAAAGGCAGTGGACCAGGGTAACGCGCAGACTATCGCGACATTCACGGGGAAGCTTCTGCGGAGTGAGCGCAACGAAGCCAAAGGCCTAGTACAGCTGGTCTTCCGTGAGGCCGACAAAAATTGGCTTTGCCTGTCGAGTGACGCCCAGACGGCTGAATTGCCGCTGGGCCAAGAGTACTCGATAGAGGGTGAGTTCAAGCAGATCGGCGACCGTGCCTTCATCCATGAGCCCAACATCGCGCCGCTGGCGCGTGAGGTAAAGAAGCGCCGCTGGTGGATCGGTGCCGCTATCGGAGCAGGCTTCCTGCTGGTCGCCTGTGGCGTCGTCTTCGCGGCTGACAAAGTATACATGAAGCCCGTGCGGCACCAGAAGACTCCATCCACCTCACAGGCTTCCTCAACCGATACGTCGGGCGACCAGTCGGTCGGTGATACATCTCCCGATCCCGCAGATGCCGCTGGTACATCCACGAATACACCGGATACGACTACCAGCACGACAACGTTGAGTTCGACGCTGCACACCTCTGCCCCAACTACGGGCTCCGGCGTCACCACCACCGCGCCAGCTGTTACCACCATCACGCCCTATTGTGATTCCACGACTGATGATGTTCCGTTCACTGTAGACCCCTCCTCTAGATGATCCATCGAAACCTGCAGGCGTGGTTACGATTACGCAGGCCGGAGTAGATGGCTACACCCAGACTTGTTATGACGCTCACGATGTAGCATCAACGACTACCACGCCACCTGTCGATCAGACTTCGACAATCGGCACGGCTCCGACCAGTTAGCAATTGTTTGCCGGAACCGTTGAACCTCCGACCAGATGCTGGGCACAGACGCTAGTTTTTTGTATACTTATAGGAATGGCGAAACTATCTCGGGACGATGTCTTGCATCTGGCGCAATTGGCCCGGATTTCTTTGAGCGATGCGGAAGTCGATGAGTTCAGCGAAGAGCTGAGCGCCATCTTGCAGTATGTCGAGCAATTGTCGAGCGTGGATGTGGCAGATCTGAAGCCGACCAACCAAGTCACCGGCCTCACAAATGTCATGCGTGACGACGTGGTCAAAGACTATGGCTATGCACCGCAGGATCTGCTCAAAAACGTGCCGACAGTCCAGGACAACCAGCTCAAAGTCAAAAGGATGATAGGGTAATGGGCGCCTGGGAACCCATCGCGGAAATTGCGAAAAAGGTACGATCCGGTGAGTTGAAGGCTGCCGATCTGGTTGAAAGATCCCTCGAGGCCATCGAAGAGAAGCAGGAATATAAAGCCATCATCGCCACGACCGCCGATCGGGCGCGCGAACGCGCAAAGCAGATAGATGCCGGTGATAACAAAGGCCGCCTGGCCGGTGTGCCGTTCATCGCCAAGGATAATTTCCTGGTGTTCGGCGCCGAGACCACGGCCGCTAGCAATATCCTCAAAGGCTTTAACGCGCCGTATCAATCGACGGCTATCAACCGCCTAGAAGCGGAAGGCGCTATCTGCGTGGCCAAGGCCAATCTGGACGCCTTCGCGCATGGCAGCAGCACCGAGAACTCGGATTTCTTCACGACCTTGAACCCCCACGACAAAACGCGTGTACCTGGCGGTTCCAGCGGCGGTTCGGCAGCCAGCGTGGCGCTGGAGCTGGTACCATTTGCCCTCGGCACTGACACCGGCGGTTCTATCCGCCTGCCCGCCAGCTTCACCGGCACGGTCGGGTATAAGCCTACGTACGGTTTGGTCAGCCGCAGCGGCGTGGTAGCGATGGCCAGCAGTACTGATGTGATCGGCCCGTTAACACGTAGCGTGGCAGACGCAGAACTGGTGCTGGACGTAATGGCCGGCCGCGACGAGCTGGATAGCACGACCATCGAAAGAGACGGGCAAGGCTATGCCGATGTCAGCGAAGATCTGCGTGGCAAGAAGATCGGCATCATCAAAGAGTACATGAGTGAGGGGCTATCTGATGGCGTCCGCAAGCAGGTCGAGGACGCCATCGGCATTCTCCGCGCTGCTGGCGCCGAGCTGACGGAGATCAGCTTGCCGTCGCTGCCGCTGGCACTGGCGGTGTATTACATCATCTGTCCGGCCGAGGTCAGCAGCAACCTGAGCCGCTATGACGGCCAGCGCTACGGCTATAGTTCTCAGGACACGACAGACCTTGAGACTAGTTACACCCAGACCCGCGAAACCGGTTTCGGCAAGGAAGCCAAGCGCCGCATCATGATCGGCACCTATGTGCTTAGCAGCGGCTACTACGACGCTTACTATAAAAAGGCGCAGACGGTGCGCACCAAACTGATCGATGAATTCAACGTCGCCTTTGAGCAGGTCGATTTCCTGCTCGGCCCCACCGCACCGACTACGGCCTTCAAGATCGGTGAACATGCCGATGATCCGCTGCAGATGTACCTGACCGATATCATGACCGTGGCCGTGAACCTGGCCGGCGTGCCGGCCATCAGCCTGCCGTGCGGCGTCGTCGACGGTCTGCCCGTGGGTCTGCAGCTGATCGCTCCACAGAAGGCCGACCGGGCGCTGCTCGGCGTAGCTAAAGAAACAGAAAGGGTGCTGGCATGAACGAGAATATTTTGGCGGCTATAGCGATCGTGGTCATCGTGGTGCTGATTTTCGGTACCAATTTCCTGCTGCGCCGCCGTCCCAAGAAACTGAACCGTGATTACTACGCCGACCGCTGGCAGACATTGCAGAAATTGCTCAAGGACAAGGCCACCTGGCCGCTGGCTGTCATCGACGCCGACAAGCTGCTGGATGACGTGCTGAAACGGCTGAAGTACAAGGGCAAGACCATGGGCGAGCGGTTGGTGAGCGCGCAGCACGAGATCAAGGACAACGATGCCGTCTGGTACGGCCACAAGCTGCGCAACCAGGTGGTGCACGAGACCAATGTAAGCTTGAGCGAGCGCAAGGTTAAGGATGCGCTGCTCGGCATTCGCGCCGCGCTGAAAGATCTGGGGGCACTGTGAAACGGGATTCGAAGTATAGAAGTATCGAATGCCCGGCTGACCCCAGCCCGATACTTCGACATTCGGATTCGGGTATCGTCGTAGACAGAGGAGCGCGACGGTATGATTGCCGAAGATGTCCGGGGGCAATACACGGTCACCATCGGCATCGAGTGCCATGTGCAGCTTAAAAGCAAGACCAAGCTGTTCAGCGGTGCTGACAACGACGCGCGCGAAGCGGCACCGAACACGCTGGTGAACCATATCGATTTCGGCCTGCCCGGTGCGCTGCCGGTCTTGAACCGTGAAGCAGTCCGGCTGGCATGTGTTGCCGCCTTCGCATTGGGCAGTGAGCCGCAGAAGTTTCAGCAAGTTCGACCGTAAGCACTATTTTTATCCTGACTTGCCGATGGGCTACCAGATAACGCAGTATGATGAACCGATCGTGGTCGGCGGCAGCGTGGAGATCGAGGTCGACGGCGAAAAGAAGGTCATCGGCATCACCCGAGCGCATATGGAGGCCGACGCCGGTAAGAGCACGCACCCCGCTGGTGCCGATTACAGCCTGGTGGATCTCAACCGAGCCGGCACGCCGCTGCTCGAAATCGTCAGTGAGCCGGACATGCATTCTGCCGCCGAAGCCAAAGCCTACGCGCGCGAGCTCTACCTGCGCATGAAATACGCCGATGTGTCCGAGGCGAATCTGTACTACGGCAATATGCGTTTTCGACGTGAATGTGTCGGTGAGCAAGACCGACCAGATGGGCACTCGCACCGAGACCAAGAATCTGAACAGCTTCCGCAGCGTGGAGCGGGCGGTGCTGTACGAAACCGAACGCCAGATCGCGCAGCTGGAAAACGGCGAACCCATCGTGCAGGAAACCCGCGGCTGGGATGACACCAATCTCAAGACCTTCAGCCAGCGCACCAAAGAAGATGCCCACGACTACCGCTACATGCCCGACCCCGACCTCCCGCCGATCGTGCTCGAACAAAGCTATATCGACGAGATCAAAGCTGCCATGCCGCCCGGGCCATCAGATTACCGCCAGATGCTAACAGAGGTGGGAATCGACCCCAAAACGGCCTCCGATATCATAGCTGTCCCCGATACTGCCATGACCGTCAAACGTGTCTACGAGGCTGCTGGGGCCTCACACGCCCGCCGGGTAGCCTTCTGGCTCCTCCAGCCCCAATCCGACGATGACGAACCTTCAGATGCCGTCATTCTGAACGAAAGTGAAGAATCTACTCCTGAAAACAGATCCTTCGCTAACGCTCAGGATGACGCGCTCATAAAGCTGTCTCAGATGGTGGAAGATAACAAACTCAGCTCCACCGCCGCCAAAGAAGTCCTGGCCGAGGTACTGAAATCCGGTGCCGATCCGGAACGGGTGGCATCCGACAAGAATCTCCTGCAGGTCAGCGACGAAGGCGAAATCATCAAAATCGTCGACCAAGTCCTGGCCGAAAATGCCAAAGCCGCCGAAGATGTACGGAACGGTGAGATGAAAGCCATCGGCTTCCTGGTGGGCCAGGTCATGAAACTCTCCCAGGGCAAAGCCAACCCGGCTCTCGCCACCGATCTCATTAAAAAGCAACTGGGAATATAATATCGTAACACTAGTAGGCCGTGGCAGCCTGGGCTGCAGCCTCGGCGATGAATTCCATCGTATCCACAATGACCGTAAATGCCTCGTCGGTGCTTGCAAGCGCAACCGGTAGCCCCTCGAATGATGCAGGCGGCATGAATACACCGGTTTGAAGTATGGAAGCGTCATTCAACTTGTGCCACACCCTTTCGCCTATACCTCCGACTTCAATCGTCTCAGACAATTTTTCCGAGGGGCGTAGTGGCCCCGGCCTGGTTATCTTGGCCAGTACCATATAAGTTTGAGAGTCGATGGACACACCGCCACCATTCCCCTGAACCTTGCGGCCGCGTTGCATGCGATAGAAGACACGGGTACCTCCATCCGCTAAATCTCCATTCTCAAACCACGGTGTGCCATATATCGTATTACGTCCACCTGAACGAGTACTATCTACCGGTACTTGGCCGTATTGTGCAAGAATTGCACTTGCTCGAGTTGCAACAGTTCGATGCTTCGGGATTTCCGTGTCTTTCAGGTATTGTTTGTCAACGATTTCCCCGGCGCTCCTACTAAGGCGTTCATAAGCTTGTTGGTCAGGCTTGTATGGGGGCAT
>JBBCFY010000008.1:0-84906 GCA_037200465.1 Candidatus Saccharimonadota bacterium | reverse complement strand
TCAGGTGCAGCACCGTGAAGCTGTGGCCGATCAGGCCGGCCGTGTTGCCGTACGCGTTCTTGCGCAGGGCAAATCAGGTGCTTGTGGGCCAGCACGATCCCTTTGTATGTCTCGGCGCGCTCCCCAGTCCAGCGCCTGCCAATCATTGAGTAGCCGTCCTGCATGAATTCCTGCCCCTGGAACAGCATAGGGATACCCGGCGCACTCAGCACGATGGCCGCTGCCAGCAGCGAGCGCTTGCGCGCATACAGGCCCACCGGCATTCCGGGTGCGACTTCTTCATTCAGACGCTGGGCGCCATTGGCGTCCGAATCATGCGAATCGCTGTAGATGACTCGCTGGAAGGCGTCGCCGTTATAGTTCTGCCTGAGCGCGTCGCAGATGCCGATAAGGTTCCGGTCGCGGTCGTCAACCGCGTTCAGGGCCGAGCGAAGCGCGTGCGGAAAGGTGACTTCCCACTGGCTCGAGAAGCCGGCACCGCCCGCTCCTACAGTCCTTTGTCACATACTCATTGCCCGATGAGTCTTCAGCGATCATCAGCACCCCGGGCTTCAACTTGCGCGCCAGCGTGTTGATCTCCTGCATCAGCCACCAGCCCTCGGGAATGTCGTTTGAAGGGGTCGTTGTTGTTGCCCTTCACATTGCGCAGGTATATGGTCGAATCAGCCGCAGCCCGTCGACGTGGCAGTCATGCAGCCACATCTTCACGTTGTCAGTGATGTACTGGCGGACTTCGGCCCGGCCGTAATCGGGCCCGCGTCTGACCCCACGGAGTTTCGGCCCGCCAGTCATTGTAGAAATAAATGCCGCCCTTGCCGTCCTGTCCCCAGCCGTCGAACTGCCAGATATCCAGTCCACCGCCCGGGCCGAAATGGTTGTAAACCACATCCAGCACCACGCCGATGCCGCGGGCGTGCGCCGCCGCTACGAACTCACGGAACTCCCGGCGGCCGCCGTACAGACTCTCGATAGCGTAAATATAATCGCTGGCATACCCCAGCCGCGGTCCGACGGCATGCTGTTGATAGGCATGAGCTCCACCATATTGACACCGAGGTCCGCCAGATAATCCAGCTTCTCGGCGGCACTGTTGAAGGTACCGGGCTGTGCCGGATCGGGCCGGCTGAAGGTACCGATATGCAGCTCATAGAGTACCGCCTGGTTGAAGTTCGGTGCCGCGAAGCCGCTATCCTGCCAGTCGAAGGTCTCATCTACCAGCACCGAATTACCCATGTTCGTGGTGACCTGCAGCGAGCGCGGATCGTTCTTGTACAAGCTCGCTCGCACCGTTCGTGATGACGAACTTATACTCTTGCCCGGCTTCGGCATCCTTGACTGACACGTACCAGTAGCCGCCGTCTTCAGCGGTCATCGGCGTTTTGGACCAGCCGTTGAACGCACCGGTCACCGCTACGGCCGTGGCATTAGGTGCCCAGACCGGAAACTTGCGCTGCGCGCACGGAGCAAGGCGCCGACGTCTTTTCGTGTATCTTTTTTCATGTTGTTCTCAAGACTACAGTATACCGCTTATGGCCGTAGTGTTCAAACCGCCGCCAATTACCCTTCCATATCGGGACTCCGGCCTGTAGCTGCCCCAAACTTTGCTATGATGGGACGAGTGAAACATGGTGATACAGTACGCAGATTGCTCGGCAACAGCCGGTTCTGGATCCTGTCCGGCGGCATCGTCCTGTCGGTCAATATCGCCGGCTTCGTACAGCTGGAGGTACCCAGCGGCAGTTTGCAGGACATCCGTATCGAACAGTGGTATGGCTTTATGTCGCTGGCTCTGCTCTACGTAGCCATCCTTGCCTCGCCGCTCACTTGCCGCGATTCCTAGGCTGCCGCTGAAAGAAGTCTACCTCCACGCCCGCCGGGCCATCGGCGTCATGGCGTTCTACTATGCCCTGCTGCACGTCTACATCACCTTCTTTAAACAGCTGGGCGCTTTGCCGGCATCAAATACCTCAACGCTACCTATCACTGGTCGCTGCTGCTCGGTATTTTCGCGCTCGGCGTGCTGTTCGTCATGGCCGCTACCTCGCTCGATTACGCTGTCGACAAGCTGGGTTTTAAGAACTGGAAGCTGCTGCACCGGCTGGTATACGGCGCCAGCGCCGCGGTGCTCGTGCACGTCATACTCATCGGCACGCACTTCGAGCATCCGGATGCGTTCAGCATCATCACATATCTGCCACTGCGCTCCTAGTAATCTTAGAGGGCATCCGTATCACGGGGCGCATCCGGGCTCGGCGGCAAGGCGGCAAAAAGGCATGAGACGATTCCTGCAGGTCAGTTTACTCACGGTGTTGCTGCTGCCGCTCTGCGCCTCCATAGCCAGCGCCCACGTGCTGCAATCGGACGGCGACATCGGCGCGGTACTGCACATCGAGCCGGACGACAACCCGGTCAGCAACCAAACCACCACCTACGTATTATCGTTCGAGGACGACACGGGGCATTTCAGCCTGACGCACTGCACCTGCACGGCCACGGTACTGGCAGGCATGAGCGTCATCAGCAGCAAGCCGCTGGTAATGGTAATTACCGATCCGCTGGAAAGCCAGGACACATTCACCTTCCCGAAGGCCGCGGCCTACACCCTCCGTATCAGCGGCAAGCCCGGGCCAGCCGGCAGCTTCCAGCCCTTCACGCTCAACTACACCGTCCGTGTTACGGGCGGAGCAGCTACTACCCAACCGTTTCCGCCATTGTTATGGGCGGGTCTTGGGCTGGGTATCGCCTTGATATTGCTCGCCGCATACGCCGTGGAAACTAGCAATAGCACCAGTAAACGAGGATACTGATAGCATGAAAAAGCATCTTGCGCCCAGCCTGCTCGGCGCAGCACTCATCATCGCATTTCCGATCGTAGCCAGCGCGCACGTCATCGTCACACCGAACCAGGCCGGCATCGGCCAGGAGCTGGTTTTTAACGTGAGTGTGCCGAACGAACGGCAGACGGCCGTCAGCAGCGTCAAATTAGATATCCCCAAAGGTGTCACCGAGGTCACGCCCACGATCGTTCCCGGATTTACTATCACCACCGATGGAGCGGTGACAGCTTGAGTGCCGTCACCTGGAGCGGCACTATTCCGGTCGGCCAGCGCGAAGATTTCAGCTTCGGCGCCCAGGTCCCGGGCACCGCCATGCAGCTGGATTGGAAAGCCTACCAGACCTACACCGACGGCACCGTTGTCCACTGGACCAAAAGCCGGCCGGCAGTGACGATGCCACCGGCAATGCAGGACCTTACTCAGTCACCGATGTCATCAATGATCTCAACGCCAAGCCGACTGCAGGCGGCAGTTCAAATACATCCAGACTGGCGCTGATGTTCAGTATCATCGCGTTAGTATTCAGCATCATTGGCCTGTTTTTGCGCCGACGCCGCTGACGAGAAAAGCGTATACTGGCTCTATAAACCAGGGAGGTGCCTTATGCTCAAAGATTCACATGCATCAGCGGATTCTCGGTCGACGACGCGGCCAAAGCCAAGCAGTTCTATAGTGAAACCCTCGGCCTGGATGTCGAAGAAGACCAGATGGGCCTGACACTCAAACTGGCCGGTGCCAACGACGTGTTCGTCTACGCCAAGCCGGACCACCAGCCCGCCACCTACACTGTCCTGAACTTCCCGGTCGATGACATCGACAAGGCAGTCGACGAACTGACCGCCAAAGGCGTCACCTTCGAACACTACGGCCCCGAAGCGCACCAGGATGAAAAAGGCATCGCCCGCGGCAAAGCGGCTGGTATGGGCCCCGACATCGCCTGGTTCAAAGACCCCGCCGGCAATATCCTCTCGGTGCTAAGTAACTAAGTTTTGATCATGGAAACCGCTGCAAGCCTGCCCTCACCAGAAAAAGAAACACCGCCAAAAGCCCGCGGTGCCGGTGCTATATTCCACATAGCCGATACCGATGAGTTCATGTTTTTTCTGCGCGACGACAAAGATTGGATTCCATTCCCGAACATGATTGATATAATCGGCGGCCACATGGAAAATGGTGAGACTCCCGAGCAGGCCGCCATGCGGGAGTTCGGCGAAGAGCTTGAGGATACCGAGAGTGGCGAGCCTTTCCAGCCGACCGGCCTGACTCACTTCACTACTTACCGCGATGGACGGAATGTCGAACAGAATATCTTCGGTTGCGAATTGGAGACGCGGCCAAATCTTACGCTAAAGGAAGGCCAAAACCTGGTATTCATCCCACGAGCCGAACTCGCCCAAATCGACTTCGCGTTCAACTACAACCGGGTCGTACAAGACTACGCCCAAACGGTCTAGCTCTACTGCAGAACGGCTTTGATGCGGCGGATGCCGGCGGAGCTTGATTCTTCTTTGGTAATCTTGAAACGTTTGCCGCCTTCGGCAAGTTGGCCGGTGTGGTCCACGTGCGGGCCGCCGCAGATTTCGAAGCTGAAGGGTTTGTCGGCGCCATCAGCGATCATCTTGTAGACCTTGACGGTGTCGCCATAGCGGTCGCCGAAGGCTCCGAGCGCGCCCAGTTCACCCCGAGCAACATCGGTCGGATATTCCTGGAAGCTGACTTTCAGATCTTTATCAATCTGCTCGTTCACGATGTCTTCCACCTGCCTTATCTGCTCCGGTGTCAGTTTGTCCGGTGAGAAAAATCAAACCGCAACCGCTCTTCGGTAATGTTGCTGCCATGCTGAATCACGTGATCGCCCAGCACCTGCCTAAGCGCCTGATACATCAAGTGCGTCGCCGTGTGGTATTTCTTGTGAATCTCACTCTGTCCGCCAAGCCCGCCCTTGAACACGCCCTTCGCCGCCGTCTGCGACCGTTCGCGCTGCTCTTTCATCTTCGCATCGAACTGCGCCTGCCAGTCTTTATCGAGCTCAATACCACGCTTGAACGCCTCTTCCACACTCAGTTCCACCGGGAATCCATAGGTGTCATACAGGGTAAATAAAACTTCCCCCGTTGTCATCTTGAGCGCAGTCGAAAGATCTGCCTGATTCCCTTGAATAGACCCTTCGGCTTCGCTCAGGGTGACAGCAAACAAGGCGTTCGAGCTCCTTAAGGCCTTTGCGCAGTGTCTGGCGGAAAACTTTTTCCTCTTTGACCAATGCTTCAATGACCTTTTCACGGTTGGCTTTCACCTCGGGGTAGTCATCCACGTATAGATCGGCGATGACTGGCACGACCTGTTCCAGGAAGTTCTGCTCCACGCCCAGGTCGAACGCAAAACGGATGGCGCGGCGGAGCAGCCGGCGCATCACGTAGCCCTGTTCCTTGTTGCTCGGCACAACGCCATCCACAGCCAGGAAGGTCGCAGCGCGCAAATGGTCGGCAATCACCCGCATGCTTTCGGTATGGCTGTCGTAACTCTTGCCGGAAATCTCTTCCAGCTTGGTAATGATCGGCTGCAGGATACTGATCTTGAATACATCAGGGCTGTTGAGCTTAGCCGCCGCGATACGCTCCAGGCCGCCGCCGAAATCCACATTCCGCTTCGGCAGCTTTTCGAAACCGGTGTCGCGCCGGACATACTCCATGAAGACGCTGTTGCCGATTTCCATGAACCGGCCGCAGTCGCAGTTCGGGTGGCACTTCGCGCCGTATTTGGTATCGTGTTCGATGAAGTCGAACTCATAGAAATAGAACATTTCGGTGTCCGGGCCCCCCGGCTCTCCTACTGGCATATTCTCTATCTTTCCGGCCGCACTCCACCAGTTGGGCTTACCACTATAGAAAAATATGCGCTCACCAGGCTGGATGCCCCGCTCGTAGGCAGCCTCTTCGCTGCCCATGTCGGCACGCTTAGCTTCGATGCCTTTGTCCGCGTACAATTTCTCCCACAGATCAGCGCTCTCGGTGTCTTTCGGTATGCCATGGACATCGTCGCCCATGAAGCAGGTCACATAGAGCTTGTTCGGATCAAGCCCGACAACTCCGGTCATGAATTCCCAGAACCAGGGGATCTGCTCGGCCTTAAAGTAGTCGCCGAGCGACCAGTTGCCCAGCATCTCGAAGAACGTCGTGTGCCGGTTGTCGCCGACCTCTTCTATATCCATCGCGCGCAAGCATGTCTGGCTGTCGGTCAGGCGAGACCCTTCTTGATGGGGTTCACCTAACAGATACGGAACGAGTGGCTGCATGCCGCTGCCGGTAAAAAGGGTAGTAGGATCATTCTGCGGCACTAGCAGCGCCCGGGGGATCACCTTGTGTCCCCGTTCCTCAAAGAATTTCAGGTAGCTGTTCCGAATATCCTGTGCGTTCATCTGCTCCAGTATAACAGAGGTAGTTCAGATACAAAATATTGACAGTATACATGTAGTATTCTATAATTTACCAGTCGCAAACGCGATGTTCGTTTACTTGGAGGCGGGTGATTTCACCATGAAGTCTTTGATCGGCGCGGCAGTTTTCACCCTGGTAATCATCGGAGATGCGGCAGCTAGCGCTTTCTTTGCGGCAGATGGGCTTTACAGCATGGCAAACAATCACACAAGCAGCGGCACGGGTTATATATTCATAGCCTGTATCTTGCTCTATCTTTTCATAGCTCTGATTGCAATAGCCGTGTTTCTGCTCATACGCCAAACGATTGAACAGGTGATGCCATAATGGAAGCACTAACCCATGAACCTAGCTCGAAATCCGGCTGGGGACCGCTGCGCAAGTCGCTGCTACTCATCAGCCTCATGCTGCTAGCCACCGGCTTTGCAATTACGCAGGCGTACCCCATCTACGAGTTCGGCGTGCCGAGGGATGTTTCGCTATCGATGATTTCCGTCGGAGCGATAATGCTTGCCGGCACTTCACTTGGCAATTAGCCGCAGTTCACCACCAACACCCTGGAGGAGCACCATCATGCACATTCGCAACCGACTGCACGACTTCGTGGATTACCACTCAAAGTGGGCACTACTGAGGAAGCTCGGCGTAGGACTGATCGTCACCGGGATCGCTGCGATCATTCGTGGCACCATTGGGAGCGTCGCAAGCAAAAAGCACCTGATGCAAGCACTACGTACAGCCGATCCGGCACGCGATGTCACCAAGTCAATAGTCTCCATCGAGCCCGTTTTCGAACGTATCGATGAACACTAGGCACCAAAGACGAACGAAGCCTCCGAGGGCCAAAGAAACCTCTCGGAGGCACGCCGCATGTGCGGAAGAGTTTTACTCTCCACGAACCACATGCGGCATTTTCATAGCTTTACGACTTCAGTACAGCGGACAGCGCGTTCCAGGTGGCAGCCGACAGGCTCTGGATGGTGTCGATGCCATCTTGTTCGGTCGCGTCATTGGCCGTCAGTACCGCGATAGTGTAGTCCTGTCCATCACCATGCACGTGCCCGATACTGTTGACGTCCCAGGTGCTGCCGCTGGCCGCGTCCGAACCCTGCAGCCAGCCGTCCTTGAGCTGCACGCTCACGCCACTCGGCACGCCGCTGCTGACGCCCCACGCTTGATCCGGCTCAACGTTATCAAGTAAATTGGTCGCCGTGCTGACCGAACCGGTATTCAGCAAACTCGGATAGGCAATCTCATCGACTATCTTCAGCTGGTCCGGCGCCGTAGTCTGGGTCAGCCCCCAATAATCGGCCTGGCCGGCGGCAGTTTGTGTGGCACCTGCCGCCCGGAAGAAGCTATCGAGCGCGCCAGTGCCGCCATCCAGATTCCACAAAGCCGTCGCCGCATCATTATCGCTGTTTTCTATCATCGGCTGGGCCTCAGCCAGCTGGGAGCCGGTGAGCGTTTCGCCCTGCTTCTGATCCTGCAGCAGCATGTCCTCTAGAATCGACAGCTTCACGATACTGGCAGTATTGAATGTGGCAGCCGTATTGGCGTAATGGGCCGTCTCACCGTTTACGTGGTCGTACACGGCGATGTCGACCGAATCCTGACTCCCACCAATAATTTGCTTCCAGGTACTGTCCAGACCGGCAGTCAGGGACTGCTGCACCGCAAGCTTACGGGCCGCCACTTTGGCCGTATAAGCCTTTGACTCGTCTGCTTTCGTGTGCCGTGTATAATAACCGCCGCCGATAATCAGAACTACGCCAAACAGTAGCGCCGAGACAGAGCGCCTTAAGCGGGGCCGGCGCTTCTGAGGCGGCGCCCGGCGGACCGGCTGTCGGTTTCCATAATAGCTGTACCGGGGTGGCATACCAGTCCATAGCCTGTACCCCCAATAACAAGGTTATCTGGAGAAGTTCCAATTCTGCTTATCCCCTGGAAGGTGGTTACGCCGCGTCGGCAGCGGCTTGCAAGCCGGCCACGTCAATCTTCTTCATCTTGAGCATGGCTTGCGTAACCCGCTGGGCGCGGGCCGGGTCCGGGTCGCCCATCAGTTCTTCCAGCTGCCGCGGGATGATCTGCCAGCTCAGGCCGAACTCATCGGTCAGCCAGCCACACTGCACTTCGTTGCCGCCGGCCCCAGGAATGCGTCCCAATATTTGTCGACTTCGGCCTGGTCGTCACACAGGATGAAGATAGAAACCTGCGAATCGAACGGGAACTGCGGGCCGCCGTTCAGGAAGATGAATTTCTGACCCTGCAGCGTCAGGTTCACCTGCATCACGCTGCCGGCCGGTTTGCCTTCGACTTCCATGGGTAGCGTACGATACTATCTATCGTAGATTCCGGTAATAACTCCGTGTAGAATTTGGCCGCATCTTCGGCCCGGCTATCAAACCATAAATGTGTCGCGACCTGTGTCATTTCAAATCTCCTGCCTTCATATACTCAGTATAACCCCCTGGTAATCAAGTCTGTGGATAAAAGTAGTTTGGTAACTAACGTTCGATTGATTCGCCGCTTGCTCCCTGATACACTTATGGTTAGCTCCAGAGACTTATAAACACTGACGTGAAGAGACTTGTCTTGTTATGTATACGCCTAGAGGTGTAAAAATCAAACAAAATGCTTGGGACCGCATGAGAATCCATGCTCACCGTGGAAGTACGGTCGTAGTGGCGCTCATCAGCAGTCTGGCACCTATGCTGCTTGCCCAACAAGCCCACGCCACACCATATGAGGTGCAGGTCCGTTTCGACACCATGCACACCAGCTCGTTCACGAGCGGCATGGCTTGCGCCCTTCCCGCAACTGCCGGCACGGTCGCCAAGGTCGCCATCACCTTTCCGACAGGCTTCGTCGTCAGCGGCACCGTCGGTAACTGGACCGTAGGCACCACCAACACCGGTTGGCCTAGCGGCGGCCACGGCGTGGCCGGGTATCGGTACCGCAACCGGTGTCAGCGGCCAGACCGTCACCTTCCCGAGCGGTGCGTTGACGCTCGGCACTCTCTACTGCTTCAACTGGACGAACACCACGACAGCGCTGCAGAACCCAAGCAGTCCCGGGTCATCGGAGCTCGGCTCCCTTGCTACCCAGACCAGCGGGGCGGTCAACATCGACAATTCGCAGTTCGCCACCGCCACCATCGCCAATGATACGATCCAAGTAACCGCCACCATCCCGCCCATCTTCACTTTCGCCCTAAGCGGCAACACCGACGCCCTGAGTACGCTTACGGCCGGCACCATCAAGGCCAGCCCCACGCCGATCACCGCCACCGTGAACACGAACGCCAAGAACGGCTGGACCATCTGGGCCAAAGACGCCAATACGGGCTTGAGCTCAACGGCTGCCGGCTATACCATCGCCTCCACCACCCGGGCACCAACAGCACATTGACCACTACCGCCGAAGGCTACAACATGGGTGTCACTTTCTCCCAGACCGGCGGCAGCCCACACCCCCGCGGTCGCTACACCGTTCGTCGGCGGCACACTCGGCAAGGGTGGCGGCCTCAACACCACGCTGGCACCCATCATCGGGCAGCACCGGTACCGCTAACAACGCCGTCGTTACCCTGACCAACAACGTGAACGTCGTCGGCTCCACCCCTGCCGCCACCGATTATACCGACACGATCACGGTGGTGGGCGCAGGGTTATTCTAAGAAGCCTTCAGCGCAGCCCGGCACTTCGGTAAGGTTGCTTACATCGCTCGTTTCTGCAGCGCGTTATACTTATGCCCGTAACAGAAAGGATGCAGATGGCCGAGGAGCAAACACAGCATACCCCCAGCACCCAGATCTCACCGCCGGCGAGCGACGTGAGTACCCGTACCATGACCGCCGAAGAGAGCAAGCAGGAGCTGCGGGAGGCCATAAAAGGTTCGAACCAGATCCTGGCCAGCGCCACCACTACGCTGGCCCTCTTTCCCGATACCATGATTATCGACCGGGCGAAGGTGACCATCACCAAACGCAGCTTCTTCCGGGTAGCCGACGTCATGAGTATCCGGGTGGAAGATGTGCTGAATGCGGTCTGCAGCGTGGGGCCTTTCCTGGGAACCGTAACCGTGGTCAGCCGAGTGCTCAGCAGCGATCAGACTACCACCATCGGCAGGTTCTGGCGCGCAGACGCCAAGCGGCTCAAGCGGGTGCTGCAGGGCTACATCATCGCCCCTGCAGCGCAATATAGACCTGCAGCAATCTGGGTACCAAGGAGCTAGCCGGTATGCTTGAACAGCTCGGGGCCGACAACCACCCCTCTACCTAAAGTGTGTAGGGCTGTAATAAGCCCCTACAGCGCCTGTCCCGCCTTTTTGGTACGCTTACCAGATAAGGAAGGAGAGGAATATATGGGATTTATGGAAGACCAGGATCAGCTAGGCAAGGAGATTCACGAAAGCGTGATATCGAGAAGGCGCAGCAGGAAGTTGCCGACAAGGCCAAAGAAGACGCCGTGAAAGACATACAGGAAAAGGAAGAAGACAAGAAACAAGGCATGATTTAGCCCCTTGCAGCTTCCACGATTAAAACTCCCGGGATTACCCGGGAGTTTTTATTGGTTGTAGTCCGCCCTAGAAACGGGTGATGCGCTCGTCGCCATGGCTGCGGCGCATCTTGTGCTGCCACTTGAGCTCGAAATTGGTCAGTGCGCTGTGCAACTCTTCGTCGGTGCGAGGAGTCAGATTCAATTTGTCTACTATGAAGCGTTGGTTCATGTGCTTATCCTCCCTCTATCTACCCTAGAGTGTACCGGGCAAACCTGCAGATCTCTGTAAGAAAACTAACCGTAAGCGGCTTATTCGGTCCCGTCGCGTTCATCGGCTGACACATCGTTGCTCAGCTTGCCGCTGTCGTCGTCATCGTCGTCTTCACGCAGGTCGGCAAGCAGATCACGTGCTTCATTAGGCGTCAGCTCACCGGGACGATAGCCATTGCGCAACAGCAATTCCTTATCGTCATTACTGATCTCGTTGTAGGTGTATTGGCCATCGTCATCCGGCTGCATGCTGATATCTCCTTAGTTTAGCGGTTGGTGTCTATATATTATGATGCGCGCCTCGGCCCGTAAACATCCGCACGATAAAAAGCAGGATGACCGCGCCTAGGATGGCAACCAGCAGGCTGCCCAGATTGAAGCCGGTCACACCGCTGCCACCGAATGCGTGGACGATCCAACCGCCGATGAATGCGCCGATGATACCGACCACGATATTACCGACCGCGCCCTGATTGGCATTCGTACCGACGATCATGGAAGCGATCCAGCCTGCAAGGCTCCGAATAGTATCCATAGAATAATGTTAGAACCATAGTCGTGTCCTCCTTTAGTTACCTATCTGCTGCCACCCTTGCGGCCGGCCAACCGGGCCCGCTCGGGATTGTTTTTGAAATTGCCGGGACTGATACGCCCGCCCAAACGCCCGGCTGCTGCCGCCCGCTTCGGATCGTTCCGGAAGTTGCCGGAACTGATAGTGCCGCCTTTGCGACCGGCGCGCGCATGGCCCGATGAATCACCGTGCCAGCCTTTGCCGCTGTTTGCCGTCATATGCGTATCTCCTTGTGTTACCACGGTCTAATCGTAGTCTAGCCGCAGCGAAGCATCTATAAAATTTCTCACTATGGTTGACGGTAATTGGTTTAGTAGCTATACTATTAAGTAAGAACCATGAAGCGCGAAGAACTCATCGAGGCTATATTTGCCAACATGCAGCAGATGCACCGTACGGGTACGTCCAAGTTCCACGCGCTCATGGGGCGCCAGGATATATCGGCTTCGCAGATGGAGCTGCTCCTGACCGTCAAGCATCGCCAGCGCTTAAGCGTCAAGGAAATCGCCGCCCAGATGCGGCTGACACCGGGCGCCGTAACGCAGATGCTGGAAGGCCTGGTAGCCAGCGGCTATCTGGAGCGGCACGAGGACGCACGCGACCGCCGCGTCACGAACGTCAGCCTGGCAGAAGGCGGCAAACAGAAGCTGCACGAACTATGGGAACAGCGCAAGCAGCTGGTCCGCAAAGTCATGGAGACGCTCGACGACCAAGAGCTGGCCGTGATGCTGCGGGCACAGGAAAAAATGTTCCAGCACATCGAAGCTCTGGCAGCTGACGCAGAAAAAATTAAGTAAAAGGAGATCCCGTTTTGAAAAACTTACGAACGTTACTGAGGCGCCCCAAGATCGCGCCGCGGCGCACCCGCACCATGAGCGCTGCGGCCGCTGCCGCACCGCATATCGAGGAGCACGTGGAGCGCTCGCACGCCGAGATCATGGTCATCATATCCGCGCTGATGCTGGCCATGCTGCTGGCCGCGCTCGACCAGACCATCGTCAGCACCGCCCTGCCCAAGATCGCCAGCGATCTGCATGGGCTCAGCAAATACTCGTGGGTTGCTACGGCGTATCTTTTGACAAGCGCCGTATCGACGCCGCTCTACGGCAAGATCAGCGATATGTTCGGCCGCAAGAAAATCTTCCAAAGCGCCATCGTTATCTTCCTGATTGGTTCCATGCTTTGCGGTGCCGCCCAGAGTATGAACCAGCTGATTATCTTCCGAGGCCTGCAAGGCATCGGTGCCGGCGGTCTTATGACATTAGTCTTCGCCATCATCGGTGACGTCGTACCGCCTCGCCAGCGTGGTAAGTACCAAGGCTACTTCACCGCCGTATTTGCAACCTCGAGCGTCATCGGCCCGCTGCTCGGCGGACTATTCACCGACCATTTGAGCTGGCGCTGGGTGTTCTACATCAACCTGCCTATCGGCATCCTGGCTTTGGTCGCCATCGCCGCCCGTCTGCATCTCCCGGTCCGCAAGTCTCACCACAAGGTGGACTTTACCGGTGCCGGCCTGCTGGCAGTCAGCATCGTCACGCTGCTGCTCGCAACTGTCTGGGGTGGCGTGAACTATCCATGGGGCTCATCCGAGATCCTCGGCCTGTTCGGTACGGCCGTAGTGGCCGCCGCACTGTTCCTTGTCAGAGAACTCCACGCCGCCGAGCCGATTCTTTCACTCAGCCTCTTTAAGATCCGAATCTTCAGCGTGAGTACGCTGCTCAGCTTCATCATCGGCATCGTCATGTTCGGCGCTATCATTTTCCTACCCGAGTACCAGCAGTTGGTACGCGGCGACTCTGCCACCAAGTCGGGGCTCATGCTTCTGCCGCTCGTAGCCGGCCTTATGGCCGCCTCGCTGACGTCCGGCCGCTTGATTTCCAAGTTCGGAAAGTACCGCTTCTTCCCCATCTTTGGCACCATCATGGTCAGCATCGCGTTCTGGCTCTTCAGTCACATCAGTATCGATACCAGCAGAGTACTGCTTGGGCTATGGATGGTGGTCTTAGGTATCGGCATCGGTTCAGTCATGCCGGTGCTTACATTGGCGGTACAGAATGCTGTGGATCGTAAAGACCTTGGAACCGCTACATCATCAGTGGTATTCTTCCGAACCATCGGCAGCGCACTCGGTGCCGCTATCTTTGGGGCCATCCTCACCAACCGCTTGACGTCCCACCTGGACGCTGCACTGCCCGGCCATGCCGGTGCGGCAGCCGCCAAAGCCCTGCAGCAGAGCACGACAAGCCTGCATAGCGTGTCACCTACTACGCAGCACATCATCCTCAATTCCTTTGCCCTGTCGTTCCACGATGTCTTCCTGATCGGCATACCCTTCGCAGTCATAGCCTTCTTAGTAACCTTAGTACTTGAGGAAGCCCCCCTGCGCGACTCTACCGGGCCTACACCTGCCGCCGATGCCTAAGGCACATCCGGTCATCAGCCTGAGCGCCGTCACGAAGCGCTTCGGCAACGTCACGGCCGTCAATAACGTGTCGTTCGACGTCAAACCCGGCGAGCTGTTCGCCCTGCTTGGCCCGAACGGCGCCGGCAAAAGCACCACCATCAAGATGCTGACCACGCTACTCAAACCCACCAGCGGCAAGATGACGCTGGCCGGCCACGATGTCACCCGGGCCCAAGATAGCGCCCGCCAAGCGTTCGGTATCGTCTTCCAAGACCCCAGCGTCGACACCGAGATGACGGCGTACGAAAACATGGAGCTACACGCCGCGCTGTACCACGTGCGCGGCGGCGCCGAGACCAAGGCTCGCATCCGGACGCTGCTCGAACTGGTCGAACTCTGGGATCGCAAAGATACGCTGGTCAAAAACTTCTCGGGCGGCATGAAGCGCCGCCTAGAAATCGCCCGCGGCCTGCTGCACCACCCACATGTCCTGTTCCTGGACGAACCGACACTCGGCCTCGACACCCAGACCCGCAATCTTCTCTGGGAGTATGTGAAGACGCTTAACAAAGAGGAAGGCATGACGGTGTTCTTTACGACGCACTACCTAGAGGAAGCGGAAGCGGTCGCCGATCGGATCGCCTTCATCGACCATGGCCAGCTGATCGCCCTTGGCACCACCAAAGAGCTCACTAAGCAGACCGGCACTAAAACGCTCGAAGCAGCCTACCTGGCACTGACCGGCAAGACAGTACGCGACGAAACGCCCGGCAAGGGCGATGAGTGGCGTAACCGCCGGCGCGCAAGGATGATGCGATGAGAGTCATATACATCTTGTGGCTGCGGCAGATCAAGCGGTTCTTCCGCTCCAAGTCCCGCATCGTCGGCGCTATCGGCCAGCCGCTGATGTTCCTGGTCGCCCTCGGCTACGGTCTAGGCTCGGTCTATAAACGCGCCGGCCAGGGCGATTATCTGCACTTCCTGGTACCCGGCGTGATGGCCCAAACGGTGCTGTTCGCCGCCATGTTCTACGGTGCCATGATCATGTTCGACAAGCAGTTCGGCTTCCTCAAGGAAACGCTGGTGGCACCGGTGTCACGTCTGAAAATCATGCTCGGGGGCGCGCTGGGCGGTGCCACGACGGCCGTACTGCAAGGCCTGCTGGTCTTTGTCATCTCGCTCTTCTTGGGTTTCCGGCCGGAGCACTGGGCCATGCTGCCGGTGGCCGTCGCCGTCCTCATCCTACTGGCCGTCTCAATTGCCAGCTTCAGTTCCGGCATCGGCTCGTTCGTGCAGGATATGCAGGGCTTCCAAGCCATCAACCAGTTCCTGGTCTTTCCGCTCTATTTCTTAAGCGGCGCTTTATATCCTCTGACTGACGTTCCGACCTGGCTGCGCATCGTGGCCGAGTGCAATCCCATGAGTTACGCCGTGGATGCCCTGCGCGACACGCTCATCGGCCAGACCCACTTCGGCCTCCTCAAAGACGTCATCGTCCTCACTGCCACGGCCATCGTCCTGATAGTATTCGGCGCCTACCGCTTCCGCCACATCGAAGCCTAGGTAACCTATGCGTAGTCAGCTGCCTAGGTAGGTCACCCACAGACCGCTGGCGATACCGGTACCGGTAGCCAAGTTCCAGCTGGCGACAGTGGAGCGCACATCTGCCGCTATAACGGCTCCGGCCGACAGTCGAACCGGCGCCGAAACCATCTCCATGCTGTGCGAACCGTCTGCCGAGTAACCATGTTCTATCTTAAAACCTCTAAGGGCATTCAAATCACCACCCACATACGCCCAGAGCCAGTGCGCTCCATCATTACTGCCGCTCGTTGATAAGAAGGCTTTGAGACTGACTAAGTATAAGCCTGTTTTGTTGATGACGACCGTACTCGGGTTCGTCCCGGCTGTATTCAAATTGACGGTAAACAGCATCGCGTCGTCATTACCATCGCCATTGGTCAATGGAATCTGCGTGTTCGACCCCGCACTCAGAGCCAAGCTTCCCGAATAATACGCACCGCAGCGTTTACCAATAGGGCTGGCAGAGATACCTGCGTAGTTCACCCCATCGGTCGACTGCTGCAGGATGCCCGATACGTTTTTCAGCCGCATGCCGCCCATAAACAACGTGGGTGTCTGGCCGGCCTGCAGTGCAATGCCGCGATCCAGATTCGAGCGGTCCAAAATACCTCTATTAAACAGATTGCAGCTGTACTGTGCGTTGGCAGTTTCACTGGAAGCGACATTTGCCGTGGCCAGCGTACCGGTCAGAGATGTCGCTCCCGGCAACGCTTCTGAAGTCAGCGTCAGCACCCCGCTACCGCTAAATGTTATGACCGTACCAGATGGAATGCCCATAGCTATTGCCGCTACATTGATAGTCGTGGTACCAATCGTGCCTGTCCCGGTAGTGGTAATCGGTACACATGGAATCGGCAAGCCCTGACTACCGATTTCGGTGATTTCGGGATTCGCATTGGGATCGCGTGCATAATCTAGGAACTTAGCGCGTACATAATTGGAAACAAAGATGTGATCAAACTCTATGGCGTCGTTATAGGGGGCAGCGTGGCTCAGGATTCCCAGATTGGCGTTGCCGGAAGCGCCGCCGGAGCCTGTCCCGTCAAATCTTGTATTATGAAAAGCAACCGAGCAAGGAACATAGCACTTTACGTTATAACAATGAAAGACCGCTTCGAAATCACCACCATAGAAAACGACTTGGCGAACCTCACCGGTCGTAGCTCCCGTTTGGTAATTCTTACCGATCATCACCGCACCGATATTAGTGTCATCCATCGTCCCCGACTGGTTACAGCTATATTGACCCCCGTAGAACGTAAATCCGGATGTACCGTCGGCCCCGTTCGCCTCGATATTTACGGCAGCGACCTCGCCGCTTAGCCATGGGTTATAAAAGTGAATGTCATCACCCGACTGCAAACCGGTCCGCAAACGGACGGCTACATTGTGCCCTGCAGGACTTCCGAACCCACACCGGATGTTCCTAAAAGATGAGCCGTAGCATATATCTATCAGGTCGATGCCGACATCCGAGTTATTGGTCTCGATGGATATGACCTCGAATTGGATAGCCGCATCGAGCGTCAAGCACGTATGGTAGTCGGGACTTGCTTTGGAGGGCCGGCCAGCGCCGTTAATAGTTAGGTCTCTCAAGTATCCATTCGACCTTACACCGGTGGTACCACCTGACCCGGGACCGATAGTCAGTACATTGAAACCGCTCGTACTCGCTACCAGCTTGGTAAGTCCGGCCCCTGCCCCGCGTATACGCACCAGATTGGAGGTTGCCGTCAAGCCGGCAGATAACAAATAGATACCGGGCGGGATGTATAGTTCGGCTTTTTTCGTGATGGCCAGGTTAATGGCGGTCTGTAGCGCACTGTGCGAATCGGCCGTACCGGTCGGGTCGGTACCTTGTGGCAAAACTACGCCCAACGCAGAAAGATCCCCGCTGGCACCAGTTACCAATGCTGCCGGTGCGCCGGCATTCGCACTCAACGCATTGTTCGCAGCCGTGAGCGCAGTCTGCACCGCAGATGATAAATCGCCCGCGGGTATCCCGCCGCCCGGTTTGGTATACAGACCGGAAAGAGTACCGTCGGTGCGAAGCTTCAGCGAGCCGTCGGTGTTATGTTCAACATCAAGGAAATCATTAAGGATGTTACCCCAAGTGCCATCGTCAGATCCTGGGATGGGGAGGCGGGGTGTAGCCATGGATTTGTATTAGTACCCTGCTTACGCTTAGTGTTTCCTGTAGTGTACCCCCCCCCCCCCGGCCATCTTTGGCAAGTGGAAAATAAGTGCCCTGTCCGGAGTCCGCCGTTTCGGCAGGGTCGGACCTTAGGAGCTGAGGTCGATACGGACGAAACCTTCGGCGTAGTGCGAACCGGCTTTGCTGCCGGCCTGTTCGGCCCGGAAGCGCATCATCTTGAAGGCCGCTTCAGGATCAGGGCAATTGGCTAGCGTGTGCGCCCAGTGCCTTCAGCTTGGTTTCCATATGGTCGGTGATATCGACCAGGAAGCCGTGCTTCTCGAAGTTTGTCAGCAGCACCGTGGCGGTCTTGTGCGGCTCCAGCCCTTCTTTGAGTAGTTCCGGAAAGCTTAGATGGTCGCGCGCCAGCGGATAGACGGCGTCCAGCGTCGCCTGCCCGGCCGCCCGGTGGTCCGGGTGGTTGATAAAGCCGTACTCGGCCGAATAAATAAAGCTGGGGTCCATGGTGATGACGACTTCCGGCTTCACCTCCCGGATAGCACGCACGATGTCGCGCTTCACGTCCTGCGTCACTTCCAGCGCGCCGTCTTCATAGTCACCGAAAAACACCTTCTCCAGCCCCAATATTCCAGCGGCAGCACGCTGCTCTTCTTGGCGCAGCGCGGTCAGCTGTTTCGGCTCTATGGTGCGGTCGGCGGTGCCTTTACTGGCATCGGTGAGGATGAGATAGTAGCCTTTTGCGCCGCCAGCAACGAACTTCGCGACCGTTCCGGCCGCCCCGAACTCCATATCGTCCGGGTGCGCGGCAACACACAGGAAGGATTTAGGATTGAGCGGTGTGACGGGTGCTGCCATAGCACCTATTGTATAGCGTTCTACCGGGCACGCCAAGCTTGCGTAGGTGGGTGCAGTTCTGGATGAAAAGAGAGCACTGGAATGGAGGCGTATCAGAGATACGACGGAATGAAGCGCGGAGCTTTTCGCCGGAAATGTGCCTGCCTACACAAGCTTGGGCCAGACGACTTTGGCAATGATTGTCTTGGCTTGTACCCAGCCGAAATCCCGGCTGTCAGTACTGGCACCACTGTTATCACCAAGCAGATAGATCAGATCGCCTTGCTGCCGCTCGATACGCTTTATCTTTTCCAACCCGTCGTGGCTGACGATGACGACATCGCCAGGTTTGAGCTCACGCGTCGCCCGGCCGACCACCAGTTGGCCGGCCGTGAGCGTCGGCGCCATGCTGTCGCCCTCTACCTGGCGGATAACGAAGTGCTTAGGCCTTCTTTGTCGCCCAGAATATCTCTGCGATCTCATCGATCATATCCAATAGCTTCTGGCCCTCGGCCGGTTCGCTGTGGTGCTTGCACTCGCCGGCCTGCTTGGTCGCCTTCCAGAACTTGTCGTGCAGATCCGGGTACTTTTCCAGGTGCTCCGGCTTGAAATAGTCGGTCCACAGCACCCACAGGTGGTGCTTCACCAGCTCTGCCCGCTCTTCCTTGATAAACAGTGCCCGAACACGGTCGTCGCCCTCGAAGTTCGCCATCTTGTCCTGGATGGCCTTGACACTCTGCGCCTCGATCTTTGCCTGTGCCGGATCATACACTCCGCACGGCAGATCGCAGTGCGCATACACCGGTTTGATAAACGGTAGCTTCATAAAAATCCCTCCTTAGTTAGCTATCTAAAGTATAGCGCTATTCGGAGGCTTTGTGGCTGTGAAGTTTCCGCCACTTGGCGATTTCGCCGTGGTGGCCGTTCAGAAGGACTTCCGGGACTTTCATGCCCTGGAAGTCTTCCGGGCGGGTGTACTGCGGGAATTCGATGTTCTCGTCATCCTGTTGGAACGACTCGATCTCGGTCGACGTCTCGCCGCCCAGCACGCCGGGCAGCAGCCGCACTACGCTGTCTATAAGGATCATCGCCGGCAACTCACCGCCGGTCAGCACGTAATTGCCAATGGAGTACTGGCGATCCACCCATTCGGTCACTCGCTCGTCGTAGCCTTCGTAGCGCGGACAGATGATAATCATACCTTGTCCTGCCGCAGCGATTTCCTTGGCATCCGACTGTCTATAGGTCTGCCCTCTCGGCGTAGGCAAATACACTTTTGCGGAAGGGTCGTTCTGCTTGGCCTGCTCGATGGCAGCCACCAGCGTATCGACGCGCAGCAGCATACCGTCGCCGCCGCCATACGGTGTGTCATCAACTGCCTTGCGCGGCCCCAAGCCGAACTCGCGCAGGTTCACAAACGAATATTCGACGATACCGCGGTCGCCGGCCTTCCACAGCATGCTGTTGCCGAGCACGCCGGTGAACATCTCGGGAAACAGGGTTATGACTTGAATCTTCATAGCTCGCCGGATTCCAGGAATGGGCAGCGTACTCGCTGCCGAATGGCCGCCATCGCAGCCGTCGCAACTGCATCCTTACCAGCCCTCAGGGGAGTCAGCCGATCAACGGCAACCTCCACGCCATAGGTCTGGGGCTCTATGCCTTCTCCTTCGTTGCAGGTTGCCGTGCATACGATCGTAGCCTCTGCCTTGAACTTACGTGTGAAAAAAGGCTTCTCACCTCCAGCTTTGCGGTAGGTGAATTCTGACACGACTAAAGGACAGCCTGGGGTTTCATGGGTCATTTACGATATTATATCCTGTTTATTCGCATCATTACCAAAAAGAGCCCTCCGAAGAAGGCTCTTTTTGTCACATAAAGCTCCCACCGCAAACGGTGGCTCGCAGAGCTTTTTTTCGTGTTTGTATTTGCAGGTACACTTCATACTGAAGCTTAATTCGTACTATATCAGCACGCTTATGCTTTTGCAAGCCAACCCTTCGTCATACTGAACGAAGTGAAGTATCTGTTCAGCAAAGGCGTATCCTTCGCTACGCCCAGAATGACGGTGAAAAAACACTATATATCGAGATCGTCGAGGTCAGCCAGTTCCTTACGAGTGCGGGCCACGGCGTCGCTTTCGCGCTCCGGCTCCTCCGGATCTGGAGAAACGGCTTCTTCCTCCGGCAGTGCTTCGTCATCCTGTACGTCCACTGCCGAATCGTCGGAAACTGAAGCCGTGTCATCGCTGCTCGAAACCGGCTCATCGGCGACGACATCGTCTACCGGTGTCTGGCGCTGACCGCGCTCTTCTTCCGGACGGTCGACATCCACGATCTTCAGGTTGTAGCGGGCTTCGTTCTTGGTGCCGAGGGCACGCAGCAGCGTGCGCAGGCTCTGAGCGGTAGCGCCGCGCTTGCCGATGACCCGGCCGAGATCCTCGGCGTCGACGGTCAGCTCCAGCAGCACGCCCTTCTCATCGATGCGCCGTTCGATGCTGACGGCATCGGGGTTATTGACGAGGGACTTGACGATGAATTCTACGAAATCTTGATCGATGCTAGTAGCCATAGCGGTAGTGCCTCCTTGTATTCCTTCTTGGGTTATAACTGCGCATTATAACAAAGGTGGGTACGCAGTTTTGCCTGAAATATTACATTTATGAACTTCTAGAAAAAACGTTAGGCCCCTAAGCTTCGGGCGCGGTTTCTTCTGCCGGTGCTTCGGCTGCAGGAGCGGCCTCTTCGACGGGAGCTTCGGCCTCTGCAGCAGGTTCCTCGGCCGGCGACTCAACATCGGCTTCGACAGCCGGCTCTTCAGCTGGAGCTTCGGGAGCCTTTTCCTCGGCTGGGCGATTGCGGCGCAGCTTGTCGGCGTGGCGGATAGCGCCCGTCTTCTTGTCGGCCAGCGTCACCCACGTGGGCAGCTTTACGCCTTCGGCCTTCAGCAGCACCGCGACACGCGGGCTCGGCTGAGCACCGTGGTCCAGATACTCCTGGGCACGTTCTTTGTTAAGAGTGATTACCTTGGCGTGCGGATCGTAGGTGCCGACTTGGGCGACGATCTTACCGCTGGTAGGGGTCCGGCGACTGTCTTGGACGACAACGCGGAATTGAGCGTGGCCCTTGCGGCCGGTACGCTGCAGACGAATTACTAACATCCCTGTTCCTATCTATTAAATTACCCGGTTATTCTACAGGGAATCACCTCTGTTGTCAATGAGTTAGTATTTGACGATTAGTACTATTTATGCTAATATTTACATTAATTTATGGCAGAGAACAGCGAGTTAGTAGCATCGGGCAATAGACTATTAGACCTCTTTCGAACCCCAGAGGTTGATTTAGGTATACTTGAAAGAGGAGATGTGAACGATCAGCCGGCAATACGGCGCCCCAGCCCCGGATTAATAGCCGCCAAGAATGCCGCCCTTAGGCAGCTCCTGGAAGATAATACCGACAGAGAACAGGCTCGCGTCCTCGAAGGGCTGGCCCAAAAGCTTGGCAGCACTGCCCTGAATCTTTCTTGGGTAAACCTCAGTGGCCTGCGTCTGAACAATCTCCAATTGCCCTATGTGAATTTGCGCGCAGCTATACTCAATGGTACAGAGCTTAAGGGTGCCAATTTACGCGGAGCTGACTTCAGTGAAGCTCTCGGCAGAAAGATGAGCTTGAGCGGAGCATATATAATTGGGGCAAATGCTTGCGGTGCCGTCTTTCAGGATGTAGACCTGAGCAGTGCCCGAGCCCAAAACGTTGACTGGACCGACGCCGATCTAACCGGCGCCAATCTTTCAGGCGCTCTCATGGTCGGCAGCATCTTCAACCAGACAAGTCTGGCGCGAGTTAATTGGCGGGATGGCGAAGTACCAATACTAACAGATAGTACGAAAATCAATGTTGTTACAAGCGGTGGCGCCATAGACCAACTGCTTCAAGACTGACAGCTGATATAAAACTTACTGGTACTTCGTGAGGGCTGCCGTGGCGGCAGCGACCTGGGCGGCCTGTTTGCTGGGGCCGGTGCCTTCGCCTTTGAGGTCGTTGTCGACATAGACGCCGACTACGAACGTCTGTCGTGGTCGGGGCCGTCTTCGCTGTGTACTTTGTACTGTGGCGTGGAACCGCCCTGGCTCTGGACGACTTCCTGCAGATGGCTCTGGGGTCCATCCAACTGCCGGATTTCAAGATGCCGTCGAAGGTGCTCAAGATGTTTTCGGTGATGAACGCCTTGGCCGCCTCCCAGCCTTTATCAAGATAAATCGCGCCGGTCACGGCCTCGAAGCTGTTGGCCAGGATCTGCGCCCGGGCCCGCTCGGTACCGCGCTTCTCGCCGCGGGAAAGGCGCAGCAGCGGCTCAAAACCCAACCGCGTCGCAGCCGCACCGATCGATTCGGTACGCACCAGCGAGCTGCGCCAGTTGGTCAGGATACCTTCCGGCTCGCTGTAGTTAGCGTACAGGAATTCGGTAACCACCAGTTCCAGCACAGCGTCGCCGAGAAATTCCAGGCGCTCATTGTGCTCCTTGACCGTGCTGCGGTGTTCATTCACGTAGCTGCGGTGCGTCAGGGCCGTGATAAGCAGGTCAAGCTGCCCGAATTCGCCGCCCAGTTTGTCGATAGCCAATTGTTGGTACGCATTCGTGTCCATTATGAAACCTCGATTGTATGACGTTTGTATCTGAGTACAGTTTCGGATGAAAAGCGAGCACCGGAACGCAGACGTATTAGCAATACGGCGGAGTGAGGAGCGGAGCTTTTTTGCCCCACGAAACTTGTTTCGTGGGGACCCCTTTTCGCCGAAAATGTGCCAGATACAAACGTCATAGCTTAGCCTCCCGTATTTTCTTCATGCCGATCAGCATCAGTTTGCTGATGTCTTCGTACGCGATGTAATCCACGGCGGTCGTAGCCGGCAGCCACTGGATGTCGCTCAGCCAATCTTCGGGATGCAACCTGTCGGTGTTACCGAGCCCCTGCACCAGGTAGATGTGCATAGTCATGAGCACCAGCGTGTGGTTGCGGCGGTAGCGGAAATTGACCTTGCCCAGCCAGTCCATGACTTTCATTTCCTGCAGGCCGGTCTCCTCGGTAATTTCGCGGGCTGCCGTGTCCTTGGGCTCCTCGCCCTCTCCACGTGACCTTTCGGGATGGTCCAGCGGTTCTTGGCGTCCCGGATGAGCAGGATCTCGAGGTCGTTGGATTTCGCATTGCGGCGGAAAATCACCCCGCCGGACGTGGTTTCGTGCACCACTTCCTCGATGGCCGGGCGGCGCGACACGAACTTACGGAAGCCCTGGATAGGTTTCTTGATACCCTCTATCGGCTTTTTGGCAGCATCCTTGGCAGCGTCGAGCGGCCGGTGGCGGCGTTTCATGGCGCTCATATTCAGACCGCCTCTTCGCTTTCCGACTTGGCGGTTCTGTCGTCTCGCCGGTTTTGTTCTTAAGTGCAGTGCCCAACACACCATTTATAAATTTGCTGGAGTTGTCACCGCCGAACGCCTTGGCCAGCTCCACCGCTTCGTTGATAACGACCTGGGCGGCACGTCTTTTTCGAATTCCAGCTCGTAGAGGCCGATCCGCAGCACCACCCGGTCCATGCGGGCGATCTGGTCGATCGGCCATTCCGGCGCCAGCGGACCAAGCTCGGCGTCAAGTTCCGCTTCGTGCTTGGCCACGCCCTTGACGAGCTCTTCGATAAAGAACACGTCGTCGACGGTAGATTCATAGCGGGCGATATTGCGCTTGAGCACGCTGTCCAGGTCGAACGAAACATCGCCGGACTCGCGGCGGAAGTCCTGCTCATACAGCGTCTGCAGTGCGACGATGCGGCCTAAGTGGCGGTTTGAAGCCATAGCGTTGCCTTGAAGCGGGCCGGGGCCTACTTAACGCTGGCTAGCTTTTTACCGCTTTCACGACGGGTCGTGTAAGCTTTGACTGGTGATTTCTTGTTGACCTTGCGTGCCAATTTCAAGATAAGGTGACTGCGGCGGGCACCGCTGGCGCGCGGGCTGGTTCGTTTCTTTGGTTTACCCATGATGTGCTAACTCCTTCGTAAGCGAGTTCGTTTTACTTTGTAATTAAGTCCTATTATACCCTGTTTAATCTGTAATCTCAACCGGTTTCTTAGGTTACTTGACGACGAAATTCAGCAGCTTTCCAGGAACATAGATAGTCTTTACGATCTGCTTGCCATCCAGGTTGGCAGCAATCTTCGCATCGGCCCGTGCCAGTTCCGCCGCAGCGGCTTCGTCGCTGCCAGCCGAGCCGACACCGTGCCGCGCAGTTTGCCGTTCACCTGCACTGCGATCGTCACATTATCAGATATGAGATATTGCTCGTTGAACACCGGCCAGCTGTCTTTGTTCACGCTGCTACTGTGTCCCAGCTGGTGCCAGAGTTCTTCGGAGATATGCGGTGCGAACGGACCGATGCAAGCCACCAGCGAAGCCAGTGCTTCATGCCAGACCTCGTGCTGGCCGAAGACCTGGACTTTCAGCTTATACAGCTCATTGACAGCGGTCATGGATGCCGCGATGGCCGTGTTGTAACGGTTATTCTCGATATCATCCGTCATTTTACGGATCATGCCGTGCGTGGCACGCCGGATGTCAGCCACTTGCATATCATTCAGCTCAACCGGCTTGGCAGCGGTATATTCACCCACCAAATTCCAAATCCGGGACAAGAACCGATGTGTGCCCGGTACGCCCTGCGGATCCCAACGGGCCCAGCTCGAGGGGTGCGGCGAACATCAGATAGGTACGCAGCGCATCGGCGCCGTAGCCCTGGTCGATGATCTCCAGCGGGTCGATGCCGTTGCCCTTGCTTTTGCTGAACATCTTGCCGTCCGCCGCCGTCACTTTGCCGTTGAACAGCATCTGCTTGAACGGCTCCGGATTATCGACCAGGCCAAGCTTAGAGAAAAAGCGGGTCACGAACCGGGCATACAGCAGGTGCGCCGTGGCATGGTCGCCGCCGTTGTAGAAATCTATCGGCATCCACTTGTTGGCGATAGCGCTATCGAACGGAGCCTGCTGGTTGTGCGGGTCCAGATAGCGCAGCATGTACCAGCTGCTGCAGATGTAGGTATCCAGGGTGTCGGTTTCGCGCTCGGCCGGTCCGCCGCACTCCGGGCACGTTGCGGTCAGCCAATCTTTGGCGCGGGCCAAAGCGCTGCGGCCGTCACCGCTGGGCTGGAAATCATCCAGTTCGGGCAATATGACCGGCAGATCTGCTTCCGGAACGAGCACCGCCCCGTCTTTCGGGCAATGGATAATCGGGATCGGCGCGCCCCAGTAGCGCTGCCGGCTGACGCTCCAGTCACGCATCTTGTAGTTCGTCTTTTCGACCGCATCGCCCTTAGCAGTCAAATCAGCCACGATCTTCTCACGCGCTTCGCTCGTCGACATCCCGTCGTACAGGCCGGAGTTAATCATCACGCCTTCGCCGTGATAACACTCGCCGAGTACCAGGTAGCGGAACATGGCTTCGTGCACGCCGTCATCCAACATAGCCGCGACCTTTTCCACCGGTTGCCAAGTTACCTTGAACTTTTCTTTCTCACCTTCGTCGAGATTGCCTTCGTCCCGCTCCTCGTCTATCAGATCATATAGGAAAGCCTTGCCCGAGGCATGGACGTTCAGGTCCTTGGTATTGCTGTAGAAATAGCCGTGACCCTTGAACTCCGCTTCTTTGACCAGTTTGAAATGCTTGTAGCCGGTTTCCTCGTGGATCTCGCGCTCGGCAGCTGCCTGATGTTCTTCACCAGTCTCAACCGTGCCGCCGATCAGCATACTCCCGCCGAAGTTTTTCTGGCGCGGGCCCCAATCAAGTACCACCACTTGGTTCGTCTTGGGATTACGCAGCACCACATACACTTTCTCACTTTGCACGTCATCGCCCTGCGCTTCGCCGTAGGTCGGCTCTACCACGAAGGTAATCGGCAGTTCGTATTTCTGGGCGAACGCAAAGTCGCGCTCGTCATGCGCCGGCACTGCCATGATGGCGCCCGTCCCGTAGCCGGTCAGCACGTAGTCGGCAATCCAGATGGGCAGCTTCTGCCCATTCACCGGGTTCACCGCATATGCACCCGTGAATACGCCCGTCTTCTCTTTGCTGGCCTGCCGTTCGACCTCAGTCTTCTTGGCCGCAGCCTGCACATAGGCATCGACTGCCGATTTCTGCTCGGCAGTCGTCAGCTTCGACACCAGCTCATGCTCCGGCGCCAAGACCAGGAACGTTGCACCGAATAGCGTGTCCGGCCGGGTCGTGAACACCGTCAGCCGCTCGGATGATTCCTCCAGCTTGAAGTCAACCTCTGCACCGACGCTCTTGCCGATCCAGTTCTTCTGGGCTGTCTTGACGGCTTCGGTCCAATCCAGCTCGTCGGTCGCCTCCAGCAGCTCGTCGGCATATTCGGTAATCTTGAAGAACCACTGCTTGACTTCCTTTTTCTCGACCAGCGGTCATCCGGGCCGTCGTGGCGCCAGCACTTGCCGTCGATGACCTGCTCATTGGCCAGCACCGTGTTGTCAATGGCGCACCACCACTGCATCCGTGAGTCCTGGTAGGCCAGGCCGTGCTTGAACATCTGCGTGAAGATCCACTGCGTCCATTTGTAATACTCCGGCAGGTGCGTGGCGATCTCTTTTTCCCAGTCATTGCTCCAGCCCATGGCTTTGTACTGCTTGTGATAGCTCGGGATAATGGTCGCCATGCTTTCCTGCGGGCTGACCCCTGCCTTGATGGCGTAGTTCTCGGCCGGCAGCCCGAACGCGTCCCAGCCGACGGGATGATAGCTTTCATAACCCTGCTGGCGCTTGAACCGGGCCTTTACGTCAGAGATGGTGTAGTTCATGGCATGTCCGATATGGATCCCGGCGCCGCTCGGATAATTAAACATGCTCATGGCGATGTATTTGGGCTTACTGCTCTGCAGATCGGCCGTATACACACCGGTCTCGTCCCACACCGCCTGCCATTTAGGCTCTATATCTTTCGGATTATAACGTTGCATCGCTAGCAATTATAACAGATGAGAATACAAAGTTTCTGCGGCTCACGCCAGGGGCGTTATACGCTGCATGTTTTCCCAGCCGTGATCAGCGGCCTGTTGGATTGACGCAAATGTCGCACTCTCCACTACGTATATCCGTACGCCTGAGCGTCTCATTGCCTCCCGGCTGGTAGTGAATTGCTCTTCTCGCAGTGGTCGGACCGGTTTGTCTGTGTGCCACTCCGATTCCTGCATGCCGATATCCGGATCATTCACGAATCCGTCTGGGGACAGTAGATATATAGACCCCACCTTTGTCGGCTTGCTCATAGTCGGTAATGTCCGCCTGGACGACTATGGTAAATACATCGCCGAAACGAGAGATGATGGTCGGGAAGCCCTTGGGCGATAGATACATGGCGGCGACTGCCTCGTGCTGCGTCGCGAATACGAACTTACCGGTGAGCTGCTCATTCTGCGGATCTTCACGCGGCTCCAACGTTCTCAAACCTTGCTGCGTCGAACCGTGGTACAGATATTCCGGCTTACCCATGATGCGGGAACTGCTTGGCTTTGCGGGCTAGCCAGTAGGAGCTCTGGCGGACCAGCTTGGTCTTGTCGTCCGGGTGAGCCAGCAGCGGCTTCAGCGCCTCCTCGGCGAAGACTCCGTTCTGCGAACCTTTCGCAAATATCACGGCGCCATCCCGGATCTTTCCCGTCAGATACGCCCCTGCTTCGTAGGGATCCATGAAGCTCTCCACCCTACATTTCCGTTTGTGGGCCGCCGGGGCCAGCCATCGCCCGGCATCACGCCCGATGGTCACCACCAGGTCCAGTTTCTTCGGATCACAATATTCACCGACCTCTACATGCGCCGCTTTGCTGTACCTGCCGAGCTCGTTCATGCTGCCCAGGATAGCGATGCGCTGCGTGGCCTTGGCCGCGTAGACCACGTCCAGCCCGGCTTTGACAGCCAAGGGACTCGCATTATAGGTATCATCGATCAGCGTGGTGCCGTTGATGCCTTCCAGTACCTGCATGCGCCCGGCGAACGGCTGGAGCTTGGGCAAGCCATGCGAGATCGCGGCCTTCTTGACGCCGAGCATATCGGCCACGGCTGCAGCCGCTAATGCGACCTTGGCGCCCTGCAGTCCCAGGTAACGCACCTCTGCCGTAAAGTCGCCCGACGGCAGCCGGACCGCCAGCTCCTGGCCCTTCAGGCCATCGGGCTTCACGGCCGCTCCGTACTGCGCCTGCTTGCTGCTTACGCTGTACTCGACGAATTGCCGGCCGGCCAGATAGCTCCCGGCGATGTCGTCGCCGTTCACCAGCACCTGCCGGCTATAGTCAAACACGCTCAGCTCCTCGGCCGCCACGGCGTCAAGCGTACCGAAGTACTCCATGTGTTCCGGGGCGACCGCCGTCACCACCGTGAGGTCGGGCTTCAGGTAGGCGAAGTCGGCCATCTGCCCCGGGCCGTCCGTCCCGAGCTCCACCACCACCACGTCGTACGGATACGGCAACGAAATCTCCGACTGCGACACGCCGAATGCCTTCCACCAGGCAAAGACATTATAGATACTGGGCTCACTCAGCCCGAAGAACACCAGCGGCACGGTCACCCGGTCGTTGTAATTACCGGCTTGGTGCCGGACCCGCAGATTCTGCCCCAGCAAGTCGGCAATGGCCAGCTTGGTGCTGGTCTTGCCGACCGAGCCCGCCACGGCTACGACCTTGAAATCGTGGCGCGCCCGCAGCTGCCGGACCTGCCATTCCAGCACGCCGCACACCAGCGCCCGACCGCCTTTCTTGGGATGGAATAAGAAGTAAACTAGCCACGTGATACTAGCCAGGGCGGCTACCAGGTGCGCCCAGACCAGCGGATACGACAGCAGCAGCGCCAGGCCGAATTCCCAGGCGCCCGGCGAGCCGTAGCGGGCCCACTCTACCAGGAAGCCGATACCGACCGCGATCTGCAGCAGCATGCCGAGCGCCAGCAGGACCGATACCGAGCGCTCGATCTCACTTAACGCCTCAGTGTCATCAAAACGCCGGGCGTGCCAGAACCAATAGAGCAGCCGCCAGCCCGAATAGCGGTGCAGCCGCAACTGCAGCACCAGGCTGGCCGGCAGGCTCCAGCCGTACATACCGACGAGGCTGCGGAGGGCTGAAACGTTCGTCTCTTCCATGATGCTCGTCAACTAGAGTGACAGCCCGTCGTCACTCGAACTGCCGTAGGCGCCCAGCAACTGGGTGATTACATTGTCGATGGACTCGGCACCGGTGGGAGCCGTCACCTGCACCGCCGTGTTGGACGGAGTGAGGGTGAAGTCGCCGGAAATGCTCGTGTCCTTGCCTTCGGTCACGCTCAGCGCCCCGGTTTCCTTATCGGTCTGGCTGTTCACGTCGAGCTTGATGCTGGCCGTCTCGGTGTCGCCGGATGCCATATCCTTGCCGCTGAAGCTTACGGCAAACGGGTAATCGCTGCCGCCGACGTAATTCTGAGTCACGGTGAAGACAGAGGTCTTGTCGGACGGGTCCACGAACTGCAGCGTGTGGACCAGCTTAGTCTTGGTGTCCACCCACATGTCGAACGTATAGCCCGGCTTGGCATTTTTGACGCTGGTGATGAGGGACGCCAGATCCAATTCCTGGTTCAGGTTCTTGTCGTCGGTCGCCTTCGACCAGGCGTTCAGCTTGCTGCTGTTGAGCGCCGTACCGACGGCTGCCAGGTAGGCTTGCAGGTGTGCGCTGTTGTAGCCTACCCGGTAGTGATAAACGCTGCGGCCGTCCTTGGTTTCTTTGCCGATGTAGTGCTGATTGGTCAGCACCGCCTTGGAGCTGTCGGTAGTGAATAAGTACTGCTTATTGACCGTCTGGACTTTCCGGACGGCATCCACTACTTGATCATTTGTCGGGACGGTAGGGCTGGAACTGTCCGAGCCCGAACCGGCATTAAGCAGTGAACTATAACTATCAATAAGCGTGTGGTCTATGGATATCCATTTGCCGTCCAGACTGTCGAGGCTAGTGAGACCGAGACTGTCGAGCGTGGCTTTGACGCCGTTGACCTGCAGATAGACGTCGGGGCTGGTATTGCCTTTCAGGTGCTGGCTCAAAACGTTGGCCGTGACCTTCTCGCCCAGGACATCGACGCTCAGCTTGGCGTTGGCGTTGGCATCCTTGTCGAACGTTCCGGAAACGGTCACGTCGGCACTGACACCGGTAGTCTTGACGTGCGCAGTGCCGCTGAAGCCGTAACTTTTGTAGCTCTTCTTGGCAGCCGTATTGGTGTAGTTGATAAGCGCGTCGGCCGCTTTGCCGGTCTGTTGCAGACTCTTGGAATAGACCGCGCTCGGCCGGCTGGGGCAGATAGAAGGCAAAGGCATAGCCGCCGCCCAGCACGAGCACCAGTACCACGATGGCAGCAGGCAGCACCCAGCGTTTCGTGCGGGCAGGAGTAGCATACATCGGTGAACCGCTACTGGAGGTCGGCGGCTGGTCGGCGCCGCCGGTAACTATTTGCAGCGGCTGGGTCGGAGCCGGCGATACCGGGCCCGACGACATCGGTGCATTTGATACGCCGGAAGTAGCCGAAAAGCCGGCAGAGGCAGTCGAAGCCGGTGTAGAGACATCGGCTCTGGGCGAAAAAGCGGGCTCGGGTATCGGCGGCAGACCGGCTGCGACGACGACCGGCTCAGGAGGCGTCGGTTCGGCAATCTCTGCCCTGCTTGCGGCAGGCGGCTCGATGGAAATGCCCTGTCCGGAAACGCTCGGAGACGGCCGAGCCGTGACATCCGCAGGCGTTGTCTCCTGATTCGGGATCATCGGATCTTCGGTGTTCGGGTCAGGGAATTGGCTCGGCGGTTCCATCGCTGATTAAGACTCCACTATGGCTATGTTTATGCTTACGCCTAACTATAGGGAAGAACCGGGCAATTCGCAAGCTTCTGCTCGCCTAGCAGCACATATGCCTAAGACTGGAAAAAATATCAGACATACGCTATACTCTCCCTGTTGTTCACACCGAAGCCCTTGCGGCCGGGAAAAGAGCAGCCCGACAAAATGTACTCCATTTTGCCGGCGCGATGAGAAAAACCGAAGGTTTGTCTCATTACCGAGGGGCTGTAGCTCAGTTGACTAGAGCGCTTCCATGGCATGGAAGAGGTCCAGGTTTGAGTCCCTGTAGCTCCACCAAGATAAAAGCACTAGGCGCATGTCTAGTGCTTTTATCTTGGTAAACATTCAGGCGCCTCAAACCCTGTCAGTGAGCGGAGCGAACGAGGGTTTGTAAAATCACCGCCGCGCGCAGGAACTAGCTCCGAGCACAGTGGTGATTTTGGAGCGCAGCGATCCCTGTAGCTCCACCACACAAGAATTTTACAACCCAGTCCAGGGGCAAAGGTAGTCAGGTCGCTGTTGCAGTTCGCACAGCGGCCTTTCCGTTTGCCGCTGGGTAAGAATTCGTATTGTCCGCAAATTCGAAAGCGCTTAGTCTAAAGGTAAGAAGACAAGTCTGTTTTCTATTCCTTATTACAAACCTCTGCTGACAAGGCTTTAACGAAAGGACTGTTCCGTATGGCCAATTCCGTACCGAATCTCATATTAAATAACGACGTCGAGATGCCCATCATCGGCCTCGGTGTCTTTCAGACACCGCCTGACGAGACGATTGCCGCTGTCGAGGCTGCACTCAAGACCGGCTACCGCCATATCGACACTGCCGCCGCGTACGGCAACGAAAAAGAAGTGGGCGACGCGATCAAGGCTTCCGGTATTCCGCGCAATGACGTCTTCATCGAAACCAAGGTCTGGATCAGCGACTTCGGCTACGACGAGACGCTGCACGCCTTCGAGAAGGGTGCGGCCAAGCTCGGTGTCGACCAGATAGACCTGCTCATCCTGCACCAGGCATTGCCGTCGCACTTCGACAAGACGCTGGATGCCTACCGCGCGCTGGAGACGTTGCTCAAGGACGGCAAAGTCAAAGCTATCGGCGTCAGCAACTTCATGGTCGAACACCTGACCAAGCTGCTCGATGTCGTAACCGTGGTACCGGCCGTCAACCAGATCGAGCTGCATCCGTACTTCCAGCAAGGCGAAGTACAAGCGTTCGATAAAGAGCACGCTATCGTGACGCAGGCCTGGTCACCGATCGGCGGCATCACCTTCTACCGCGACAACCGGACACACTAGCACCCTCGAAGACCCGGTCATCGTGGAGATTGCTAAAGCTCACGACAAGTCTGCCGCCCAGGTCATGCTGCGCTGGCACATCCAGCAAGGGCGTTCGGTCATCCCGAAGTCGACCAAGCCGGAGCGCATCGCCGAGAACTTCGATGTCTTCGACTTTGAACTGTCGGTACGACGAGCTGGCCAAGATCGACGCGCTCGACACCGGCAAGCGCGGCGGACCAGAGCCTGAGGCAGTCACTTTGGAATCGTTCGGCAAGGAAATTCCGGAAGCATAGCGGTTACAGCGACATGCCTGCGGCTAGGGACACGCGCTCGAAAGGCTCACCAAAGAAATATCCCAGTTGAACTGGGATATTTCTTGCCTACCGAAAAAGGTTACTCCGCCTTCTTCTCCTTGTGCTTGGTGCTTTCGAAGCCGTGGTGGCGCTCGAAATCCACGTGGTTGACCACGCTGGCCATCTTCTTCATATCATATTTGTGGGCGGCGCTATGGGCTTTGCTTTCGCCCTTGCGGACGGGGTGGTGATGGTTCTTATCTGCTATGGACATATCGTACCTCCTGGTACTTATAGTTTACTCCAGGGCGGCAACGACTTGGCGCGGCAGCTCCGACGTGATGTCGTCTACCTCGCGGCTGTCGAAAATATCGCAGATGGCCTGCCAGGCGGCTTTGATACGCTGGCTGGCGTTCATCTCGTCCACGTCTTCCAGATCCATCAGCTGCTCGATGATATCCTCGTCGATATGGTTGGCTGTCGGTACCATCTGGGCGGCGTTCTGCAGCTCGTCGGCAGCGCGGCCGCGAATTCACGGCGGGTATGGTCGGTCAGATGAGCGGCCACATTTTCGACTACGAGCTCTAGAGCGTCCTGCGACTCACTGTCGTCGGCATGGGCAGCGTCTTTGATTCTACGGATAAGTTCATGGTAATGCATGGTATGTGTCCTCCTTACCTGCTGTACTATGAGGCTTGCCGCTTAAGGTTTGCTATAAAGTTTTTTACATAAATAGCCGCGATTGGTTGGATTGCACCAACCGCTCGACGATCGGGTAGAAATTTTCGCCGCCCAAGCGGGCCAGGTTATCGCGGTAGAACTTGTGCAGCACCTCGGCGTCATCGTAGGCGCGGTGGCGGTTTTTCACCCGGTAGCCGCTCCGTTCTATGACCAGATCCAGCTTGTGGCTGCGATGTTCGGGAAAGAGCGCCCGGCTCAGCCGGACGGTACAGAGCTTGTCCATCGTGAATCTGCCGCCGCTGCGCCGGTACTCTTCGCGGAAGAAGCTGTAATCGAAGTCGACATTGTGAGCCACGAAGATCGCATCCTGAAACAGCTGGCGGTATCTGCGGAAGCACCTCCGCGAACAGCGGTTTGCCGACGGCTTCCTCCGGCTCGATACCCGTCAGGTTCGTGATCCAGCCCGGCACCGGCTCCTGCGGGTCAAGCACCTGATTTATTTTTGCGACAATTTTGCCATTTTCAACGCGCAGCGCACCGATTTCGAGTATGCGGCTGCTATGCGCCATCCCGCCCGTCGTCTCCACATCTACAAAAACCAGTGGCCTTCCCTGCATACGATTTATTATAACTTTTTAGTCTTGGCAGCCCGAAACCGTAAGCGTATAGTGGAAAGTACAAACTAACATAGGGCTCCCGCAAAATGGCGCAGTGTGAGATGAAAGATGAGCACCGGAACGCAAGCGTATTAGAAATACGCTTGCGTGAGGAGCGGAAGCTTTCGCTCGCAATGTGTCGTTTTGCGGGAGCCCTTCAAGAGAGGGGGTAATCCATTGAAAAGTCCTAGATCTACCGGGCAGGATTGTAGTAGTTTAGTGCGCGAGGTACGCACTAGCTAATCCCCCTTCGACGGGCTCGGTTCTGCCTACGTAGGCCGAATACCTTCAAACCCCTCTTGTCTCCAAGAGGGGTTTTTCTATACCTTGAACCTACAGACCTGAAAACCTATGGGTCGTACCTCACAATTTTACAACGGATGCCTCAATCCGTACTTATGTCGGCGAAGGCGGCAGTGGTGACGGCGTGGATGAGGTTTACCTGCTCGTTGTATTTGCCGGCGGTACCGGCAGGATTGTTGGTGTAGATGACCAGCACGAAGTCATGCCCCTGGTATTGCACGATGGAAGCATCGTGCAGCACGCCATCTATCTGGCCGTATTTGTGGTAGACCGTGGCATCCGGGGGTAACACCGCCTGGATAAGGTTCGTGACGGTGGTATGCGACATATAGCCGTACACCATTGCCCGGTCAGCGGCATTCATAAGCTTGCCTTGGTACAGCAGCTGCAACATGCGGGCCATATCCGGCGTTGAGAACTGCAGGTTGTCGGTCTTGATGATAGCAGTCAGCCCCAGACTGTTCACATAGGCCTGCTCCTGCTTCATGGTGAGGTAGGTGTTGAGCTTGGTCCAGGCATCGTTATCGCTGTAGACGATCATGCGCATGATGATGTCCTGGGCCTGCTCGCCGTCGATGTTCTGCGTGAGTTTCGCTTTGCCTGCTCGACCCGGTTGATGTAGTCGAAAATCGCCACCAGCTTGGACGTGCTGGCCGCCTCGTAGCGCTGCGTATAGTTCCCGGCGTTGTACACCGTGCCGGTATTCAGATTGATAAGCGTAGCCGACGCCGACAGATCCGGCGCCGCGGCGATGGCGGCATTCATATCGGCCGGCAACGAAGCGAGCGGGTCCGGAGCTGCCGCTACGGTCTTCGTGGGGGCAACAGCGGCCGGAGTCTTTGCCTGTACCACAGATGTAGAACCCAAGTGGTAGCCCACGAAGACGACCACCAGTACGACGGCGAAAATCAGGAAATCATGCAACAAACGCACTTCGAATGCATGCGCCGTTTCTCCCGCCTGTTTGTCCGGTAGTTCTTGTTTTTCCACTTGCCGGGCCGCCGTAGCGGCCAACTGCCCACGCCTGCGGGCTATCTCTCCATAGTCTTAACCCTCACAGTATACCGCTCACGCTTACGGCTGGCAAAAATATCAGTGCTTGCGCGGCACTTTGGCACCCGCTTCGCGGGCTTCACTCAGACCTATCGCTACCGCCTGTTTGCGGCTGGTGACCGTGTGCCCCGAGCTGCTCTTCAGGTCGCCCCTGTTTGAATTCGTGCATTGTCTTTTCCACCTTATCCTGTGCTTTCGGACCGTATTTCGCCATATGTATTCCTCCCGTTATAGACTACCCGCGTCGACTGCCGGGGGCTATGAATATCCTTACAATCCGAGTGCTTCACCGAATACGCGGGCGATTTCCCGGTAGCCGGCTTCATTCGGGTGAAAGTGATCTTCGGCGACCAGGCCGTGCCAGCTATGCGGACCGCGGCCGCGCATATCGACAAGACCCACCCGGCCGTCAGCAGCAGCCTGCCGGAGCCGCCTGTCCATGGCCAGCGGCGCCGAGCCGTTACCCAGCAGGTTGGCGACATAGCTGCCGCGCGGCAGTTGCGCCAGCAAAAGCTCAAAGTCCGCTTGGGCGTGCCGGCGGTACTTGCGGCGCACCAGATCGTTGCTGCCGATCATCACCGTTACCAGTTCCGGCCGAATGCCGAGCGACTGCATGGCCGGCAATTGATGCTCCAGCACGTCGGCGATCCTGGCACCGCTGATAGACAGATTCACCAAGCGATATTCGCGGCCGTCCGCGGCCAAGAGCTGCCGGAGCTGTCCCGGCCACCCATGGTCATAGGCACCGGCGCCGATACCTTGCGCCATAGAGTCACCCAGCACTACCCACAGCGGCCGATCGGTCCGGGCCATCTCAATAGCGTTCTGGCGGCGCCACTCCGCAGCATAGGGCACTATCTGCTTCTGGACGGTCCGGATACCGCTATAGAGCTTGGCGCCGAGCCGCACGAAGGGGCCCGACGGACGCCGGGGACGGTTATCATACTCTTGTTCATCGGATATAGATTGAGTCATTTCGAGGTCTTACTATAGCACGTTCGTTAAGTCATTTAACGAAGTTCAGCCGTGGTATGCTGGTAGTATGCTTCCTTCCGGCTACACCGATTTCCTGGTTGCCACCGTCACTGCCGCAGCATCGTTCATCGGCCTGCTGTTCGTGGCCATGACCCTCGTCATGGACAAGAGCGGCAAGAGCAAGCGGCAGATCACTACCGAGAACATCATGGCCGAGGGCTCCTACCTCGCCCTGCTTAATCTGTTCTTCGTGGGGCTCGTGGGACTTATCCCGCAGACCAGCCTCGGCTACGTCTTCGGGGTGATGGGCGTCCTCGGTCTCTCAAACTCGGCCCGGCTGCTGACAGCCGGACGGCGGGACGGTGTCAGCCGCGGCATCCTAGGCGTCAGCTCCGCCGTCTATGCCGCCCAACTCGTATACGGCGTCATCCTGATCTTCAATAGTAACCAGATGATCAACCAAGCCGCATTTATCACCATTGTCTTCACCTTGTTCGGTTCCGCACTCGGCCGCGCCTGGGAGCTGACCGGTGTCAGCACCGAAAAAGCGGATTAAACGATACCGCCGGCACTATTTCGGGTTATGCACCCGGCAAGAGTGTGAATTTGTCGGGAACATTACTGCGCTCCGGTGATATAAGCGTTATTGTGGAATGTAGAAAGGAGCAACGTATGGAACGATTGAGTCAATCAAGACTGGCAAGTGCACTGACCATCGCGGTCGGGGCGTGGCTTATGTTGTCGCCGATATTCATCTCGACTACCGGTGCAGCACTGGTGAGCCTGCTGATAGTCGGAGCGGTCATGATCGTCTTTGGTTTCGCCCAACTTGGCACGGATAACACCTCGCCAAGCTGGATCAACGCGGCAGCCTCACTTTGGCTGCTGGTATCGACCCTGTTTCTCGGCATGAGCGGCGCGGTCATTACGAACCAGGTCATCTTCGCGATCATCGGTTTCATCCTGGCCACCTGGGATGGTGCCGAGATGGGCGAAGTACACCGCTTGCGACACAGCGGCACTATGCACGGCGCTATGTAGCAACCGTCAGCCCGATAACTCCCCGGAACGAGGTAAACTCGCCGGGAGTTTTTGTGCCTAGTGATAATAACTTCGGTGAAATGGTGTATTATCGTATTTTGATATATCTATTGACGATATATCGTAATCAGCTATACTACTCTCATGAACAACTCTAAAGCCGGTCTATTACCACAAGTAACGTTCGGCATTCTCTTCGCGCTCAGCGCCAAGCCGCTTTATGGTTACGCGTTAATACAACAAATAAGGCATGATAGTACCGGTAAGGTGAAGCTCGGACCGGGTGCCCTGTATGGTACGCTGAAGCGTTTAGCCGACCAAGGATACATCGAGGAATTGCCCTTCGAGGAGGCGAGTGAACGACGGCGCTATTACCGCCTCACCAGAAAAGGCTGGAACGCCTTGAGTGACGAGCTGGAATATTATGAGAACATCACCCGCTTAGGCCAGGAGCGGGGTCTTCTGCATGGCGGCACTATCACCAGCCGCTTGTGATCAGTTAGCTGCCAGAAAATCGAGTGTACGCCTCAGGAGTCTTTGGCGGCTGGGGCGTTATAGGCGAAGGGGTTGGTGTCATTAAAGAAGGCATGGCCGCAATCCGGATATACCTGTGCCGTAAACGCGACACCCGCCGCCTCCATCTCGGATTTCACATTCGGCAGGTTCTCCATCAGTCCGGCATCGTTCTCTCCATAAAATGCCAGGATCGGGCAAGCGATCTTGCGAAGGGCGTCGATATCCTCTAAATTGGCGTGGCCATAGAACGGCACAGCGGCCTTCAGGCGGGGTTCAGAGGCGGCAAGCGCGAAACTATAGCTTCCGCCGAAGCAAAAGCCCGTCACGGCCACGCATTCGTGCGTGGCGGGGCTTGTCATACAGGTAATCGAAGCAGGCCCGCACCCGTCCCAGCGTCTTTTTGCCAAAATCAGGTTCGCTCATGGGTGTCATAAGGGCCCGTAGCTTCGGTTGCGCCTCATTGCGCTTTGCCGGGTTGAAGTAATCCAGCTGCAGCGTGGCAGCGTGCTTAGCGATGTCGGTCTCGGCCAGCAGGTTGGGTGCCAGGGCATAGTAGCCTTCGGCGGCGTAGCGGTCGGCAATGCTCTTGGTGTGATCGTTCAGCGCCCATATCTCGTGAATGACGATGACGCGCCCCGTACCTCACCCTCCGGCACTGCCTCATACGCCTCAAAAGGTTTTCCCTCGTAGGTCAGTTCAATCATTGTTCCCATGGTTTTGTCCTCCCAATTGTTCCTCTATCTCTGCTTCCAGATTCTCTACCATCTTGCTACCGTTGGACATCAAGCGGCCCAACGAATCAGGGGCCAGCCCTTTCAGTACTACCTCCTGCATGACTGGTCCCGGAGCCGTTATCTTCGACATCAGTTGCTTGCCTACATCTGTCAGCCGCACGTCCTTGCGGCGTTTATCACTCGCATGTTCCACCCTTGTCACCAACCCTTTGGTCTCAAGCGTCCTGATGACGCCGCTGAGCGTCGCCGGCTCCACCTGGAGACTCTCCAACAGGCTTTGCGTGGGCAAGGTGCCATCTTCCCGCAGGTAAAACAACACCACGTATTGGGTACGCGCCAGCCCGAACGGCTTCAGCCATAGATCGATATTCTTGTCGAGCAGTGTCGATAGGCGGCGGATAAGCGCAATCAATTCATAAGACTTCTGATTAGTCATCGCAGAAATGCCTCCTAGGGCAATATCGTTAGTTGACTAACTATTGTACGCGCTCGAATCACTCGCCACAATGTACCCGGTCAGAGAAAAACGTTATTTTTGCAACTCTATCGCATTTATAAATTCCCGAGGAAGAAAAATACCCCACGCGCTATTGGTGGGGTACTTATCTTGGTGGAGCACCTCGAAAAAAGTTCACCCCCTCATTATTGAAGAGGTACATCGTTGGCGTGATTTACTCTGGGACGACTATCTAGACTATAAATACCATAAAAAACCGCTCATCAGATGTAGATAGTCCCTTGGGGCTTTAGCCCCCATACCACTAAGTACAGGGTAAGGTAAGGCAGAGCGTTCTAATCCAGATTGTTACAGTAGTATTTTGTTACAATACCGCTATGCCACTAGCTTTCTATACAGCGTTCTTAGGTACAATTGGATCAATTATTGGTCACAGCTACATAGCCATCTCTCAGCATGACCAACAAAACCCCAAGTCGCTTAGTGAGCTTGCAGCTGCTGAAAGTAAACTATTAAGACAGTTTAGATGGACAGCCTTTACTAACAGCACCTTGCTTGCAATAACTGTGTACTGGTTCATTGCTCCGCGAAATAGCTATGGTCTAGCGCAGTCCGTAGCATGGAGCCTTGAATATCTTGGGGGCATACCTAATGCTAATTTTTCCTGCGCGAGACAGGTTCTTGGCGCTACATGAAAAATTTGCTTTAGCTATGGCAGTAGGAATGTACTCTCTTGCGTTTCTATTTCTGCCTGTACTACACGGGCTTTTTCTTGCATTGACATTGGCTTGCGTCTTCGCAATGACAGTCTTTGGTATTGCCACATTCTTTGACAAGAAACATTATGTCGTCCATGAACTTGGCTTCATTTTTGTTTCGCACCTCACTATTTGTATAGTTGCTCTAGGACTTCGCTAATAAGAAAAACGACGACCCGAAAGTCGTCGAAAATCGCAATATGGTGGAGCTGCCGGGTACTGCCCCCGGGTCCGTCGGAGTTTACATGGTTAGTCGTCTACAGGCTTAGGCGGTTTTGCTGTCTTAGCACGCATGTATCGAAACCGACAAACATCATGCGCGAGCAATCCTGGTCTTAGCGAGTCAATTGGACAGTTTGTCTCGAGCAATCAGAAATATGTAACACTTGTTCACTATCTGATGTCGCGAAGGCGTTGAAGCGGCAATTAAGCTGCAACTGGTGCGGCAAGTGCGTTGTTAAAGGCCAAACGGCTCTTCAACTCTGCGAGCATACCGCGAGTAGATGTTTTTGCATCTGTAATGGTTTGCCTATATCGCTGACAAGCGACCTGCTGATCTAACCGTAACGTACCAACGTCGAGCTTAAAATTCAGCCCCATGTTATGACACCCTCTCAGGTGTAACGTGTATTATATCATAAATGTAAGCGTTTTGACTACTGTAAAAAGCGCTATACTAACCTCAACACGATGCGCAGCATATCGCCAAACTATATGCAGTGAATATCCTGGCCGGGCTAGTCTTCTGGTATTCGGTCGAGAAGCTGTTCATGTACCGTATCGGCATCACGGCGTTCGGCGTCAGCGTCAATGCCGTCGTACTGGTCATCGTAACGACGCTGTTCGATGTACCGTTCGGCGTGCTGGCGGATCGCTGGAACCGTAAGTACACGCTAGCGCTCGGTATGCTTGCACTGGAGTCGGATCGCTAGTGGCCGGAGCAAGCCACAGCCTGCTGATGTATACCGTCGGTACCGGCATCTACGGGCTGTACCTGTGCCTGACGAACGGCACGTTCCAAGCCATTACCTATGACATCCTGGCGCAGGAAGGCAACGCGACCTCATATGCCAAGCATCAAGGCGCAAGCTATGGGGCTGTTCATGGCGAGCATCGCGTGGCTTCGCCGCTCGGTGGGTTCATGGCTAACAGTTTCGGCTACCGATCGACATATTACTGGAGCGCGGTGGTATGCGCTGTCAATATACTACTCATCCTGAGTATGCATGAGCCATCGTTCCATAAACTGGCAGCCAAAACCAAACTGCGGAAACATATCGGCGAAGCCAGTCACGTGCTGCTCACCAACCGGACCCTTTTCTATCCTGGCGAGCATACTGCTCGTCGCCGGCATGCTTCGCAGTACGCTGAATGAATATGCCGGGCTGTATTTCATAGCCATCGGCTTCGGCGCTATCGGCAGCGGCTGGGCGAACGGCGGTAAGTGGCTTTTCGGCGCACTCGGACAGTTCCTAGCGACGCGCTTAGCCCGTTTCTTACCCTTTCTCATCGGCAGCTTCTTCTGTGCCTTCGCGGTCATGAGCAGTTGGCGGACGCCACTCGGCCTTATTTTCTTCTACCTGTCGACGTTCTCGTACGGGATTATCCAGAACGAAACGCAGGCCATGGCCCAGAAGCACCTGGACAGCGGCCTGCGGGCGACCGCGCTGTCGCTCATCAACTTCGGTACTAGCACGCTTATGATCCCGCTTGGGCTGGCTTTCGGCTGGCTGGCACAACATAGAAGCGTCTTTGCCGCCTACCAACTGTTCGCCATTATCGGCCTATTCTACTTTGTAATCTGGTTTTTCTGGCGCAGGACGGTCAGTATCCGGCCGGTCACACCCGGCTGCGACGGAAGAAATACGGTTTACTTAGCGGCTTCATACAGTCGGTGCCAGTCGTTGAGGGAAAGCGCCTGGGCACGCTGGCCAGCATCAATGTCGGCGGTGTCGAGCATGGTTTTGGCATCATCTTTGGATATGGCCAGGCCGCCGCTCAGGGAGTTCACGAGCGTCTTGCGTTTCTGGCTGAAGCCGGCCTTGATCACCTATATAATTTTCGAACGGCTAAGTTGTACCACCATTCCCATTATGACAACGTTTTAACGCCTTTCGTGATACCCGTGACAGGAAACAGCTCCATAACGCCAAGGACCTCGCTATCACCTCAACCCCGAGGCCGCTAAAGTCCTATGGCGCTCTACGCAAGGAGTTCCGGTATCCTGGAAACGCGCTGCGACGAACTGGTGATGTTAATCGTTATGGCCCTGTCGTCCTGGAATAAGCGATCCAGGATTGCAGGAGTATTCTCCGGTTTGCCAAAGATATCCCACGTTTTTGGATTCCTATTTGAGGTAATGATCGTGGAGACATTGTTCTCATACCGTTCCTTGAGCACAGTAAAGAGAAACTGGCCGGCCAGCTGGTCGGTGGAGTAGTAGTCTATATCATCAAGTATCAGCAGCTCCGGCGAAACCAACGACCGGTGTAATCGGATCACGCTGGTGTCTGCCGCTTTGTGAACCGCTTCGATAAATTCATTTAATTTTGCAAACCGGGTTTCATATCCTTTGATGATTGCTTCATAGGCCAGCGCTGTAGCAAGATGCGTCTTGCCAACGCCCGGCGGCCCGAGAAAAATAACGTTCTGGCCCTCCGTGATGAATCGGCATGAGGCCAGCCCGGTGATAAGTGTAGGGTCAATGTTCGGCTGCCGGCTGAAATCGTAGTCTTCGAGTGTTTTAAACTGCTTCGGCAGCTTGGACTGAATGATCCAGCGGGCCACACGGGCGCTTTCCTTATGATCATACTCATGGCGAAAGAGCTCTATAAGGAAGTCAAACGTTGTGCCGTGCGCCTCGAGCGTTTTCTTCGCAAAAAACTCAAATGAGTTAACACTCCCGTATAGTCCAAATTCCTGCATGGCCGACTTGATTTGCTCTATCTGTTCGCCTTGCGGAAAGACCATTTTCCCTGTTTTCTTCTTGCCCATGCCTATGCCGTCTCCTTTTCGGTCGCCACGGGGATACTGTAATAATCCAATTGCCTGGTAGCCACCGCTATATCATATGGTTTTAGCGCCCGTTTCTTTGACTCGCCCGCATGCACTGCGGCAGTCGGCTCATCATCCTCGAAGACTCTTACCCAGCTATGCCTTTTAGCGGGAATAGGCACCGTCTTCAGCAGATCATTGTTGCGGTATATTTCCAGCAGGGGCAGGCCGTGATCATCGATTTCTCTAATTTCTATTTTAAGCAGGGCGTACTTTTGTCCCAGCTGGTATGTCATACCGTTATAAGTAAACAGACCGTACTGTGTCGTGCGATAACTACGCAGTGGCGAGGCCTGGTAGGGCGGCATATTCGTCGGGAATGATAAAATGTTTTCTCCTGGAGCCACCGTTCATCCGGTTTATCCCCCGTAGTGCCATGCGTTCGATTATGAGCCGTTTCCTCGATCCACTGACCTAAACCCTCATTGAGCTGTTCAAGGGTAATACTGACGCGCGGTGTGTAACGGACAAAATAATTGCGGGCGTACTTAATACTCGCCTCGACTTTACCTTTTGCCTTCGGGTAGTAGGGCGGGCAGGCAATCGGCTCAAAGGCGTAGTACTGCGCAAAATCCAAGAAATCAAGATTGTAATGGATCTTTTTGCTACCGTCCGGCATCTTCTCCCGTCTGACAACCACTGTTTTCATATTGTCATAGATGATGGTTTTGGGGATACCCAGCTTTTCAAAAGCGTGCATGTGGCAGGCCTGGAGCGTACGTTGATTCTGCCGTACGACAAACTCCATATAATATGCCCGGCTCCAAGCTAAGATATAAGAAAAGAGGTACAACCTTTTCCCGTTTGCCATTGATAGTTAATACGCCAAAATGACCCCAGTCTACCTGGGCCTGTTCACCGGGTGCGGTTTCAACATGTTTGAGATCCCGGGACTGAGGAGGCAGCAGTTCCTGACGCCGCTTGCGCACATATCGGCTAAACTGGTGGTGGCTGCCCCTGAAACCCTCCTGCTGGAGTTCAATGAAGAGTTCGTTCAGATTAATTTTCCTGCGAGATAATTGGGCGTCGAGCAAGCCCTGGTAGGGCTGCATGATCTTTTGGAATCTTGTCATCTTCGCTCAGGCTGGCCCAGCTCTGGATGTGCCGTCCGATCCGCTTGGTATTTATCATATCGTCCCTACTCGTATTAGTACGTCGCGCCACTTCGGCCACGGACACACCCGCTTCAAGTAAATCATGCACTCGAAGCTGTTCATGCTTCTTTAACATAGTACCTAGTCCCCCCTCCTATTTTTTCCCAAAACATCAAAGTACGCTTCAAAGAGCGCCGTATACACCTCACGGCTTGTCGTAATCGGCAGATATATGGAAGGCAGCTCTCCGGTTAGGGCGGCTGGTGAGACCTGGCCCTGCCTAACCTGGACTGCTTCGGCCTGTGGCATCGCCGGTGGCTGATCTTCCGGCTTTATACCAGCCAGTGAACAGAGCTTCCTGAATGTCCTGATCGCCCGCTCGGTGGATGTTTTAGAGCCATTGACGTTAAACTGCGCGAACCACTTCGCCAGGTCCTCAGCACTGCGTCCAGAGATTGCATCAGGGTAGATGGCAAACAAGTCCCGGTAGACTCTCTCAACCGCGACCTGTAGGACCTGGCGTCCTTCTTGTTTATACCGCTTCCATTTAGTCGTAGGCGTATCGTCATCACTGAGGAAGCCTAATAGCCTCAGGATGAGTCGCAATTCTGGATCGTGACCAGTCACAAAACCCTCTAGCTTCAGGTATTGGATAGTAACACGCTGTGGTATAGGTGCATCAGTAATATGCTGGAACATTCGCTCCAACGATTCAGTACTATGTGAAATCGGGATTCTCATGCACCAACCTCTCCACTTAAGGACGAGACTTACTTTTATCACTCTCGACCCTTCATCCTCAGTATAGCTGCGCCAAGTAGTCTACGTAAAGAGACTTATCCACAGCCTCATCACTACGTACCCGCCAACATCCAAAAAGCATAAGCAATTATAGATTTCCAGATGAAAACAAAGGATGTCGAATGTGGCCTGGCTGTAGTAATGTCTGAAAAGCAGTATTGTGCGACAGAAGTAAAAATATAAAACACTAATCTATTAACAGGGGTGAGCTAGAGTATAATAATTAAGAATTGCTACAGGCAACCATGAAGCCAAATCGCCTCCAACCTCTATATATTTGACTGTTGTGGAATTGTCATTCCTTTAAGTTCGTACGCCATTTCTCGTAAAATAGGAACCACCAAGCAGGAGCAATGCCCCATGGCCCAAAAAGACATGCAACGTCTCGCATATACATTACGCAGTGCCCGTGAGCGGCTTGGATTATCCGCGAATGAGGTCGCCCGTCGTGCACCACCTGGATCAAGGAACGGTGAGTCGTATTGAGCATGCCCAGATCGACCAGCCGCGAGTCGATAGTCTCATTGCCCTTGGATTGGTCTTATCAATCCCTGCGTCGGACCTCTTTATCCTGGCTCACTGGCTTCGCGCTGACGATCTACCCGACCTGGCCCCCTACATGCACGCCAAATACCCGAAACTTCCCGAGAGCGCCTATCAGGAGATCGGTGAATTCTTCACCGGGTTATGGCGGCGCTATAGGGTCAACGTATCCACGCCGGAAGAAACGTAAGCATACTGCTGGGCACCTGCCTGTAAGGTAACAGTGATAGCCTGAGACCTACTCAGTTTCCAGGACTTGCAGCAGCCGCCAAAGCCACTCTTCTGTGCCGAGCTCATCCATAGTTTTACATTTGCCTTAACCCACTGTGTTCCTGTCACAAGCGGCGGATGCTCACCCTGCAGGGTGTCTGCGAGGAATGCCGCCTCAAAAGGATTACTGATGTCAGAATACTTCTTGCCGGAGGCGGGTACGGACAATATCTCCAATAATTGCGTCAACCACTTCTCCGGGCCAACCTTCTGTATAAATGCTTTGTTCGCCTCTACCCACTTTACTCGATCACCCTTAATTCCCTCATCCCCGAACAGAGAGTCATCGATTACGATGGCATAATAAGGGTTTATGAGCATATTTCTTATCTCATCAGCACTGAGCGGGCTATCCATACACATAGTATAGCAACGAATCTGAGAATTTACTCGCGAAAAAGGACGAGAGCTAGAGCGCCTACTACTCGGTATCACCATAACTGTTAGCGCTTAAATGTACGGCATGCTATACTAGAGTCAGCTTAACAACTTAAATATACAGAGGCAGCGAGAGATCTAGCTCTATGACCTGCCAGCAACCCGCACGGATACGTGCACGGTGCTCCTTCTAGCCCGCGTTTACGCCCGGGGAAGATGTTTGACCTCTACATCCTTTCCGGCGGAAGCGCAGAAAGGATATTTTTATGTCAGAACTTATTACAGTCGAAGCCGCTTCGCTCAGGCACGGCCTGGTTGATCGCGTTGCGCCCATACTCGGCGGACTCGTGCTCGAACCGACGGGGCCGGACTACGCGCTGCTGCCCATCGACGAGGCCTACGACTGGAAATCGTTCCTGGCTGCCGCCCGACGTGCCCGCGAGCGTACCCGGCCGCTTCCTGAGACGCCCCTTTTCGCGGGCAGCTTTTCTCCTCGCTCCATAAGCCGGAGGCGGACACCGTGGCCATAGGCCGGCATGACCACAATGCCCACATGGCCGCCATCAAGTCCGACTCCCTTATCCATTACGAGCCCGGTACTCCCAACCCGGCCCGTATAGCCCTGTCCGTCTGCGTCTGGGACGACCCGACGATCGCCAAGGTTCTGACAGCTAGCCCTGAACACCGGGCGGCTATGGCTATGATATCCGAATATGCCGGCTTCCAGCTCAGCACTTACGATATACACCACCTGGAAGACCCGCTGCGTTTCAAGTTGACATACCGTCGCGAAGAGGGCGTCCCGATTACCTAAAAGCGACATCTGCTTACACAAAACCTTCGAGACAGGCAGGACGGACCGGCCCGGCGAACCAGGCAGGCGTGAATCTAACAGAGGGCTCATATCGCATTGCCGTGTGATTTACATCAACATGGTGTAGTATGTTTCCGCCTGTGGGTGCCAAAGGATTTGACAAGCCTTGACAGCCCATTGTGTCATAATATGCTTTTCTCAAATGGTGGATAAATTACCCACCAATCCAAAAATCCCTCTTTTCATTATGCGAATGGTGATATAAACTAAAGATAAGCTTGATGTGAGACCCGGCGTCCGGGTAGCACCCAAGCGGCACAAACAGAGTTTTGAGAGGTGTTTTAGGGTATTTGCGAGAACCCTAAAGCACAAAGTAATAGAAGGCTTCCGGAACAGCCAAGGCTGTGAAAGGAAGTCTTTTTATATATGCCGTTAATCTATACCGCGACGCTCTCGGTGGCGCTGGTGGCGGTAGCTTTTTCGAGGATGGTGATGAGCTGCTCGGTCTCGTCTTCGGTGAGCGAATCGAGGTTTGGCAAGCGGGTGTCGGTGGTAATTTCTAGGAATTTGTCGCGGAGCAACAGGCCCTTCACGGTCAGGCTGACGGTCTTCACGCGGCGGTCTTCCGTCGATTCCTTGCGCTCTACCAGACCCTCGTGCACCAGCTGCTCGATGATGGGCGTGACATTACTGGGGTCACAGCTCATGAACGTCGACAGGCTCTTCATGGGCACGGACTGATCGGGCTCGAGCAGACACAGTACCAGCGCCGGCATCATGGTGATGCGGTTCTTCTCGGCGATTTCCAGGATCGCATACTTGCCCTTCATAGAAGAGCGAATCATGAGCAGACTCAACTGGTGTTGCAATCGTTTACTTATCATGTCTACATTATACTCCCGAATTAATAGTTTGACAATACAAATGGTTGAGGAGTATAGTTAATTGAGTAATATCAACTATTAATGAGGGCAAACAATATGAAAACACCTTCCAAATGGCTTATCTTCATCCTCGTCGCCATCGCCCAGTTCATGGTGGTGCTCGATAACGCCATTACCAACGTCGCGCTGCCGACGATAAAACAGCAGCTCCACTTTACAACCAGCGCCCTGCAATGGGTCGTGACGGCTTACGCACTGTTCTTCGGCGGCTTCCTGCTGCTCGGCGGACGGGCGGCCGACCTGTTCGGCCGCAAGCGCACCTTGCTTAGCGGCATGGTCGCCTTCACGGCATTCTCGTTCCTGATCGGCATCTCCCAGAGCTCGACCCAGCTGATCGTGCTGCGCGCCCTGCAAGGCGCGGCCGGCGCCTTCATGTCCCCGGCGGCACTGTCCATCGTGCTGGTGACGTTCCGTGACGGTTCGGCCCGCAACAAGGCGCTCAGTTTCTGGACCCTGGTCGCCACCGGCGGCGCGGCACTGGGCCTGCTGCTTGGCGGCGCGCTGACGCAGTACTTCGGCTGGCGCTGGAACTTCTTCATCAATGTGCCGATCGGTATCGTCATGACCGCGCTGATCGCCCGGCTGGTGCCGGAGCATGAGCGCGAGGAGACCAAAAAGACTTTGGATATACCCGGTGCCATATTGGCCACCAGCAGCCTGATGCTTCTGGTGCTGGCCTTCGCCCAGGCACCGCTGTGGGGCTGGCTGGACCCGAAGACCCTGCTGTCCATCGCCGTATCGGCCGTACTGCTGACCGGCTTCATCGTGAACGAATCACGCGTGAAGCGCCCACTGATGCCGCTCAGCATCTTCAAGGTGCGCAACGTCCGCGGCGCCAACCTCATCATGGCTCCGCTGTACGCCAGCATGCTCGGATCCTTCTTCCTGCTGACGCTCTTCCTGCAGGGCGCCCTGCACTTGAGCCCGGTCATGACCGGCCTGGCCTTCCTGCCCTTTCCCGTCACGCTGGCCATCATGTCCACCCGGATGCCCCGGCTGGTCGCCCGCTACGGCTTCAAGCGCTTCCTGGTCATCGGGCCGCTCGTCGTGGTCGCAGGCCTGCTCTGGCTGAGTCTGCTGCACATCGGCAGCAGCTACTGGCTGGGTATCCTACCGGCCGCCATCCTGATCCCGCTCGGTATCGGCATGACCATGATGCCGACCATCGCCGCCGCGACCTCCGGCGTGCCGAGCCATGAGGCCGGTATCGCCTCCGGGCTCATCAGCACGTCGCAGCAGATGGGCGGCGCACTCGGCCTGTCCATCCTGTCCGGCATCGCCGCTTCGGTCACCACGGGCGCACTGCACCTCGGTCCGGCCGAAGCCGCCATCCGCGGCTACCACGCCGCCTTCCTGGTGGCTGCCGGCTTCATGCTGCTGGCCGCCGCGGCCGCGCTGCTGGTAATCAAGACCCCAAAGAAGCCGGCCGAGGACACTGCCCACGCGCTGCGCAGCCCGCAGCTGCAGACCATCGGCCACTAGGGGCACACACCCAAATGGAAAAATGAGAGCTCAGGCTCTCATTTTTTCTATGCCTCAGCCGTAAACGAAGATACGGCCTTTTTAATAAAACCGGTACCAGGCTTATGCGGCAATTGCCGCCAACATCTGACTGAGCCCGGCATCGATGATCGGCTGCCAGACGGCATAGCCGGCCGCAGTGGGATGGAAATCATCTGCGGCGAAAAGCTTCGGGTTCTTGCGGAAGATAGGGCCGGTCTCGGCGGCTATCGGCAGGAGCGCGGCATGCTTTGCAAGCGGCAACCGAAGCGAACACGCTATTGATGGACCGGACCCCGCCACGCAGCCAGCCACTGGGTGGGCGGTGCGAACCGCGGCACCGTGCCCATAGCCGGCGAACCGGTCAGGATGATATGAATTCTGGGGTCGGCAGCCTGCAACTGCGAGATGATCGCCGTAATGTTGGTGCGAACAGAGCCGAGCGACGTCAGATGCGTCACATCATTGGCTCCGATGGCCAACAGCACCACATCAGGCCTGAGGGCGACGGCCTTGGCCAGCTGGCCATGCAGCACATCCGCCACCCGCGCCCCGCTGACACCCACGTTCGTGAGACTGACGCTATGGTCGTGCGCCAGGTACTCGGCCGACATCCGGGCGATGCTATGGGCGTAATCGCTACCCTGTCCGATCGACGTACTGTCGCCCATCACCACGAACGACAGCGCCGGGCCGCTGCCAAGCCGTTCAGTTCCCCGCGGGATATCCGGCGCCGGCACCGACGCCGTGTAGTGCAGCGTCACATACAGCACCTGCCAGAGCGCAAACAGCACCAAAAGTATGAAAACGATAAGGCTGGCAGCAAGCCATTTGTGACTGAACAGGAAATGCATCTGCCATCATGGTACCAGAAGCGAAGAGGTTTACCGACCGCGTCTACCGAGCAATTGCACCGCTGCGTTCAGGGGTCGAAGGCCTTGTGCTTATGCTAATGCTTGGTAAAATGGAGGGAGTATGTCGAAGCGATCACGCATTCCGGCTCCCTTCCAAAAACTGCTGCCCAGCATTATTCGCGGGGCCGGACCGCGGTTGCTCGTGACTATGGCGGCCTGCGCGCTGCTGCTTATCGGCGGCGGAACGTATCTGGTCTCGCACATAGCCGAGAGCCAGCCGGCAGCGCCGAAACCGCAGCAGCCGATCAATCAAGTGAGTAATGTTCCCGAAACCGGCAAAGTCCTGGGCGACAACACGGCCCCACCGCCCGCACCTGCTCAAACCAGCAGTCCAAGTACCAGTACACAAGGAAGCAATGCCGCGAGCAGCCCGGCCGCACCCGCACCTGCACAGACCTGCACGAGCGACTGCGGCACTACCGGCGTCCCAGCCGTACTTCCACCCCTGCAGCCGATCCAGCCCCTGCTCAATGCCGTCAACCAAAGCCTGGTCCAGCCCGTCATCACCCCGCTCCGGCAGACGCTGAGCGGCCTGCTCTAGGGCTTCGAGACGTACGGATTGTCTTTGATGTAGAACCGCCACGGCACATCCCGGGCCTGCGTGATGCCGAGCCGCACCGTTCGCACGATAGCGGATGCGGGAATGGCCGGATGCACGATGAGCTTGAGCGGTGATTTATGCATATCGTGCCCATTCCATGTCTTATCGATCGCAAACGCCTGGCATGTCTTGGCCGGGCCGTTCGTGAGTTCCAACCCTGACCGGCCGTTTGCGATTCAGTCGCATTATTGCTTGCCCTTCCAATGGCTCAATTGCCCGGATCAGCACCGCCGCGCCGCTGCCTTCCGGCCCGCAGACGATGTTCATGCAGTAGTGCATGCCGTAGGTAAAATAGACATAGAGGAAGCCGGCCGGTCCGAACATCACGTCGGTCCGCGGCGTCCGTCCCTTGTAGCTATGGCTGGCGGCATCGGTCTGGTCGTAGGCTTCCGTCTCCACGATCTTCCCGCGCAGAATCTGCCCGTCCAGCTCCCGCTCCAGCACGCAGCCGAGCAGCCGCGGCGCCGCGTCGACCGAAGATCCGTCCAAAAACCTGAAGTCCATACCCCTATTGTATGCGAACACTCTAGAAATGCTCATGGCTGCGGTGCATGACGGTCTGCCGTCGGCGTTCCTGCAGCGAAGCAACTATCGATGCGCCGATGACGCCGACACCTACCAGCCCCGGCACATAGTCGGAGATATTGATGATGATACCGGCCAGCAGAATGGCCGCCAGGATGAACACCGTGTAGTGCGCGCCATGCTCGACATATATGTAACGGCTGAGCATACGCCGGCGCACCATATAGACGGTGAGCGAACGAACCCACAGTGCCCCGATGCCCAGGCCGGCGGCGATCAGTACGACATCAGTAGTAATAGCGAATGCCCCGATGACACCGTCGAAACTGAACGATGCATCCAGTACCTCGAGGTACACCAGGCTGGATAACGCCACCAGTCCCGTCTGCTGGTGCGCCTCGGACCGCTTGCCCCTGCAGCTTCGAGAACAGACCGCTCAGGCTTTGTATAAGCACGTACGTGATAACTCCGAGCAGACCGGCCGTGAACGTCTGGGGACCGTGGCCATTCGCCGGCAGCAACGAGAAGCCGACCAGCACGGCCACTGCCACGAGTGGTGCGGCCGACCAGTGCGAGAACCGGTGCAGCGGCCGCTCTATGACCTGGATCCAACGCACTGCCCGGGTATCGTCAAAAAAGAACGTCAGCGCCAGCATGAGCAGAAAGGCGCCGCCGAACGCCGATATGGAGGTATGGGCCTGCTCCAGATGATGCGCATACTGTTCGGGATGATGGAGCGCGAGATCGATGACATTCTGCCAGCTCAGGTGCGCCGTCAGACTGACGATGATTATTGGAAAGAGTATGCGCATACCGAAGATGGCGACGACGATGCCGACCGTCAGGAACAGGACCTGCCACGGCCGCGATATCCTGGCGAGCACCTTGGCATTGATGACAGCATTCTCAAAGCTGAACGTAATCTCCACGGCTGCCAATATGAGCGTCAGCAGAAAGGCGCCGGCACCCATGCCGAACAGGACCGCCAGCAGTATGCCTACCGAAGCGGCTATCGAGAAAGCGAAGATGCGCAGCGGCGAATGAGCCGGAACTATGTTAGACATCTATCTAGTATACCGTGCTTATGGCTATAGCCACTTCCTGCGGTTGAAAAACCAAATGGTACCGACCTCCAGCACGACGATGACACCGATAACGACCGCGAACGCGTAGTGACCATGCTCATAGGGCAAGTCGACGTTCATCCCCCACAGCCCGCCGACGATCGTCGGGATGGTCAGGAAGATAGCGATGCTGGTCAGCCGCTTGAACGTATTGTTCAGGTTGGTGGTCGCGATGGCGTCATATGCCTGGCGCATGTTCACGAGCGTCCGCAGCCGCCCTTGCACCTGGGTGATCAGCTCACCGGTACCGAGCTCTATATCTTCGATGATATCGCGATCATCTTCATACAATCTCAGATACTTACCTGCGAGCAATGAGCGAAACAAAAGTGCCTGCGGCTGCAAGGCGCTCAAAAACTCATTCAGGTCTTCTTCCAGCTCAATGATACTCACGAACTCCCGGGTAGCCACCTGCAGCTGGCGCATGTGCGCCCGCATCTGCAGTATCCGCCGCGCCAGCTTCGTCATCTGCAAGCTGTAGCTGCGATTGATCTCAGCCAGGATCTGCAGGAGCAGCTTGGTTTTCTGCGTCGTGATGACATCTATGCCTCCGTGCATGAGCTGGTCCAGTATACCGGTCTTGCTCCGCATGATGGTAAATACGTAATCTTGCGCGTACACGATCAGCAGCGGTTCGGTAGCGATTTCCTTGCCCTCTGGGTAACAGTAGCGGGTGTAGATATAGACCGCACCGTCGTCGACTTCGACGCGAGGTGCCTCGTAGATGTCGACGGCATCTTCCAGCCCATCACGGGCCAGGCCGTAATCTGCCGCCAGTGCATCGAGCTCTTTGGCGTCCGGCGCCTCTACGACGATCCAAGCCCCGGCTCGCGGCTTGTCTATTTTCTGAAGTGCCCGCTCCCGCGCCCGGCTGTAATAGAGCGTCGTCATGCCCCTATTGTACCCTACTGCTCTACCGGTATACCGATTCAGGCTTTGGCGGACGCTTGGTCTCTAAAATTGAAACCGGTATTCAGCAGTAGCGTAGCTACCGCTCCGACAGTCAGAACGAGCAGGATAGTGTGCTGGCTGACATGTCCTACCAGCCGGAGTGCCGTGAATATGCCGACACCGCTGCCGATACCCATGGCTGTGGTAGCGATGGAAAGCACCGAGGAACGGATCCGGTTGGGCGCGAACTTGTTCACGTACAGACTCAGGTTCGGCAATGTCAGGCCGGATATCAGCGCCATCACCAGCGGCGCACCGTACGCCGCCGGCAAATGCAGTACGGCCAAGAGCAGACCGGTTAGGATTACACCCGATAGGGTTATCGAGTTAATGCGCTGGGCTGACAGTCTGTTCGGTAGTTTGCGCATCGCAAGCGTACCGATAGCCGAAAAGAGCGAGATGGCGGCAAACAGGTAGCCCAGCGTCGTCGACGTGGCGCCATGCTGGATGAAATACGGCTGGTAATAAGTAAAGGCGTAATCACCCCAGGCGCACAGCAGACCGACGACCAAGATGAACTTTAGGAGCGCAGGATTCGACGTGAATACGCGCAGTGCCGCCCCGCTGACGCCTCCGACCGATTTGTGTTCCATATGTGCTTCGACGGTAGCAGAAAACTTCGTGCCCAAGCCGGCGACCAGACCAAGCGCCAGGCTGCTCGCCGTCAATATATACGGCAAGGTCGGGTGGATCTTAAAGGCGATGCCACCGACAATGCTCGCCATGATCCGGCCAAGATACGAAAAAGACAGCATCGTCGGGTTGGCATGCTGGTAGTATGCCTTCCGTTTCAGTTCAATGGCCTGCTCATAGAAAAGCGCCGAGACTGTGTTGGTGTACAGCGCCATACCGAAACCGGTCAATATCGCCGCTGCCAGCAACAGCGGATAGTTCTTTATAAAAATGAATGGCAGCACGCCCAGGATCTGGAGCAGCAGACCGATGGTGAAGGTCCGCTTCCGGCCGTATTTGTCGGCCATAGTCCCGCCTATGAAGTCGAGAGCAAGAGACAGGAACCACGATGTCAGGAAGAAGGAGCCTGCCTCCAGATAGGTGATATGCAGATAGTGCGTACCGAACAATATGTATATAGGCAGCGTGAATGACGCTGCGTTGAAGAAATTGAACGTACACAGCAGCCGGAAGTTGCGCTTCAACTCACTCGGTACGTCTTTGAAATCGGTGCCTGCCATTATCCGGCTAGTATAGCAAACGGGTTACTTTATGGTACGTATGTAGGCAGCCCGCCGCAATGCCTGCATGGCCACATCGAGCGGCAAATGAGCTTTTTCGATCCGTTGGCCTCTTTGGTTCACGATTCCCGCAGCTTGCTTGATGGCCTCTTCTGAAGCATCCATTGGCAGGACATCAATCGGAAACCGGTGCGCTGCGATAATCGGGCCGGTATCGATCCCCTTGCCGACCACATGGTACGTCGGAGCGCTCTCGTTCGCCCGGAGGCGGACCATGCGCTCGTGGGCCCCAAAGCCGTGCGTATTAGCCGTCACCACCGTCGGCGCGGGATGCGTATTGGTCAAACCGTACCGACCGGTATCGACCGTACGCCTGGGAAAATCTGCCGGTAGATGGAAACCGTGGCCCTCGCTATCAGGGACCATGAGCTGACGAGCTTCGTCGAATGTCCTGGGCAAGGCTTCGTCAGGAACATCGCCGTTCAGTTCCTCTACGAGCAGTTCTCCCATGATTACCATCGCCCCCCATGAGTACGAGGCTCTCGGCGCAGCTACCCACGAAATCCAGAATACGACCCTGCGTGTCCTCGTCCTGCCTTCGGCCCGGACGACCCTCTACGACAAGGGACTCAATATCCATACCATAGGCGCTGTTGGCATACTTGACGTGCTCCAGTATGCCGGCATCCTTGTCGGTCGTAATGACACCGGTGACATCGAAATCAACTATACCGTCGTGTATCGCATCAACCGTAGCACGAAAGGTGCTGCCTCCTCCGTCTCCCCAGATTACGACACCCGGATTATGTTCAGCCATAGATCCTTCTCCTTCGTTACACCTTAGAATCAAAGTATAGCAAAAAACTACACACGCCCCGAGGAGGGGCCTATGTAGAGCAGCCGGAAAACCTGTGGCACCTTACCTATCAGCCCATGGGCTACGGCACGTACCTAAGGATCAGGGCGATAACGAGCGGCGCGGTAAGGTTATCCGTGCCGCGGCTGCTGACAGCTTCTGCAACAGTGCCGCTGACTGCGGCCAGGATTATGGCGGAGAACGGCAGCCTATCGCCGCCTAGCAGCCCGAACGGTACCAGTACCACCAAGGCTATTAGCAGGTATGTCAGGCTGCCAAGCCATGTCTTATGGCCACCAAGCAGTCTCTTCCGACCGAACCGCGTGCCGATGTACTGCGCCGCCGGGTCGGCCAGCGCCAGTACGAGCAGACTGCTGCTATATAGGCGGGCATGCGGGAAACAGAGTGCCAGCAATGCGACCGTCAGGGGCATATATATTTCACCGTAAGTAGTCCGCCGAACCTCATGGATGGAGCGGAAGCCATGAATGCGTTTGGATACCGCCATTATGACCACAAAGCCCAGCGCCAAGATGGCGATATAGTTCCAGGCCAGCCATAGCGGCAGGGCCGCTGAACCACCCGCGCCAATGATGTGGGCTACTTTGCGCGTCAGTTCCTTCGGAATACCGAAGTGACGCTGCACCAGCTCAATAATCATGAAGGCAGCACGAATACGGCAAATGCCGACAGCAGTCCAAGCATCAGAATACCACCCGGGCCGTTTCAGGATGCCGCATGGTCCTGCACGCAGAAAGCTAACCCATACAACCCCGACAAGAGCAACCAGGCCCGCATTCAGGCCTGCCGGCATATGCCAGAGTTCCGTCTGTTGGCCGGCAACGACCAGCAGGCACAGCAGCGTGATGGTCGCCAATCGGCCGAGACTGCCGATAATCACCTGCTGATCCGCCGCTTTCCCCGTACGGTACAGCCGCAGCAGGCCATAACCGATACCGGCAGCATGGAGCGCGACTACCGCACACAGCAGCAAACTATGATGCCAATACAGACCTATCAGCAGTACGCTTCCCAGGCTCCAGAATGCAGCGCTGAAGATAATGGTCGCCCGCGGTCCGTAGGCGGACGATGAACGTCCGCTTGTGGTACTGCCGGTCGCCTTTCACATCCCGGAAATCTTTAAGCACGATTCGTCCGATAAACCCTACGTACAGAGCGGCCAGTAACACAAAGTCCCAGCGTACCAGCGCGATATGCTGCACGTATACCGCCGCGAGGTATGGATACAGCACATAGCCGAGGGGTAGCAGCAGCGGTGCAAAGACACCCCGGTACGAAATACGCACTGGGGGCATGGAATACAGCCAGTTCAGGAGCAGCATAGCTATACTTAGGATAGCCAGACGATAATCCAGCGCCGCCGACAACAGTACGACAAACAGGGCCGCTCCGCTAGCTAGCACAGTCAGCTGGCGGCGGCTGGCGTTGCCGTTCGCCAACGGACGGCCGACAGCCTTAGGCAGATTTATCTTATCGATCGCCTCGTCGGCCAGATCGTTTATGCAGGTACCATTCACATACCAACCGGCCAGTAACAGCGCTACGAGCAGTACCGAACCCGGGTGCCGTTCAATGGCGTAGCCGTTCGTCACGAGGGCAACTGCCGCAAAGATCAGTATCACTGCCAGGGCCCGCAAGCGGAGCATGCGTAGCAGTACCGCGCTTATGTCCATACCGCTACTTATTGCTACCGTAGGAAGACAACGCTACGACGAAAAGTACGATAAGACCGACGAATATGAGGCCGCAGGCGGCTAAGATAATGCCGATTATTATCGCGGCACGCCGCCAGGGCGACATCGGCCCCTGCCAGAAGTGCTTTTTGCGCCCACGTTCCAGTGACGGCGGATCGAACTGCGGTATCTCGCTCGCATCCTGTTGTACCGACTCAATCGTCGGCTGCTCCGGCACGGGTGTTTCGGTATGCGGCCCTTGTGGGGTATCCATAAGTTGAATTATAACTGGAAGGGCACGTACACTACAAGTCATGCACCGACGTCTGGGAACCATATGCATTGTGATCGCAGGGCTGGTAGTAGCACTGGCGATCGTCGCCAGCATCTACGTCAGCCTAGCCTACGGCCCCGTCGCCATCCGCCAGGTGCCGGGCATCGATAAGCGGCAGTCACCGCAGGCCCTCATCTTCACTCCCGTCTCGGCCGCGGCACCTGCGAGCGCCATCATCATATTCCCCGCCAACCTGGTCGCTCCCAGCGAATATGGGCAGCTGGCTCAAACTCTGGCGCAACGCACCGGACAGCCGGTAGTCGTGGCCGCACCAAAGTTCCGCCTCGAAGCTTTCGCGCCGGACATCGCCGCTCTGGAACGGTATTACCCAAAAGTTACCCGCTGGACCTTCATCGGCCACTCGGCCGGTGCGGCCGCCGCATGCAAAAGCAGTAGTGATCCGGGCGTACGGGCGCCCGTTCGGATCATATTGCTAGCAGGTTATTGTCGACGATCGACGGAGCAACCTTCCCTCGCCATACTGGCTATTGGCGATCCGTTCATTCCATTCGGGCGCCATCGGCAGGCCGGCGCTACCACCATGGGTCTGCAGACCAGTGATCATTTCTTTCCCGTGAGCAAGCATTCGCATGCCGCAGCGTATGACCGGACTGTCGACCTGCTCACCGCCTGGATATCGCGTTCATGACAAATCGCTATGGATGGCCGCCGTGACTTCGCTAGTCAGTCTCTCAAAGTCGTCGTTCTGGAAGATCCGGCTCGCATGACGTCGCCCATCGGCGATTTCCTGTTCATACAGAGCCAGCCGGTCAGCGTTATCGACGCCCATCCGGGCACGAGCCCCGAGCCGTTCGGAGACTGACCGCTTCGAACTTTCTATCTGATAAATGATGGGGTGAGGATAATGGGCAAACAGTTTCGGCAGCACGAAGGATCGTAGCAGGATGAGCGGCACCTTTCCATCCGCCGCCGCAAAGGACGCGGCAAGCCATACCGCGCCTTGTCATTGAACGGTTGTACGGTGTCGAGGAACCGACCGGCTGCCAGCGCCGCATCGAACTCCTCCTCACTACAGAAGAGGTGTTCGAAATCGTCGGCCTCATTCGCCCGACGCGGACGGGTGGTCCAGGAAGGGGTGACCTCCACTAGCCCGGCATCGGCCAGCCGTTTCGCCAGAGTCGTCTTACCGACCGCGGATGGACCGATGAGGACGAACAGGGCCTGATCGGCCGCGAGGTATCGCATCGTCCTAGCATAACACCCGTGTCGGGTGTCGTGGAAATGTCTAGCGTTCGACGAAGGTCAGCGCGTAGCCGACTTTGCCGGCACGACCAGCACGGCCGATGCGGTGCGTGTAGTCGTCGTAGGTCTGCGGCAGGCCGTAGTTCACGACGTGGCTGATATCAGCGACATCAATGCCGCGGGCGGCGACGTCAGTCGCGATCAGGATCTTCACCTTGTTGTCTTTGAAAGCGTCGAGGGCGCGCTTGCGCTGGCCCTGGGTCTTGCCGCCGTGGATGGCCATGACGTCGAAGCCGCGTTCGCGCAGGTCGTGCTCCAGCCGTTCAACATTGCGCTGGGTACTTTCGAAGACGATGCTCTTGGTAACGACCGGTTCGGCCAGTAATGTCTGCAGGCCCTGCAGCTTGTTGGTCTTGTCGGTGTAGGGGATGACGTCCTGGTGGACGTTGCTGCTGGTATCGCCCTGCTTCACGGAAACCGTGACGGCATCCGGGCTGAAGGTGGTGATGAGCGCATTGACGCGCGCATCCATGGTAGCCGAGAAATAGAAGCTCTGGCGCGGCGTGGCCAATTGGCTAAGCAGCAGCTTCACGTCGTTCACGAAGCCCATGTCCAGCATACGGTCGACCTCATCGAGCACCACGATGTTGTATTTGGAAAGATCCAACGAGCGCTGCTCGATATGGTCCTTGATGCGTCCCGGCGTACCGGTAACGATGTTCGGGTTAGAGCGCAGGTCGCGCAGCTGCGGACCGTATGAGCTGCCGCCGATCAACAGGGCGCCATATACGCTGCCGTTCTTGCTAAGATAGCGGCGTTCCATATCGATCTGCTGGGCCAGTTCTCGGGTCGGCGCCACGATCAGCGCCTTGGCGCTGCGGTCGTTCATCAGCTTGTTCAGGATGGGCACCAGGAAGGCGGCCGTCTTGCCGGTACCGGTGTTGGCAAGGCCGATGACGTCCTTGCCTTCCAGCCCCAACTCGATGGTCTGGTCCTGGATAGGCGTCGGCGTCACGAAGCCTTTGCGGGCGATGTTTTCGTGCAGACGCTTGTCGATGTTAAAGTCGGCGAACTTGTGCTTCGGCGTGTAATCTTCCGACTTGACCGGTACGGCGATTTTGACGAATTTAGCAGGGTCAATATACTGACCGTGCTTGGGGCCTTTACTGCGCGCAGGGCGCGGCGGGCGGGCGTATGGGCTCCGTGTACTTTTGTAAGCGTAACGGGCACGTTGGTTGCTTGGCATAAAAAATGAATCCTTTGTTATTTAGCAGTAGTTGGGTTTTAACTCTATGGTTGTTCCTTAAGGAATCCAGCGAGTGTCAACTACGTAATGTAAATAACTCCGGATTCAGGTGCGTCTCCCAATGAAACTGCACGAACAATGCGTTTATTATAGCATTCGCCCGATTAAAACACAACTGTATTAGAAGGGTTCATGCGCAAGGACCCTTAAGAATTCAGCGACTTTCTCTCGGCGGGTTTTTGGAAAATCACTAGCCGCAAAAAGTCTTTCACCTTCTTTACGCCACAAAGTACGTCGAGCAAGCCCCGAATTTGCTAATACGCTGGCAATACGTGCCGCTCCAGCCCAGTTTCGTTCTCAATCCCAGAAATAGTCCTGTAATTCACCTCGGGCTTATGCAATGCATGATTGACAAGCTCGAGCTCTTCAGCTGAAATCTCCTCGAGTGATACTTCCGGAAGACGGTACAGTTCACCGTTACCCATGAAAACTCCTTTTTATAGGGCTACTTTACCATCATACACACGGTGTTGCAAACGGTTACTTCTGACGCCTGCGCTTCTTGGGGTCGAGTTCTTTTTTGCGGAGACGCAGGGATCTCGGGGTAACTTCGAGCAGCTCATCATTCTCAACATTGACTCATGGTATAATAAACCTATGAAAGCAGTCACCTATAATGCCGTTATAACCGAGGAAGACGGGCAATTTGTCGCCCTGAACCCGGAATATGATGTCGCCAGCCAGGGCGACACGGTCGAGGTAGCACTGACAAACTTGCAAGAAGCGCTCGAGTTGTATCTAGAAGAGCTCAAAGACAGCAAGCTGCCCCGGGCACCCCACCAGGCTTTTCTGACAACATTCACTCTCTGACCCATGCCGATCAGCGGCAAACAAGCGATAAAGATCTTACAGAAACATGGCTTTATTATCAGCCGCCAAAAGGGTTCGCACGTAGTCCTAACGGCCGAGACGGCCACAGGTAAGAAGATAGCCGTCGTCCCTAACCACCGAGAAATGAAAAAGGAACGTTGCGGAGCATTGCCCGCCAATCGGGCGTTAATCCCTACCGAACTCGGACTTTAGGCGCTCCTATTTTAGCGTTTGCGCTTTTTGGGGTCGAGTTCTTTTTTGCGGAGGCGCAATGACTTCGGGGTGACTTCGAGCAGCTCGTCATTCTCGATGAAGTCCAGGCACTGCTCCAGGCTGAAGATAGTCGGCGGCGTCAGCTGCACCACACCGTCGGATGAGCTACTGCGCATATTCGTCAGGTGCTTTTCCTTGCAGACGTTTATCTCCATGTCCTCATTGCGGGTATTCAGGCCGATGATCTGGCCGGCATAGACCTTCTCGGCCGGACCGACGAAGGTGGTACCGCGGGCTTCGGCGTTCTGCAGTGCGTACGGCGTGGTAACACCCTGCTCAAAGCTGATCAGCACACCGGGACGGAGCTGCTGCAGCGGAGCACCCATCGGCTGGAAGCCGGTGACGAGGCTGTTCATCACGATGGTGCCCTTGGTGTTGGTGAGCAAGATGTTGCGCATACCGAGCAGCGCGCGAGTCGGCATCTCATAAATAAGCTTCGTAACACCCTTCGGGCTAGCGAACTGCTCTTTCAAAATAGCGCGGCGCTGGCCGAGCTCCATCTGCACGGCACCGACGTGTTCGGCCGGCACTTCGATGATGACTTCCTCGATCGGTTCGACGGTCTGGCCGTTCTCCTGGTGCGTAACGACCTGCGGACGGCGACTTCGAACTCATAGCCTTCGCGGCGCATAGTTTCGATCAGTACGCCCAGGTGCAGTTCGCGCGGCGGCCGGCCACCGTGAAGCCTATGCCATCGTCCTCGACCTGCAGGCCGACGTGATCTCCAGCTCCTTCTGCAGGCGCTCGGAAATCTGGCGAGAAGTGTTGAACTCGCCCTCTTGGCCCTTGAACGGGCTGGTGTTCGGACCGAGATAAATACGTAGCGTCGGTGCCTCAACCTCGATGGTCGGCAGGGCTTCCGGCTCATTGGCATCCGCGATGGTCTCACCGATCTTCGCATCCGCGATGCCCGTCAGCTGCACGATATCGCCGGCTACGCCGCCCGGAACTTCGAATTTGGTCACGCCGCGGCTCATAAATACCAGCTCAACCTTGCCTTCACCTGGCTGCCGTCCTTTTTGATAAGCACCACTTGGTCGCCGGGATTCACTTTGCCGCGGGTAATGCGGCCGATAGAGTACTTGCCCTTGTAGGTGTCCCAAGCCAATGCCGTCACCAGCATCTGGAACGGCTTGTCCAGCTCGATGGATGGAGCCGGAATCTTGTCTATAACGGCATCGAAGATCGGGCTTAAGTCAGCCTCGGCAGAAGGATCCGATGGAACCGAAGCCCAGGCCTTACCTTCGCGGCCGATAGCATAGTAGACCGGATAATGCAGCTGGTCTTCGTGCACGGCCAGTTCCAGAACAGATCGGCCAATTCGTCTTCAACCTCGGCGATACGCGAACCCGGCTTGTCGATCTTGTTGATGATAACGATCGGCTGCAGCTCGGCTTCCAGCGCCTTCTCGAGCACAAACTTGGTCTGCGGCATCGGGCCTTCCTGAGCGTCGACGATCAGCAGGCAGCCATCGGCCATGTTGAGCGTGCGTTCAACTTCGCCGGAGAAATCAGCATGTCCCGGCGTATCGATGATGTTGATGCGGTAATCGCCGTGCTGCACGGCGGTGATCTTGGCCGTGATGGTAATGCCGCGTTCGCGTTCCTGGTCACCGCTGTCCATGATCAAGTCCTGATTCATCTCAGCCTGGTTGTCTCGAAAGGTCTGGGACTGTTTGAGCAGGCCGTCGACCAGCGTCGTCTTGCCGTGGTCGACGTGGGCGATGATAGCGATGTTGCGGATCTTGGTCGGGTCTTGGAGCTCTGCCATGGGTTTTACCTTACGAATTAGCTTTTACAATAATAAAAGCGCTCGGTGTTCCAAAGCGCTTTGCCTTTGATCAACATTATAGCATCAAACGGGGGTAAGGTAAAGCGCTTTGCATCAGAGGTCGATATCAGCTACACTGAAACATCATATGGGACTGACAACATGAGCGCGCCAATTACCTTTTTGGTAGTAGTATTGCTGCTCTGTGCCTCGGCGCTCTGCTCCGGCCTCAACGTCGCCCTCATGGCGCTGGATATCCGCGACCCTCCGGCGCAAAGCCAAGCTCGGTGACCGCGATGCACTCAAAGTCCTCCCCCTGCGTGAACGCACTCACCTTACGCTCTCGGCCATCCTACTCACCAACGTCGCCGCGGTCTCGGCCACCTCGCTGGTGCTGGAAAACGTGTTCTACGGTGTCGTCGCCGGCATCGCCGCCACTTTGCTTACCGTTATCTTCGGTGAAATCTTCCCGCAGGCACTGTTTATGCGCAACGCCCTTCGGGTCTGTGCCCGCCTCAGTGTCTTCTTGCGGCTTATCGTATTTCTGACCTATCCCATCAGCAAGCCGCTACAGCTGCTGCTCGACAACCTCTTCCGCGGCGAGACCGGCCGGCTGCAGAGCCGCCATGAGCTGGGACTTATGATTTCCGAGCACCTGGGCAGCCCAACAGAGCGAGCTCGATGACGACGAGGTGGAGATAATCCGCGGCGCGCTGCAGCTGAGCGAGAAACACGTCCGCGACATCACCACGCCGATCAATAAGGTGTACCGGCTGGAGCCGGAGACCGTCATCGATAGCGAGCTGATCGACACCATCAAGGCCAGCGGCTTCAGCCGCATCCCGGTGTTCAACCGCGAACTCACCGAGTGCTACGGCGTACTGCTGGTGAAGCAGCTGGTTGATATCGATTTCGACCAGACCAAACCGCGCGTCGATGAACTGACGCTGCACAAGACGCAGCTGGTAGGCAGCATGACGGCGCTCGACACCATGTTCCGCAAGTTCATCGGCGCCCACACCCATCTGATGCCGGTCGAGAAAGATGACAAGATCATCGGCATCGTCACCATCGAGGATCTGATCGAAGAGATCGTCGGGCATGAAATAGAAGACGAGACCGACCAATACCCCCGCTAACGCCAATCATCAGAGCGGCCGAGCAGCGCCAACAGCCGCGTCTGTACATCGACAGACCTCCGGCACGTCCAACGGCTTGCCGAACATACTGCTGAATTCGGTACGCCGGGGTTGACATGTGGTCATAGAGCGTCTGCGCGACAGCCTCGTCGAAGCGCACGTTGACCCCGACGGCCTGTCCTAAGTAATAATCCATACAGCCCTAGCGTGGGCATGAAAAAAAGCCGTGGGGATCAGTAAAGGTGAGTAAAGAGAGTTGAGTGTGAAACTCAAGCTAGCTCTTCGCTACAACCTTACGTTCATAAGAACGCTGACCGCCACACGGCTGTCGCCCCATCTACATTCCTCTCTTGCGTCTGCGAAGCAGGCACGGGTTGTTCTTGGGGTGGTAATTTTAGAGAGGAAATCTAGACAAAGCGACAGCCGTTTGGCAGTCATCACGGAGCAACGAGCTCTTTGTCCGGTCCGATTCCGCTGATTTATCGACTTCCGTCGCATACATCAGGCAGAGCCAGAACAACAGGATCCAGAGCAGTACGTTTATGGCACCGGTCTTAGACTGGAACAGATATGCTAGTCCCCAGCCTAAGTAAGGTGGTGCCATGACGACGCCTCCGATGATGTTATCTTTCGGGACGTGCCATGGATCGACCGTAGAGTCCGCGTCACCTTTCGTGATCGTCAAACCGTTATTGTCAAAACCGAGCAGCCGATGCGTAAATGTCTGCCCATCAACGGTGAAGCTGATGACCTGTCCCACATGGTAGTGGTCGGTATGGACGATCACGGCACTCCCTATTGGGATGGTCGGAGCCATCGAACCGGTGTGGATGATGTAGGCACGGTAGGGTTTAACACCCAAGCCGTAGGCTACGCAGACCACGACAGCAAACACTGCAATAACAACTGCCAGCGCAACGCCGAGTCGCTTCACAAGCTTGAGCATGTAAACCTTCCTTCGTAGGAACGGCCGGTACGGGAGCACCCCGAATACTCTAGGAGTAGACGTGGTGCTCCCGGCCGGGAACTACTAGCTGACCACCGGTGCCGGTGCGCCAGGCTGCGTCGAGACGATCTGGTACGGCAAGCCGTTCACGTTGAACGCTGCCAGGGGCTGGCCTTCAGCCGTTTCCGTCGTCGCCTTGGCGGCGTAGGTGTAGCTGAACGTCATCGTTCCGGTAGCGCCAGGAGCAGGTTCTGCACCAGCCCGAAGACCGGCGTCAGCGGCCAGCAGCCCGATGGTGAAAAGGGGCCGCAGGTGCTTGACCGATCGTTCAGGTTAGCCGAATCGAACTTCTGCACACCGTTCGCCGAGATGTGTACCTCGCCGTAGGTGCCGAGCGTGTTGAGCGTCGAGTTCGCCGTCGGGTCGTTGAAGACCAGGTAGACGTCCTCAGCGCTGCTGCCCGAGTTGGTATAGCTGACCGTGAACGTGTTCGCCACGCCCGGCAGGATGTTCGTGAACGTCTCATCGAGACTGTCCGTGCCGGTGCACCCGTGGTATCGACGTGAATCGTGCCGTAGGTGCCGGTGATGTTGCCCTGACGAGTCTGGCTGAAGAGAGCGCCTGTCGAACTCACCGACATCGCTGTGGTCAGTCCCACTGCGGCGATTGTCGCGGCGATTGCGACGAGCAGACCCTTCTTACGGTTGCCGATCTTCTTCATGAGTTTCCTCTCAATTCGTGGGATGATAGAATCTCTATCACTCCGAGGTGCATGCGCCATATGTATGACACAACGGGAAAGATTATAACAGATTTTGTTAAATAATCAATACTCTTTTATAGATTATCTAATATTTCAACTATGTTTTCTGACTACCCCTCCTAATACTACCTCTGTTTGTTATACTGTTAGTATGGATGTGAGACCATTAGCGGAGCGTATGCGGCCGCAGACACTGGAGCAAGTCGTCGGACAGGAGCAGCTGACGGCCGCCGGTCAGATCCTGCACGAGATCATCGAGAAGCAGCAGCCGACCTCACTCATTCTTGTGGGGACCGCCCGGCAGCGGCAAGACCACGCTAGCCCGTATTATCGCCAGCCAGACCGGCGCAGCATTCATCGAGCTTAGCGCCGTCACTGCCGGTAAAGCGGATGTCACGCGCGTCATCGAAGACGCCCAGGTCAACCAGCGGCTCGGGCAGCGCACCATCCTCTTCGTCGATGAGATCCACCGCTTCAACAAGGCCCAGCAGGATGCGTTCCTGCCACACGTGGAGGACGGCACCATCATCCTCATCGGCGCGACCACCGAGAATCCCAGCTTTGAAGTCATCAACCCGCTGCTATCCAGAAGCCGGGTGCTAGTACTGGAACCGCTCAGTAAGGACAGCGTGGTGAGCATCATCAAAGCCGCCGCCAAAGAGCTGAAACTGAGCGCTAAGAAGCTGCCGAAGGACAGCATCGATCTGCTGGCCGAGCTGAGCGGCGGCGACGCCCGCGTCGCCCTTGGCAATCTGGAGCTGGCACTACAACTGGTCGGAAGCAAGCCTATCACCCCCAAGGTCGTCGAGACCGCCGCGCAGACCAAAGTCCCCGGCTATGACAAGAAAGGCGAGAACCACTACAACGTCATCAGCGCGTTCATAAAAAGCATGCGCGGATCAAATCCGACCGCAGCGCTCTATTACATGGCCCGCATGCTGCAGGCCGGCGAGGATCCGAAATTCGTGGCCCGCCGGATGGTGGTATTCGCCAGCGAAGACATCGGCTTAGCCGCGCCGGCCGCGCTGAACCTGGCCGTCAGCACCTTCCTGGCGGTAGAGCGCATCGGCATGCCGGAGTGCCAGTACAATCTGTTCCACTGCGCGGCGGTGCTGGCAAAAGCCCCAAAATCCCGCGAAGTCGCCGACGCCATGGCCGGCGCATTCGCTGCGGCAAAACAATATCCTGACTCACCTGTCCCGCTTACACTCCGCAACGCCCCCACCAAGCTCATGAAAGACCTCGGCTACAACAAAGGTTATAAATGGCAGGCCGGCTTCCAGGCCGAAGGCGGCTTCCTGCCCGAAGAACTCAAAGATTTAAACTTATTCGATACATAATTTTGGCACGAAAAAACCCACAAACTCAATAAAACCGGTACCACCGAAACATATAAATACGTTGGTGCTCGTCAGCTTTATTGGTTTGTGGGTTGTTGTTACTATCCTTGTGAGGGGATGTGGAGCGGGAGTGTGGCTTGGGCAGCCTGCCATTGTTGCTACCCAAGCACACGCCCACTTATGGTGATGGTTTGCAGGCCTTAGCGCCGGCGATCATTTGGCAAAGGCCGGCTGCCTCGGGCACGCTGTTGGTCAGTTTGCCTTTGCGCTTCCTCTGCGCGTCGTTGGTTGCGATCGCCGCCTTCAATTGTCGCTGTTCGCGCTTGCTGCGAGCTTCTTCGCGTTGACGACGCGTTTCCCATGCCTGATCCGATTTACTGACATGACTCATCCTTTCAGACGAGCGATGGGTTAGCGACGACCTTCACGCTGCTGTCGGCGAATCATCGCATCGGCACGAGCATCAATCTCTGCCTGATTGTTGATACGCGTTTGATTCTCTTGGTGCCTTCGCTGATCCTTCAGCTTCTTGTCGTGCATAGCTTGCTTTGATGACTTGCCATGACGTAGTACCACTTTACTCAACTCCAATTCTCGGGGTAGTAACGATACTATTATAAAACTTAAGTTTATTTACGTCAATAGGTTAAGTTAGCGACTATCCCTCGCAGCAAGTAGAGTGCAGCTGCTACCGAGCTGAGTATCGGTAGTGCCACAGTTATAGCGCAAGAGATTGGCTTTTACACCCGCTCAATGCGGATTGCTCAGTTTGCAGTATTTCAGCGTAACCAGTTGGGTTAAATATCGCCCAACTCTCGGCAGATGGAGTGTGCCAAATCGCGTACTGAGAATCTACGCCCTGTACGCACTGATCGTATGCGTCAACGATAGCTTGTTGTTCCCGCTGTTGCACTTCACGGCTTGCTGAACGAGCATGTAGGATTACACCATCTGTGATACAGCCTAAAACAATTACAAGCAGTATGATAGTTTGCTTCGTGTAGCTCAAGATAATGGTATTTTACCATATATACTTGATAAGTCAACTTCTAGCTTCAGTACGCCTACTTGCTGTGAGGGGATAGTCGCCGTTAAGTTCAACGACCTTCTTCACGGCGTTTTATTCTTCACGGTGCGTATGAATACTTCGTACTATTGTCACGGGTCCGAAATCGGCCGTAGTATGTGCTGCTTCTTGTGCCGACTGTGCTTCAGCTGCGGCGTCTTCAGCTGCAAGCCGCGCACGGGTCTGCCGATATTTATCCAAATCCATAAATACATCGGGACCGCCCTCTACCAGCATGCGCGCGTTCCAATCCAACTGCGCTTCTCCGACTGCGCCCCTATCCCGATTCGGTTTTGCCTCATCCGGTATATCAGGCATCTGGTTTTCGTGCCCTAAACCCTCGGTACTTTCACCCGTCGTTCGTAAAAATTTTGGTCGATAATTAAATGGCATGATTATATTGCTAAACTAGATATCTATCATACAATCTTTATGTTTATTAAACAATGCACTCATGGTTACATTTTAGGGCTATAATCAAAGCAATATGGCATCAGGTATCGTCGCCGACAAACTCACCAAGCGCTATACGCATGGGCAGCCGCCGGCGCTGGATGGCCTGTCGTTCGATATCAATGGCGGCGAGGTTTACGGATTCCTGGGTGCCAACGGTGCCGGCAAAAGCACCGCCATCCGTTTGCTCATGAACTTCCTGCAACCCACCAGCGGCAGCGCGACCATCATGGGGTTGGACAGCGTCAAAGACAGCGTAGAGGCAAAGAAGCACACCGGCTACTTGGCCGGCGACGTCGCCCTGCCGCTCAAGGTCACCGGCGACGAGCTGCTCGACTATCTGGGCAGTCTGCACGGCCGCATCCACGCCGAATACCGGCACGTACTCGAAAAACGCTTCGAGGCCGAGATCCACAAGCCCATCGCCAGCTTAAGCAAAGGGAACCGCCAAAAGATCGGCATCTTGCAGGCCTTCATGCACCAGCCCGATGTGCTGATCCTGGATGAGCCCACCAGCGGCCTCGACCCGCTCATGCAGGAAGCGTTCTACGACACGATACGCGAAGCACGGGAGCGCGGCGCCTCGGTGCTCATGAGCAGCCACAACCTGGCTGAGGCCCAGCGCATCTGCGACCGCATCGGCATCATCAAGCACGGCAAGCTCATCCGCGAGCAGACTGTCAGCGAGTTCACCAGCCTCACCAAGCCGACGTTTACCGTCACCTTCAAGAACCATGCCAGCGTCAATGCCATCAAATCGCAGAAAGCGGTGCGTGTAATGCAGCAGACCGACACCAATACGCTCAAGCTGCAGCCGACCGGTGAGATCGCGCCGGCCTTGGCCGCACTGGCCAACCACAGCATCGTCAGCATGACCAGCCAGGCCGGCGACCTGGAGGATGAGTTCTTGGAGTTCTACGGAGACAACAAGTGATCGCAACGCTAGTATGGGAACTGCGCCAGCGGCGGTTCGCTATCCTCTGGTGGACGCTCGGCAGCCTCATCCTGACCGTCGTCATCCTGTCGCTCTTTCCTTCCATCCGCGACCAAGCCAACCAGCTGAACAAGATTATCAACACGCTGCCGCCAGGCATACGGGAGCTTAAGAGCGGCGGCGCGACCAGCGTCAATGTGGCCGATCCGATATCGTTCCTGAACTCGCAGCTCTTCTATGCGACGCTGCCGATACTCTGGATCATCCTGTCCATCACGCGCGGCAGTGCGGCGCTAGGCCGCGACGAGCAGAGCCGCACGCTGGAGCTGCTGCTGGCCAGGCCTATCAGCCGCGGCAGGTTGTTGCTGGCTAAAGCACTTAGCCTAGTCGCCGAGATGGTGATCGTCGGCGCCATTACGCTCGTGGCCATCGTGCTGCTGGCCCCCTTGTTCGACCTGCACGTCGGTACCGGCCATCTGGCGGTCGCCACCGTCTATACCATACTGTTCTCGCTCAGTTTCGGCCTGATCGCCTTCGCCCTCCAGGCCGCCAGCAGTCTGACACGCAAGGCAGCCAGCGCCATCGCGGTCCTAGTCGGCTTCGGCGGCTACCTGATGGCCAGCCTGAGCGGCCTCAGCCACTGGTTGATCGCCCCGGCCCGCTTCGCGCCGTACCATTACTTCGCGCCGGACAAGATCCTGAAAGGCCAGCCCGTCCACGGCCTGGATGCCTACCTGATCGGCATCGTCATCTTGACCGCGATCATTCGTACGTCGGTTTCCGCCGGCGCGATATCAATTAGTGCGGGATAGCTCGCGCCGCAGCCGGCGGCTTTTGCGTATCGACAGTTTGTCGGCCTTGGCGAGCACGAACGGCAGCGAGCCGACCCATATGCAACTGAGCGTCAGGTAGTAGCGCTGCGCCCAATATCCAGGGCCATTCACGACGTAGAGTATGCCCGAAAGCACGGCAAACAGCGTGCTGGCGGCACCGATCCAGTAAATCCAAGGTAGCCACATTCGGCTGTAGCGGCGCACATCCAGCCAGGCAGCGATCAGCGTACCGACCAGTGCTGCCGAGCCGAGCAGGTCGAACACGCCGTGCAATATGAGCTGCGGATCCTTGAACACCGGGCCGCAGACCTGCAGCGACGGCACGCATCGTTCGGGCAGCGCCGCATCTATCGCGCCGCAGACGCCGTACAGTGCCAACATGGCCAGGCACAGCCGCGCACCACGGGTCTTGCGGATAAAGCCCACCAGTAGCACGCAGCCGATGCCGAGCAATAGGCCGCTGACGATATCGAGCCACACGAACAGCCAGTTCCATGGCTGCCCGACCGCGCCCAGTTCGCTGGCCAGTCCCGTCCGACTGGCGGCCGGGTTGAGCCAGAAACCGAGCGGCCAGCTGCAGTAGAGGATGGCGCTTAGGATAATCAATGCCGCGGCGGTCGTGAAGACCAGCAGCCGTTTCTGCTTCATTACGGAACCAGTATAACCGCTTGCGTTTATCATGCCCACCGTAATCTGCGCCGCCGGGCTTTAATACCCCGTGAAGTGATCGGTCCGGATGTCGCGGCGGCTGACACCGAGCCGTACTAGCATCTGCTTGGTGTGCGTGACCATGGCGTCCGGCCCCGAGACATACACCACGCTTTTCTTGAGCTGCGGCGTCTGGGCCAGTGTCTCGTCGTCCAGACGGCCGACGATGTAGCGGGTCTGCAGCCCGGCCGCGGCAGCATCATCGAACACGTCGCGGTAAGCGAATCCGCTTCACTGTTCGCAACATACAGCAGCGCCGCGTCACGCAGCTGATTGGTGTCGGTCAGATACTGCGCCATGGCACGGAACGGCGTGATACCGATACCGCCGGCAATGAACACCAGCGGCCGGGATGCGTCGGCCGGCAACGTGAAGCTCCCGGCCACATGCGCCGCGCGGACACGGTCGCCCGGCTTGAGCGCCAGCAGCGCTTTCTTGAACGTACTGCCCCGCTCATACGTCTTGATGCCTATGTGCAACTCCGACTCGGTCGGCGCCGAGGCGATACTGAACGTACGGCGTACGCCGCGGGCGTCGGCATGCTTGTGCGGCAGCGTCCACTCCAAGTACTGGCCCGCATCGAAACGGACGTGCGGCGGCTTTTCGAAGGCCAGATCATACTGGTTCGGCGCCAGCTGCGAGATGAACTTCAGCCGCAGCATCGCCCCCGCGGTCGGCGCGACCAAAAGCGTGAAGATATTGCCTACCAGCAGCGCCGTCTCGGGGGTGGAGTATATGCGCCAGATGTGCAATTGACTGGAGAATATCACGCCGATGAGCGCACCGAACAGCAACTGATAGTAACGAGTAGGCGGCAGCGTCGTCGGCTCGGTCAGCATGATGCTGCCCATGAACACGATCGGCCAGGAGCCGAGGGCACCTTTCAGCGTATCGCCAAAGCCGAAGCCGTGTATGCCTACGCCGATATAGAGCAGCATCAGTACGGCCGGGATACCGAAGGCGAAGGCCAGCGCAAATTTGCGCTGCTTGCGCAGCACGACCAGCGCCAGCAGGCCGGTGAACGGCAGCAGCACCGGCATCGCCACCCACCAGGTTGCCGGCAGCAGCCCGGTCACGCTGAGCACGAATGCCGCAGTGGCTGCCGGATTCAGGAAATGGCTGCCGCGCCACACCAGCACGTATTTCGACGCCATGGCGATGACTGCAGCGAGCGCTAGTAAGCCGAGCCGTGAGACCGAAGTGCTGGGCGGCAATATGCAAGCCAGTATCAGCGCCGTGATCGCCCACGAATCGGTGTTGGCATGCGCCCGGAACATCCAGGCGAACAGTTTGTTCGACAGATATGCGGCCGTAATCAGGACCAGGATGGAATATATCAGTCCTTTGTACGGCAGCGAGACAGCGCCGGTGAACATCAAGACGCCGGCGACAAGCAGCAAGGCCCGCAGACCCCACGCCACGATCTTGTACATAGTGTACTTATTGAGGATGGCGTCAATGGTTTTCAGCATATGCTTAGTGTGCACTTTCCGTGAATAGTTTGCCAGGAAAGTCGGGCGAGACAGCCACGCTGTCGTCCGCAGCGATGATAACGTATTCAAATTTGAAACGGTTCAGCAATTCGGCTGGTGTTGTAAAAAATAAAGCAGTTGCCAAGCCGTCGGCAGTCAATCCATCCGCCGCACTCACCCACACGGCTTTGACATCACGCGCGGATTCCAGCGTCCGCGGATCCATCACATGGTGGTAACCGGCCCATGCCCGGCGGTTGCCGGCCGAGCCGCACAGCGCGCCATCCTGCACTTCGACCACGCCTATCACCTGCGCCGTGTCGTCCGGATGCTCCAGGCCGATACGCAGGGAACGGGCCAGTCCGCGGCAGACCATATCCCCGCCGGCATCCACACAGAACCTGTCGACTCCGGCAGATTGCAATTCATTCGCGATTATATCCACCAGGTAGCCTTTGCCGGCGGCCCCGAAATCGAGCAGTACCGGTTCCTTGGTCGTCAGTTCGCCGTCCCGATACGTCATCACATCGTCCCAAGCCGGCACTTCGTGCAGCGCTCCCGGTTTCAAGCTATACGCCGCGTCATAGCCGGCATCGGACAGCAGCTGTCCTATCAGCGGCGTCACCGCGCCGTCCGTCGCGTCATACAGCGCGCGGTACAGGGCAAACAACGTCCCGCTGTCCTCCGGAAATACATACCTGCCCTTCTCGGCCGCGATCCGCGATACCAAAGAATCGGCCCGAAACCACGAGTACGTCTTATCGAACGCTTCGATCCGTTCCGCTACCGCCCGTCGCATGTCAGCGAGAGCGTTACTACCGACCGGTTCATAGACCCCGATCCACCAGTGCGTACCGATGGCCTCGAACGACCAGTCGGCCATCGGCTGCGGCAGCCCGAGTTCAGGCTTTTGCTTGGCTTTCAATCTGCTTGATGGCATCATTAAAACCCTGCGACGTCAGCGACGAACCGGACACCCGGTTAAGGTGCACACTGGCTATCGTCTTGCGACCACCAGCTGCTTGTAACCAGCGATGAAATCGTTCTGGTATTCATGCGCCTCCGGATCCTGCGCACCGGAGGTCGCCGAGGTGGCGGTGATGACATCACCCTTCAGCGTTATCTTGACCGTGATAGATTCTTCGCCGCCCGGTGATTCATACGAGCCGGTGCCGCTGTAGGTGCCGTCCCGGTAGGCCGAAGGCACGCTGGCGCCCACGGACGTATCAGTCGAGGTGTCGGTCTTGGTCGATGTCGAGCTTGAGCCGGAGCTCGTATCCGTGCTGCGCCACTGCCGTCACGATGCCGGCTATCACGATAAGCACCGCCAGCGCCGCGATGATTTCCCGTCTCATGGTCCGTACCGGTTCATCCATCATTAGTCCTTATAGTTTGATTTACTCTGCGAAGTATAGCAACCCCGGGCTGCGCATCTGCTGGAGTTCACCACGGACTCTTCCGCACTGGAAAAGACAGCCCGTCCTTGGTATAATCACCTCTTGTCGTTTCAGTTCCGTACCCAGGGATTCCTGTACTTAAACGTTCGGAATCAAAGTCCGTTACGCTACTGACGCAAATACTGGGGATTGGCCAAGCGGTAAGGCACTGGTGAGAACTGTCGGCGACAGTTCGCAAGGGAACCCTACTCTTGAAAACTTGTTTTCAAAGATGTAGTTCCGGGCTCGCCGAAGGTGAGTCTAGGTCCCAGGCGACCCAGAACCTTGGATAATCCACGTTAACAACTTATAGTACGTCCATATTGGGGATTGGCCAAGCGGTAAGGCACTGGGTCTGGTCCCAGGATCGGGGGTTCGAATCCCTCATCCCCAGCCAGGCAGAAGCCTTCTTCGGAAGTCTTTTGCTTTGATTGCATGATAAAATAATGGACATGAGCTTACGTATGAAGACCTACAAGCAATACGTGAAATTGTCGAGGAGACAGTTAAACCTATTAAGGGTGACCTCGAAGCACTCAGTAACGACATAAAAGAGATTTATGAGATGTTTGGCTGATATACAAAAGGACGCGAGCAATAAATCTGCCATTTAAGAAATCGAATCTTGAAGAGAAGATTTTACGCCTACACGCTGAACTAGTAGAAGCAGCAAAAGCAGGCTAACATAACTCTGCCCAGTCATTAGGGCCAAGGTTCCAACTCCTCATCCCCCAGCCACTATTTGACAATTTGCACTTTTATGATATATTTTATATATGACCATGATCGTTTGGCCTTTACCGAAAATGCATCACTCACGACTCAACGCGCGCTGGAAGATAGTAGGATTACCTATGCCGTAAAAGGCCAAGAGATTCGATTAGTTTGAGGCATTAGAAAACCCTATTTATCTTAAACGTAACCGATGGCGTTATAAACATACCGACTGAACATCGGTCAGATGATTCTTTACCAATAGTTGCAATTTATCCTGGCGAAACCGTTCGTCTGGGTGCTGGGTTTGATACACAGTCACCCACTCAGCGAGCAGAGTCAATCATCACCGCTCATGGGATGGGTCTCGAAGCCGAAGAAGCCGAACGACTCGTGGCTGACCTTTCTGTAGATTTTAGCAAGTTGGTAGAATTGGGCGCCCTATCGTTTGGAGCCTACAATCAGGCCAGTGCCGTATCCGCTGCACTTTGCTTTTAGCTTACCCCGTGTTAAAGGAAAGTTATGGGCTGCCTCCTACGCCCTCAGCCAAACTTGGTCGTATAGTCGGGACGAAATCTCATAATCCTGCAAAAGCACTCCCAAACGTTTGAACAGCCAGAGATACATAGTCATGAAATCGGCCCCACTTTCGTTGAGAAAACTCACAACCCTATAAGTACTGTGAGCTCACAACGCGTAAGTGATATGCGCCAACTGCGAGAGGAGCTGAAGGCTTATCAAGTGGGAGCGCGAGTCTATATGCATCAACATGGCATCCTTAACATCACTACTAATGCAGAGCAAGTGAGCCATAGTTCACAGTTACGCGTGGAACTCACTAGAATGTATGCCAATCAAGGTGATAGCGATCCTTATCGCACAACTCCACAACTCATAGCATTACTCGCCAAAGCGGGCATGGACCTCGAAGAAGTGTTACATGGACGACCTGATATTGAAAAGATGCTTGCTGAAGTAGCATAACATCACAATATTGCACTACTTAAGCGTGGGTTCGAACCGGGAGACTCATCCCCGCCAGTTTTTTTCACACCCTGTTATCTTTATTTATCCATAAGAAACGTTAGAACTCAGAATATCAATTAAAAGTCTTGACGACTCTATTCGTGTTTGCTAAATTATTTATCGGGAAGACCAAGTGAAGCAGCACGTTAAGTATGTGTAGCCAAACAAGTTCGATAGTTAGAGTTCAAGTTATTTAGTTCGTAGGCTACATCTGTGGGTGCAAGTCTTCGTGAGTTCCCAAAAAGAGGCACAATGCGTGCCTCTTTTTTGTGTCAAAGACCTACCTGAAATCTTACAGACCTCTACTGGCTCTTATTGCTAGTGTTACTACATGAATATGCCAATCTCAGAACGCCGTCAAATTGAGAATGAGATGATCTTCCGGCGAGCAGTAATGAGAAAGTCGGTGACGATTAGACGAACTTGATGCGGCGCTTATTGAAGAAGGCCACCCCGAACTCACACGATCTGTCGACTTATTGCTGTACCTCAAATGTGAATGTTCAGACGAAAACTGTAGTGCCCGTATACCAATAAATCTGAGCGTCTATCAGACGATACATGAAAATCGGGATGCGTTTATTATCAAGCTCTAATCATCAAGTCAAAGGAATAGAAAAAGTAATTAAAACAGAAGATGAATATAGTGTCGTCGAAAAGAACAACTCTACTTCAGAACCAAGCGATACGCTAAACAAAACTCCAATTGATAATAGCTAGGCAATGTCACAAACTAACATTTGAGTTCTAATCTCGTCAAACTACGGCCAGCCAAAATAGTTATGCTTGCAAGTCTTACTCTGTACACTAATAATGAGTCCGAATGAAAGCTCCCTTTTGTATATTATTCGCTGGACCACCTGGTTCTTCTGAAGACTCCAACTGCTTATTTTCTATCCCAACGACTCGGACTTCCCATTTTTAACCACGATTCGATCCGAGTCGAAGTTCTGGAAGATACGCTCAACGCTAAACTAGATGAAAAAGAGTTTAATAAACGACGTGATGAAAGACTGCAATGGTTGCTTCAAAACAAAACAAGCTTTATTTATGATGCCAGCATAGACAGACGCTGGAATACCATAAAGGACTACTTAGGATGCGGGGTATGACTGTTTATTTTAAGTTTTGATGTGAGTAAACAGAAACTCTATACCATGTACCCTATAATAAAATTACGACCAAGAAATAGACAAATGGTTTCGGCATCATCAGTTATTTTTGGATAGATATAAGAATGAAGTAGGGTGTGCCATTGACAATCGTAACTTTAATGACCGTTTGAGCATCAGTCTGGAAGCAGTCTCTGGTTTTATTAATAATTTAAGTAGCCGTTAAGTTCTAGCTCCCCTTACTCACGCGTCACATAGCTTCATGATGCTATACTTTGTATATGAAGGTAGACTTTTATTTTGACCCGTCGTGCCCGTTCTGCTGGATCACCAGCCGCTGGCTGATCCAGGCCCAGTCGGAACGCGAGATTGACATCACCTGGCGCCCGTTCAGCCTGGCGATCAAGAACGATCACTTAGACAGCACGGAAACCGATGCGCGCCACCGTTTCATCCAACGCCGCCCACCGGGTACTGCGAGTGATCGTGGCAGCCGGCGGCGACATCGGCGCACTATATACGGCCTTCGGCACGAAGTATCACATCTTCGGCGACGACTTCGATGATGAGCTTATCCCAATCGGTACTTACGGAACTGAAATTGCCGGCTGAGCTGGCTAAGGCGGCCGACGACAAGCAGTATGAACAATGCGATCCAGGCCTCGATGGATGAAGCTATCAAGATTGTCGGTAATGACATCGGCGTACCGACCATCGTCTTCACGAGCGGGGATAGGAAAGCCGGTTACCTTCGGTCCGGTGCTGCAGAAACTGCCGAGCGTTACCGAGAGCATTAAACTATGGGATGCCCTGCAGACGCTGGCCACTTTCCGAAGACTTTTATGAACTCAAGGCGCAGCCGGCCTGATGGCGGTCCGAACACTGCCAGTACTGCCAGTTGTGTGCCTTAGCTCTTAAGCGGGCTCCTATCGACAAAGCTACGTCTGGGATAGCGATATGGGAACCTCTTTGGAGCCGGACGTAATAAAGTTTAGGCATAGCTCAGTATGTATGTTATGTTACTAACATAAGCAATTTGAAAAGTTGAAAAAATAATTATGAAATTAATTAGACTATCGAAGTACCTTGCATTCCTAGGGCTACTACTTCTAGTATCAGTTCCTGCTTACGCGGCTACCGACCCTCACTGGGCACAGCCGGCTCGTACAGCATTCTCTCGAGTACCTACACCAATACGGCATCCGGCACGATAATCAATGGTGACGTCGGCTACACTACCGGTCCGGTCGTCGCGCCTACCATCAACGGCAATACCTATGCCGCTACGGGACCTACAATCAGGCAGGCATAGACCAAGGCACCGCCCTGAGCGCCCTGATAGCCAGCCCTGCACATTCACTTTCGCGGCCGGGGGCTATCAACCTCACGACCGATACGACGCATGGAACCGCCGGTGTATATGCCCCTGGCGTCTATTGTATCCTCGGCGCTATGTCAGTCGGGACAGGTACGACGACGCTTACCGGCAGCGGCACCTACATTTTTCGTTCGACCGGAGCGCTTACTTCAGCGGCCAACTCAATACTAGCGCTCGCTGGCGGCGCATCTGCCTGCAGTCTTTGGTGGACACCGGGAGCAGCAACGACACTGGGAGCTAATTCGACCTTCTTGGGTACGGATATCGACCCTTCGGGCATTACCATCGGTAGCACTGTCGGCTGGACAGGGCGGGCCTTAGGGTTCGGTGGAACCGTCAGCACCACCACCGATACGCTGAGTACGGTTCCGATCTGTTCGGCGCGAGCACGCCTACGCCTACGCCAACACCGGGTGGCGGAACTACACCCACGCCAAGCGCGAACACCCCGCCGCTCACTGAATACCGGCCTGGCGTTGAAGCCGATAGGTGCAGTAGCCGGTGCTATCTTATTGATTGCCGTCGTGACTAAGTTCTGGAAACGCCCCTACTACGTCGGGCGCGACTAACCGGACGACCGATCGGTCGGACATCCGGCATTGCTGACTGCCGGAATGGTTCTAACATCGTCTATGATACGTAGCCATTTTGATGTATATCCGTGAATCTTATGTACGTCTTAGAAATAGCAGATAAAAGACAGCGAACATCAGCACGACGAAACCTGCAAGAACAGCGTTTCTTCCCATCATGGTTATCCGCAAACCGCGTCATGGTGCCTACTGCCGCCGATGAAGCCGTGCACGGCCGGGAGCACGATCCCCCAGACCACGAAAACACCGACGAGATCCAGCTGGTATAGATATCTTTTGATCGTGTTACCGTGTAGTACTATCGGAGCCGTCAGGTTTTCGTCGTTCGATATCTGACCACGAGAGCAGCAGCCAGATAAAGGCGGCTATGCCGGCGACGAGCGCCAGATTTTCGCCGGTGTCCGTGAGCGTTGCGTCGCTAGCTAGTGCCGGACCGGCCGGATCCACGATAGACGCCGTTCTGTACGCCGTCGGCATCAAGCGGGCCGCCGTCGGTCACCGGATAGCTCACCACCAGCACCGGCTGGCCGGCAATGGTCTGCCGAGTGATAGTAGCTCCTGCGACGGTCTGGAGCTGCCGTTTACATACTTGCGCAAGACGAAGTTACCGCTGGGCGGATTGTAATAATATTGCGTCACCCGTGGTGGTGAAGCCGTTCGTGCCGCCAATCGGCCGTGAATGTTGAGCTGTCCCATGGGATAGGTGAAACTGCTGTCATTGCCAAGTGACGACTCACTCTGAATACCAACGTCGGAAAGATCGCAGGCGTTGTTTACTGCTACCGCGGCGAGTAGTGGTTCGTCAAAAGGATCGACCAGCGCCGAGACATTGGCCTGCTGACTATCTGCCGTATCATCGTCGTTGGCATCACCACCGTTCGGTGCGGCATCTTCCACTGCCGATGATATGCCATCGTCATCGTTATCGGTCGTCGTGCCGAAAACCGGTAAGTGCGTACCATCGAAGTTCCAGACGGCGCCAAGCCAGACCTGACTGCCGGCTTGAGTGAACGGCGCGTGCAGATTCTTCACGAAGTAGTTGCTCCGGGTAATGCCCGTACAAGCCATCCAGCCGGGCGCCGCTGCCGGCGCAATCGGATTGGGCCGGTAGCATTCGCATCGAAGTACACCTCACTCAGCGTATTTCCGCCATCGTCGTTGCCGGCGATACCGCCGGTATCACTCGCATCGCCGTTAACGGTCCCCGACAGCGAACGAGTCACTGATGAGATCCGAGTTTGCGTTTCCGATGAGGCCACCGAGGTCGGCATCACCGTCCACGTTTCCGCTAGCGTAGGTCCGGCTGATGGTATCGCTACTATCCGAACCGACCAGGCCGCCACCGGAGTCTCCGCTATATACGTCACCGGTCGCGTAGCTGTCAGAAATAGTCGCCAGGGTCTGATGAGCCGACCAGGCCACCGGCACTGTAGCTGTCAGCATGAACGGTGCCGCTGGCCCGTGAGTGGGAAACGGTGATATTTTCTCTCCGGAGCCCACGAGACCCGCCGGCATTCTCGCCGAATTTCACGTCTTCGTTCACTAGAGTCGCCAAGACGTTACCACTCGTATATACATCGTGCAACGTCGAGTCGTACGCCTCGCCCACCGCACCGCCGATGTTCTCACCGCCGTCGGCCGGAGAACTGCTGGTCGAATCAGTCAGCTCGGCCCCCTCTTCCATGTAGCCGACCAGCCCGCCGATGACGTGGCCGCTGCCCTTCACCGGGCCGCCGGTCTCCGAGTCGCTGATCGTCCCGCCGTCCATATAGCCGACTAAGCCACCGCCGTCCCAACCGTATCGCGCCCAGACACAGTGCGGGTGGTGTCGCAATCACCGTCCGGCTGTGAGATATTAGTGTTCACTGAACTGTTCGAAAGCGTGCCGCCGTTCATGTATCCGGTGATACCGCCCACATACATATAACCCTTGATCATGGCACTGGTCAGGTGGGTATCAGTGATAGCAGCGCCGTCGGTCTCACCGAATAGGCCGATGTACTCCTGGTTCGTGGCGGGGTTGGAGTAGAAGTCGGTATCCACATCGTCATCCGCTCTGATCTCCGTCAGGCCGTCGATGTTATAGCCGCCGCCGTTAAAGGTACCCGTGAACGGAGTGCCTTCGTAGCCTATCGGCAGGAAAACCCTGGCCGCCGTTCCAGTTCGGCGTGTCGGTACAGTCAATGTCGTGCGTGAGCACATAGTGCGCCGACAGATCCTGGTTCAGGTCCTGAAGCCGTTCACAATCAGTTACCTGGTACGGGCTACCCGAACTACCATTACCGCCGGCGAAGGTCGCAGCCGTGGTTGTGACCGAGATGTCCTTGCTCGGAATACCGCTTACCGTCTGGCCGGGAGCACCATATTCCACCACATACCCCGTTGGTATCATCGCACGACAGGTCGTTCCAGGTACCGTCCGAGATATAGGTCTCCATACAGTTCTCGGGACCCGGACCGTTGTTATTAGGTTCACCGCCGGCCCAATTCACGTAGCTGTCATCGTTCGGCGCACAGTTGTGGTCGCCCGTGCAGAAGTTATCGCCGGCCTCGGGGCCGTCAGTCCACTCCCAGTTGCCTTCGCCCAAGAAAGTGCCGTCATCGCTAGCACCGAGCCACGCGTTCCCCGATAATTTCGTTTTTATGAAACTGTTCTCGTCCGGTGACGTGATGGTCGCAAGGTAACCCTGCAGGCCGTCATATGTGGAGTCTGCGGCATCAGCCTCGGCGTCCCACCACGTATAATTACCGGCGACATATTGGTATACGTGGCCGTTGTCAGCATCAAAAGCTTGCTGCGTGGTAGCGAGGGATACCTCGACCGTATCGCTTCCCCACCGATGTTGAAACATAATGCAAGGTCGCCAAAGCATTGTTCACATCATCGCGCGTACCGGAGAATAACAGTGTGGAGCCAGTGGTATCGCCATCGAATGTTATTCCCGTCGTGTCGCCCCAACCAGAGCGTACCACTATCGGCTGTCAGCTTAACTGGTACAACGTCACTACCGCTACCCTCCGGTGATCGAGACACCGGCGACACTGATCTGGTGGTTCACCGCGCCGTATCCGAACTATCGCCCGTGATGGCATAGCCGGCATCAGCATGCGCCGGATCAGCGCGGAGCGTGTTCGCGACGATGGGTGCCAAGCCCCCGCCGATCAGCACCAGCGCCAAAAACCCCTGCAGCACAAGGTACTGCCGGCGGCCGAGGCGCTTGTATCCCAGCCTATACACATGATGGGCCCTGTAGAGCGCTGAACTCATGCCCGTTTTTGGTAGCAAAAATCTCATTATCTCTGTTTCTCCTCGCACAGCCTAAGCCGCTTATAGCTAATAATACCACAAGCGGCATCAGCTCCAACAGTAAATATAGGCTGTAAAAGCTCGCTAAGCAGCGGTGATGTGCTCGTATTTCGCCTGCGGCGTCAGCGTCAGATAGGCAGCGACCGATTCGTCCTTTTCGTAAGCCCGCAGTTTGAGCAGGAACGACACCAGCAGCCAGCCGTTCAGAGACAAGAACAGCCCCGCTGCTCAGCACCAGTGCCGTATGGCGACTGATCCACCGCGAATGACAGAATCGCTTTCAAAACAGCCGCCAGCGCCAGCAGGCTCAACCCCCACATGATCCGGATGTGATACGTCCCGGCCCGCTTGGTCGATGATTTATTGCTGACCGCGAACTTTTTCTGGACCTTCAAGATGCCCAGGATACCGCCGAGGTGCGCCAGCATATTGGCCAGCGCGAACATTTCGGTATAGATGAAATGGTAGGTGCCGCGGCTATAGGCCCAGGTGGCGGTCATTGCCACCGCGAAATAGGCGGCAAAGAACAGCGCATAGTAGCTCAAATTACCGGTTACCGGCGGTACGTTCGTGAAGATGATAAAGATGGGTGCTACTAAGAAGCAGAGTTTCTGCAGCCCCTGCAGGTGCGCCAGGCAGGCGCCTCAAGTAATTCAGCCGCTGAGCCGGCGTCAGACCGCGGCGCGCAGCGGCGAATCGGGCGAGCGGAACAGCAGCCCCAGGCTGCCGGCCGCCCAGCGCCGGCGCTGCTTATAGAACTCCTTGAAGTTCTCCGCCTCCAGGCCGTACGCCAATGGCTCGGGCAGGAAGACGGACTGCCAACCTCTGGCGTGCAGACGCAACGACGTATGGATATCCTCGGTGGCCGTGCCGGTCGCAAAACCGCCGACATCATCGATGGCTGCCCGGCGCAGCACAGCGCTGGTACCGACGAAAAAGGCCGCGTTCCAATTGTTCTTGGCCGGCTGCAGGCAGTTATAGAACATCATCTGCTCGCTCCAGGCCTCACGGTGAGGGCGCCGGCGGAACAGGAAGACATGCGTGTTATAAAACGTCTGCGGCGACTGCACGACGCGATGAATGGATCATCGAAAAAGCCCAGCGTCTTTTCCAGGAAGCTCGGTATCGGTATGTGATCGGCGTCGAGGCGTGATCAGGATCTTCAGCCCGGCTATAGCGCAGGCCGTTGTTCAGGTTGCCCGCTTTGGCATGGCGGTTGTCGGTCCGGGCATGGTATTCCACGCCCAGCCGTTCGGGCCATAGCCCCGCACTTCCGGCCGGTTGCCATCGTCCAGCACCAATACTTTGTTGACGCCCCGGATCTTGGTAGCACCGATGACGACCGGCTCCAATATATCCAGCGCTTCGTTATACGTCGGGATCAGCACGTCCGCCACGTACGGCCGCAGCGGGCACGCTCTTGATGGGCACGAACACCTTCTGCGAGACAAACAGGAACAAGCCGGTAGTGATAATACCGTAGAGTTCAGCCAGATAGATCAGGATGCCGTACGGACTATGCCAGTTAATGACACCTGTCCGCCACACCAGATAGACGGCAGCTACGGCGTAGTACCCGTAGCGCACCGCGGGGCAGCCACTTTGGGTCCCTGTAGCGCCGCCAGCGCACTTCATGGCTTCCCTTACCCCATACCGGAACTTTTTTATCTGCCATAGCTACGTCCTAGCCTAGCACCGCGATTCCTGGTGTCTGTCTGATTTTCCACACATTACGACAATGGTGGCAATTTTGTTTCGTAGACTGAAAGCTTCAGACCGGTTGGGCAGGATTGAAGATGCCGTTGACGAGCTGGTCTATCTTGTCGTCGGTCATATTGGCTTTCACCACATAGCCTTCGATACCGAGCTGGCGCAGGTTGCCGGGTGCTTCCGTTTCATTCAAATTCGATATGATCAGCACCTTGATGCCCTTGCCCCAGTCGGTCTCGCGCATGGTCTCAAGTACTTTGCCGCCGGGGATGTCCGGGATCATCAGGTCGAGCAGCACCAGATCAGGTATCTCCTTCTGCGTGAAGTACAAGCCGGTGATGCCGTTGTAGCCGATGAAGCAAGTGTAGCCGATCATCTCGAGCCGCGTCTTGTAGATGTCGGCGAGTCCCGCGTTATCTTCGATAATGACGATCTTTTTCGGCTGGTCCATGTATATCATGGTAAAACAAACGGCTGTGCTTTCCAGAAGTAATTGGCCCGGCCACGGACCTGCGGCTAATCTTGAGACAAGATGAGCGCCGAATAGGGCGCCAAGCTTAGCGTGCCATTGCCCGTGTTCGGCTACGACTTGCGAGAGATGGTTTTCCTTGAAGTCGGGGCTGTAGCCCTTCCAGGCACTGTTGAACCGAACCTGCCAGACACCGTCGCGCGGAAAGCCGACAGCGTAGTCTGTGATGTCGCGGTTGCTGAAGTTCAGCACCACTATCACATCGTCTCCCGGGCCACCCTTGTCCCAGCGGTGATACGCCAGCACCCTTGTACTCGTCAT
>JBBCFY010000007.1:0-37882 GCA_037200465.1 Candidatus Saccharimonadota bacterium | reverse complement strand
AGGTTCCTTAACATCGTTAATGAATAATGTTTTCAATTTAACACTGTTCAATTATGGCGTCAAGTGCTAGACTGTGGACAGTTATGAAACATACTGATAAGCGGGCCCAGGAGCTCGCGCGGATCGAGGCGATGCAGCTGCGTACCAGACAGCGTTTAGCCGTCCAGCAAAGGCGCGTCGACGAGCGCTTCGAACGGATGCGCGAACGCCTGGCCAAGAAATACGGCGAGCCGAGCGACAGCCAGCAGAGAATCATCGACGCGGCGCTTGAACTTCTCAAGGAAGACGGCCTCGGCAATATTACGCTCCGCAAACTGGCCGACCGGCTGGACCTGAGGGCGCCGGCGCTGTACTGGCACTTCAAGAGCAAGGAAGAGCTGGTCGATTATATGGCCGAGGCGATCCTGGCCCGCGAGTTCCATGAGCTCAAACCAAGGCAGGATGACCAGTCCTGGCAGGATTGGCTGACCGATCATATGACACGGTTGCGCCGGGCGATGCTCGCGTACCCAGACGGGGCGCGGGTGGTTGCCGGGGCGCATCTATACCCGGCGGTCACGCTCGCCCAATCGCTTGAGACCGGCTTGCTTTCGCTCAGCACGGCGGGTATCGACGTAAAAGCCGCGCGGCAGATCATGACGACCGCTACCGCCTATACTTTCGGCTACGTCATCGAAGAGCAAGCCGCGCCGACAGCCGAGCAGCTGGCGGGATTTGACCTGAAAGCTTTTTTGGAACCATACCCGATCATGGCCGAAGCGCTGGACGATATCGACCGCGGCCCGGACGCCCGGGACAAAGATTTCCTGCGGGGCCTCGAATACCTCATTCAAGGCGCCGGTCATACGGGCTGAACCGGCGGTCCGGACGCCGGACTTCACGAAGCTCACAGCTAAGTTTGGTATATTGGAGTAATGCGTTTTAAAGATTTCGTCACGAACCAGCGGGCGTCGATATTCATCGTCGGCATCGCTTTTTTTATCGCCAGTCTCATAGTATCGCACCTGATCGGCTTCGAATCATTGTGGGGCGAATTGTTCATCGACCTGGCGGCCTCGGCGATCACCATTGTCTTCACGGCGCTCATCATCGATTACCTCAACCTCAAAGAGCGCACCAATAAGACGCAGAACGCGGCTATCCTGGCAGAGGACGAGATCCGCGCCACCTGTTTTCGCACTAACTGGCGCCTGGCGCGATTATACGGACTTCAGCGGCGCGGCACGGCGCGCGACAATGTGAGCACCGACGAGCAGGCCCGCGCGTATTTGGCGAGGGCTACCGACGAGGTCAGCGACTACTTATCCCAATTGGATTTTTTGAACAGGAAGACTGTCATCAATACGGATGCTTTCCAAAGATATCTCGACCGTCTGCAATCGTCGCAAGCCGAGCTTGAGCAGGTTTTGGTCTTATATGAATACGCTTTGCCGTTCGACCTGCGCGAAAAGGTGCTGACGCTCCGAAGCGAACTGCAGCTGGCCGAACGATTGCTCGGATTCATAGACACGTCCCGAACCGTTCAATAAAGCCAACCTTTCGCTTATCAGGGTTACGTCCCAATCCGTCTATAAAGCCATACAGAGCATCCTTGCCGATACCGAACAGGTTACCTCTCTTGGCCAGAACCTAACGTAATATATCTGTACGTTTATCGATTGCCCTCCCATACGATAGATGTATAATGCAGCTACTAAACGGAGGGCATGATTATGAGCGATAACCCGGTGGTGCATTTTGAGATGCCATACGAAGACGCGGAACGGGTCGTTAAGTTCTACGAGGACGCTTTCGGCTGGGACATGGTAAACGCGGGAAAAGAGATGGGCGATTACGTGACTGCGGCCACGGCCGAGACCGACGCCGATCGTATGGTCAAGACTCCCGGTACTATCAACGGGGGATTTTATCCTCTCAGCTCGGCGCCGGAGTCCAAGGAGCCTTCCGTGGTCGTAAGCGTGAAAGATGTCCGGAAGGCGATGGACGATATCACGAAAGCCGGCGGCAAACTGCTCGGAGAGCCGGTTGACATCCCGGGCGTAGGGCTTTACGTCTCTTTCAGGGATACCGAAGGCAACCGGGCCAGCATACTTCAGGCTAAGAGGAGCTAGCATCATGGGACAGAAGATCACACCCAATCTATGGTTCGACGGCAACGCCAAAGAAGCCGTCGAGTATTATCTGGCGGTATTCCCGGACAGCAGGATTACCAGCACGGCGTATTATCCGGAAAGCGCCGAGGACGGCCTGGCCGACTTCCAAAAGGATATGGCGGGCAAGGAGCTGGCCATCGGCTTTGAGCTGGGCGGACAGCGTTTCATGGCCATCAACGCCGGGCCGGAGTTCAAATTCAACGAAGCGATATCCTTCGCCGTCTCCTGCAAGGACCAGGAAGAGATCGATTACTACTGGAAAAGCTTTCCCGGCGTACCGGAATCAGAGCAATGCGGCTGGTGCAAAGACCGTTTCGGTTTGAGCTGGCAGGTAGTTCCGGAGAATATGGATGAACTGATGAAGCGTCCGCAGGCCTACGCCCATATGATGAAGATGAAAAAAGCTTGTCATTGAGGATTTCTAGCCGGCACTTCATCCAATGAAAAACGACCCGGCGGTGCGGGTCGTTTTCGCACACGCGAGTATCGCTATTCCCTTGCGCCTTGTACGACCAGCGCGTAGATGATCGTCACGTCTATCAGCATGGCGACGATCGACCAAACCGGGAAGACACCCAGGAACGCCATGTTTTCCAGGAATGAAAATCCTACGAAAACCAGGGCGAAGATGCGGGCCCAGCGGCTGCCGTGCAGCAGCGAAAAGCCGGCGGCCAGCACGAGCACCCCGACGGCCAGGTCAACCCAGCCCCAGGCACTGATGTTGTTGGTAGATAGCACGAGCTGGTTCGTAGTCGTGTTATGAACCAGCAGGTACTGCTTGTTAACAAGCGCCGTTATTCCTAAAAACGCTTGCGACACTCCACGGAGTATCATTATTATTCCCGCGAAATATACCCACCCCACCATGCTATTTTCGCCATTATTGTTGGTAGGCATAACACCCTCCTCGTTATATTGCATCTTAGTTGTACGACTAACTAAACTTTTTGTCAATAAGTTGGGACAAAATAACACCGCGAGCACCGATAAAAGACCGGCTATAACGGGTTATATATCGTTTCGCGGGGCGGCGATACGTTCAATGATAAAGACGATAACCGCCAATATCAGAACCAGCCAGGCCAGAGCGCGGATACTCGGCTGAATGAGCAGCATGGCGAGCAAAGTGACGGCCAATAAGCAATATTCGATCTGCCGCTTGTGCGCCGGCAGCCAATGCCGGGTCGATATTGCCCGCCGGTTATGAGATGACGGGCCAGTGCCGGTAACGACAGCCGACCAGCCCTGTCTGATACCGTTGACGGCCCAGCGAAACTTGCCATTCACGGCGGCCACTATGACGACCAGCAGCAATGCCAGTCCCATGATAATAGTCGTCTGGATCACCAGGGAGTGCAGTACGATCTTGGCCGCCGTGCGAACAGCCTCGGCATACTGGGAATTGACGTGATCGCCGGATATCTGCCGGACAACACGCAGACTGACGAGCGTGGCGAACATCATGGCGGCCGTAGCCCAGCCGAAACCGTAGAGCACGCGCCGCCGGCGGCGGCTCAGCAATATCGCCAGCCCCAAGCTGGCCAGCATGGTGATAACGGCGATGATCCGCCAGGTATCTATGTGCGTGACGACTTTATGGAAGACCGGCAGCCAGCCGGCCGTCACGACGGTTACGGAGCCGACACTGGCAGGCAATTGCTTGTCGGCCAGGAAGGATAGTTTGGTATTTTTCAGATTGCCGCTCATCTGCTGGTACAGATCGTTCAGACTGATCGTGCCATCGCCCTTATAGTCGGCCGCGAAACTGATCAGGCACTCATGCTGCCTGCGCTGTACCTTGAGCCACGTATCCTGTACTTGCGGTTTAGCCAGGATTTTCTTCAGCGCGGTGTCGGTACCGGTCTTCAGCTGGCTCGTAAGCTGGGGAGCCAGGAAGGCAGCCCGGGGCGGCAGGGCCTGTTCGGTAACGCTCTCGACATCGACGCGCTGGAACAGCTGGTTGGTCGTGTATTGCGCCAGGGCGCCCTGGATCTGGGAATTCTTAACGAGCGGTCCCGACGGTATTCATATATCGATCGGTGTTGACGATGGTATTCCCGGTCCAGAAAAGCAGGTTGCCGACGGTAATCAAGGCCACCGCCAAAGCCAGAAAGATAACGACACCGCTGGACCGCAAGCCATTTAGAAAACGGCCCGGCCCGGTCACTGTCGAGCGGTTTTTTTCGAGCCATGACCTTCAGTCTGGTATTCTCTCGTTTAAGCCTCATGTTCTCGGCTTGCAAATCTGTAAGCTGGCTGGCCGTTTGGCGCTTTGCCATAATCTGCTCCTCAAGTCCAACTATACGCTCCGCGGCCAAAGAATTAAATCGCTTACGTCTTAGCCCGTAACCGATAGATGCCGAACACGATCAGCCAAACCGTCTGGGGATACGCGACGAGCCGCTCCATGCCGCCGATACCTATGCCCAGATAATGCCCGGTCATGAATAATGCGAGGGCGGCCAGCGCGAATATTCCGGAAACGATCGTGTAATACCGTAAAGCGCGGGACAGGGACAACGCGCAGCCGAGCGCGACCAGACCGATATTACCTATAAGAAACGACAGCGTGGCGCCGGTCACATGCAAGCCGGCTACCGTATTTTCCGGAAACAAGCCTATCAGCAACGCGCCTGAGCCGGACAGGAACAGGCAGCCGAAGCCGATAGCGGAGCCCGCGTTCTTGCGGAGCGCCTGGTACATAAGCACCGAACCGGCGGCCATTGAAACGCCGAGCAGCATGAACGAAGCGTTCATCCAGCCGTGCGCCGGCGAGCACACAAACCGGCCGCCATACTGGCCGCACACCGTATTTCCAAGATCGCTGATAGTATTACGGGTAAGACTGTAGGCGGCTGTCGAGACCCTCGCTGCCACGAACTGCACGATGAAATATTGCGCGCTCAGAATCCATAAAAGCGGGCCCGCAAGAGGATGGTGGCCAGAGAATGTACTTCGTTGCGCGGTCATGGCGGGCACGGTCAACTGCCGAACGTAAACGTGTACAGCGACACGCCTTTAGGTACCGTAAGCGTCACCGTCGTAGTACCGAATTTCGGCAGGGAAACGATATGGTACAGCTTCGAGCCGGCGACCACCGCCGTGCCGTCCGGATCGTCAGCACCGAAGTGGCCGGCATCGGCGGCCGGCAGGCTGACCGCCACCGGCCGCGTTTGGCCGTTGGCGCTGCCGGCGACCATGTAGACGTTTTTCGCCGTCACCTTGAACGTCAGCGTAGCGTTCGGATCCCGGCTGGTTATGCTGCTGGCACCGATCTGCCATGTACCGCCTAGCGTCCAGGCACCCGTATCCAGCGAGCCGGCCGGCGTGAAATGCGCCGTTCCGTCATCCAAATCCGGCAAACCGGCATAATTCTGGGCTCGGTCAGTGCCGAAATATGTCTCCGGCGTTTGATTTTGAGAAATCGGCACGTCAGACGTCGGCGTCTGGAGCGGCTTGTCTATGCCCAGCAAAGCCTGGATAGCCCGCTCCGTCTTGCCATAATCGCCTTCGCCCTTGCTGACATAGCGGATATTGCCGGATTTATCGACCAGATAATCGGCTGGCCACGAGTCGTTGCTATAAGCGTTCCAGGTATCATCATTATTGTCCAGCGCGACAGGGTAAGTAATGCCGTCCTTCGCCACGGCGGTCCGGACATTGCCCGGGTTATGCTCAAAAGCGAATTCCGGCGTGTTGACGCCCACTACGACCAAGCCGTTCTTTTCATACGCCTGGTACCATTTCTCGACGTACGGGATACTTCGGATACAGTTAATGCAGGAATATGTCCAGAAGTCGACCAGCACGACCTTGCCCCTCAGCTGCGACATGGTGAGCGGCGGACTGTTGATCCAGCTGGTCAGGCCCTGGAATTCCGGCGCCGGGCTGGGCTGGACGTTGAGCGGGCTGGTATTGGACAGCAGCGTGCGCAAGGGCGAAGAACCATGCTGCTTGGCTAGCAGCACCCGTTCCACTCTGGTTTCATCGAATGGCAGATGATTCGCGACCCACGTTTCGACACTGGTTTCATGGCCGGTGATGATGACCAGCCCGACCAGCACGAATACCAGTCCGATAATCCGGCGGAACAAACTGTGCGTATCGAGCGCCCACGGGAAACGGCTGATGTACTTTCGGCCGAGGAGCGACACGCCGAGCAGCGTCAGTACCAGGCCAAGGCTGTAAGCCACCAGATATATCAGGCCGCTCAAAAAACTGTGCGGCAATACCGAAGCCAAGATAAAGGCATAAGTCGGGCTGCAACTGGCAAATACCGGCCCCAGTGCCACGCCGACGAGTATCGGGCCGATGTATTTATCCTTGTTCCGTTCGCCTTTGCCCAGAAAACGCTGTGAAGCCGCCTGCCAATTCAGGGTGATTATCAGCTTGTCCCATAGTTCCGGCGCCATTGAAACCAGGCCCAAAGCGATAACCAACGCCCCGGAGATGTCAGTCAGTACGGCCGGCGACAGTCCGACCAGCAGCGTGCTGACCTTCAGGAGCAAGGTGAAGAGGATCAGCGAGACGGCCAGCGAAGCGGCGATAATGTAGGGCCTGGCCCGTTCCTTGGCCGTAGCGCCGATGGAGCCGCCGATTATAACCGGCAGTACGGGCAGAACGCACGGCGCCAGAATCGTCAGTACGCCGGCCAGCAGGCTGATAATCAAAAGCAGCATATATGCACTAAGTATATAGCCTGGGCGCGGCCCGCGCTACAATTAATGTAGCGTTATGGTTACAATGGCTATCTGCGGTGCAAGGACGGATTTGCGTATTTATGTATATAATGTAGGACAAGGGGGGGATAGATGAAAAAGCCAATCGTAATCGTCATCGTCGCGGTCATCGTCATTATCGGAGGGGCTTTCGCGATCTTTCATAAATCATCGAAGCCCGCAACGCCTAGCGCGGCCAAGACTTCAGCCCAAAATAACGCGCCGGCAGTTAACAACGCCGTCTTGATCACCAAGACCGACTCCACGGTCGGCCAGTACCTCGCGGATCCGAGCGGCAAGGCATTGTACACCTACAACGCTGATACCAACGGCGCCAGCAACTGCACCGGCTCGTGTCTGACCGCCTGGCCGGCCTACGTCGACAAAGGCTCGACCTCCAATCTGCCGGCCGGCGTGAGCACCATTACCCGCTCGGATAACGGCCAGGCCCAGTACACGTACAACGGTCTGCCGCTCTACTATTTCGTAAGCGACGGTTCGGGACAGGTGACCGGCAACGGCGTACAGAACTTCAGCGTCGCCAAGCCGGCGGCGGCCAGCTCAAGCTCACCCCAGTCCTCCGGCTCGACGCCTTCAACGGACTCGTCTTCGCAATCCGGCGACGGCGCGTCGTCCAGCCCGAACTACAGCTACTAAGTCCCGGGTCTCCCGCCTCCGTCCGGAGTTTGTAAAAATATCAGTTTTATTGTATTATTGATATATGCCCGTCCCTATTGAAAGACTCTCTCAAGAGGCCGGTTTAACCTTTCGCCAGCAACACGTAGCCACATATCTGCAACGGCTTCCGGAGTGGGAGCGTCGGACCGCCGATGAAATAGCCGCGGATATCAGCGACGGCGGCAACCCCTTGGCTAAAACTGTCGTAATCATACCCGTAGCCGCACACCAGGAGGCCGCACAAATACCTACGGCGCTGGCCGAATATGGCCGGCAACGTTCCGGCGTTCCGTTTACGGTAGTGCTAGGGCTCAACACGCCTGATGTCGAAGCGGAAAGCCCGGCTGTCGGCCGCTCCGTCGACGCCGTAGAAACGGCAAAAAAAGGCTCATCCCGATCTTGACGTACGGACCACTTTTAGAACCTACGAGAACCCCGTAATCGGTAAAGTTCGCCGCGACTTGTGGCACGGCGTGGCGGCGGCCAGTCTGCTGGATACCGACAGCCTGGAGTTTGGCGGCGATACCATCGGTCTCAACCACGACATCGACCTGGTGCGGATGGAGCCGGAAGTTATCAGGAACATACAGCACTGCTACGGCCGGCTGGTCACAGGCAATGAACGCTACCGGCCGCTGCCGGTAGCCGCCACGCAGCTCAGGCATGGGGTCAGCCCCGACCACCCGAACGTATCAAGGGCGGTCGCCTGGTTTGATTACAGTGTCCGCTCAAGGGGTAATTTCTACGAGTCCGGGATGGTCGTTCCCTTGACGGCGTACGCGCGGCGCAGAGGGTTTGATTCCCATGCCATAATCAGGGAGGGGCACCGCCTGAACGGCAACATGTACCTCCCGTTCGTCAGATCCACGCACACCGTTACTTCGCCTCGCCGTTTCGTCGAACGTTTAAGCGAAGGGCGATTTGAGCATATGGAGCGAGGAAGCATTTTCGGCGACCGACCGGTGCCGCGTAACCCAGGATTTCACGGACATTGACAGCTCATTCCTTGAGGAGATCATAGAGGGCAAGCTCGAGATAGACGCCCAGCAGATGATAGGCGCCGCCGTAAGGGGTGCGGCAGACGTTCTTCGCCGTCTGAAAAAAACAGACCCCGGATTGTTCGAACATCTGGCCTCCAGCGACACGTTCGTGCTCAACGAGGCCGCGAAGCGCGCGGACAGGCTCAGGTCGACCAGCACGCGCATCTTAAGGCGGGTCATCGGACTACCTTCGCTGGCAGAGGAGTTTGAATCCTATGCCGCACCGTCGAACGTTGAAAAGAGGGCTAAAACGGCATACGAAGTATTCGCTCTCGTCAACGGCAAATCAACGGTATAAATTGTTTACAGATAAGCTCTTTTGTGTTATTATTGTATAATGACGTCTCAAGAGATAGGCGAATTTCCAGAAGACATGGAAACGGAAGACGGACCTCTCCCTCACGAAGAGGTGCCTGACGACGTCCTTGACTCGCCGGATGCCAAGGCGGTCACAGACCCGGGAGACCGGCAGTATCTGCCCGACGACCACGATATTCTAAGCAGCCGCATCGAGGCCTTTATGAGCAGGCTTTATGGCAGCGAAAGGTATGCCCGTCATAATGACCGGATACTGGAATATTACGATCAGTACACGGGCGCCAAAGACCGGCCTGAAAGCGATGCCGACGACGAAAGTATCGATAGCGACACTGACAGCGACAGTATCGACAGAATGGCGATTATCCTGCACGACTTCGTCGAACACGCCATTCTGCACCCCGAGCGGACCGCCGAAAGGGTAGGTCTGGCGCCGGAACACGCCAAAGACATACGCGACAACGCCGTGGGAGTCCCTGATTGACACCTTCAATCGAGTCAACGATCCGGGCAACCTGGTGAAAGCCTACCGGTTCGCCATTGACGCATCCAAATGGGAGGCGGAAGCCAGAAAATGGCGGCCTGGAGCTACCGATAAAGTTGACGAAATGGTAACGGACGGAAAGATGGATGAAGTGAGTGCCGTCATCCGCATCGCGGCCATCAACAATGATCCGAGATTGAAAAAACTTGATAGCATCCAGCTTGAGCGCGTATTAAGGTTGCCTGAAGGCCTGTTGTCGGATCTTAAACTGGAAGAGATCAGTAAAAGCACTCTTGACCACAACATTAAAGGCCTCGAGATTAAAGCTTTCGAAACGATCGTAAACATAAAGCATCCTCCGAAAGGCAATCCGGCCTCCACCTACCGCGACTGTATCGAGGCGCTGAACTTTTTCGTGCCGGCGCTTATGGGCCTTGGCTATACACAGCTGGCCATTGATCTGCGGGACGTTGCCCTGCAGTGGTTTTATGACGACCCGAACGGGGACGCCAGGCGGCAGCACACGCTATCCGAGCGCTATTTCGACGAGATAAAGGAGCCTGTTACCGGCCTGCTCGACGCTAAATTCGCGGGCGTCGAAACGCATATCGACGCCCGCGTTAAGAGCGAGGGCTCGCTCCGCCAAAAATTAGCCGGCAAAGGGTATCGTGGTGTCCGTCAAGCACCTGACGGCGTCGGCTTCGCCTTTGTGGTGCCTGACGATATGGCCGGCATAGAGATGTCGCGTTTCGCCCAAGACTACATGGACCGTTTAACTGCCGACTCCCGCGTTACCAGAGGCCACCCTAAGCCCGGTGAATTAGATTTTGCCAACATGCAGGGCGATGACAAAAAGAAGAGCGGCTATGAAGCGGTACACATGACCTTTTATTACCATCCGTACAGCGACCCGGACGCAGCGGTGCCTTTCGAGATCCAAGTGCTTACCCGAGAGCAGCATAGACTGAAAATCTACGGCCCCTTCAGCGACATGATATACAAAACGAGCGGCAGCTGGCTGCAAGAAGACGAATACCTGAGCGAGAAACCTCACCTGGAACACCTGGAGAAGCGGGCGCAAGCCGACCGGGAATTGTCGGCCGGCACGACCGTCCAGTCGATAGCCACGTCAGTCGCCGAGTCTCCGGAATTCCCCGATGTCTACAACGAACTGTTCCGGGCCGTGAAGATCAATGGCGCGACGGTTCTGGTGCCTCCGGAGCTTGAAGCGGCCGTTCTGGAACTGCCGCCCGAGATATTCGGCGGCGAAGACGAGCTGACAGTCCTGCCGCCGCGCCGGTTAAGCGAAGTCCAGTTCCGCAAGGCTATCGGCGCGTTTGGCAGCGAACTGATGGACGACCCGAAGATACTGAACGCCCTGGAAGAAGTGAGAACTCTGGAAGCCGGGGAGACGAGAGACGACGGCGTGACACCGGTATTCGAAGGACACATACTGCCTACGACGCTGTCGGCAGTTATGCTGGCGATCCAAAGCGGCCAGATATGGAGCGAGGAATTCAGCCCGCTGGAACATATATCGAACGTCGTTACGGAAGCGCTGCTGCATGACGTCGTCGAAAAGCGCATGGAACGGGTTCATGACGTTAACGCCAAAATAGCGGAACGCGAAAATACGCTGATGGAAATCAAGCACCGTTTCGGATCGACGATTTGCGCCGCCGTCGACGCCCTGACCGTGCCGGTGGAGATCGAGGACGAACTTGAGCGCCGCGATAAATATACCGGCAACATACTGTCGAACGTAGACGCCCAAATGATTAAGCCGGGCGACCGGCTGAATAACCACATAGCCGACATCATACAGTTCGCCACCGGCGAAATAGACCCATCCTCGCCCGAAGGCCAAAAGAAACTCGCGTACTTCGCCAAAACCGAGCGCCATATGTCCGATTATCTGTCACAACTTTCCGGGCCATACGCGCGGGCCTACGACGTCGTCCAGGCGTTCGGTCGCCACTATGGCTACACGGGTATACAGCAGTACCAGCAGCGCTGAACGCGATTTGCATGACCTGTGTATAACTTTTTAATAATTATTTAATGATTTAATTATTAAATAGCGTTGTACTCTACTAGGAGAACCTGTCGTATATGAAACTACTGTGCATAGAAGATAATGCCGAACTCGTTGAAAGTCTCCGCCATTTCCTGGCAGCCGAATCAAGCATCCTCAATGCCTCGACGGGCACAGAGGGCTTGCGGCTGGCAGAAAAAAGACATTATGACGCCATTATTTTAGACCTTGGCCTGCCGGACATGGCCGGCTTGGACGTATGCGTCGAGCTGCGGCGGGTGAACGCCAAGATACCCATCCTCGTATTGTCCGGCTCAAAAGATTCCAACACCAAAGTCGCCCTGTTCAAGGCCGGCACCGACGATTACATGACGAAGCCGTTCACGATTGCCGAACTGCGGGCACGCCTCTTCGCGCTGCTCAAACGGGGTCAACTTCGATAAGGAACAGGAAGACCCGTATATATTGAGAGTCGGCAGTCTCACGCTTGATCCGCTCCGAAGGCATGTGAGGCGCTCCGGCAAACCGCTCAACTTGCGCCGCAAGGAATTCGACATCCTGGAATACCTGATGCGCAACCACGACAAGATCGTCACTCGATCGATGATCATGGATAACGTCTGGGAATCCGACAGTTCTTCCTGGGACAGCACCATCAACGTGCATATCAAGCGGGTACGCGACAAGGTCGACCGCCCCTATAAGCGAAAGCTTATCAAGACCGCTTATGGATTGGGTTATACTATCAATGATAGAGCATAGCCCGCATATAAACAGGGGAAAGGGGGTGGGCATGCAAGATATCGTAAGAACAATTCTGACCGATGAAACTGCTCGCGACGACGCGGCCGTGGAAGCCGCGTTCATGCAGCAAGCCGTGGCAGTGCCATGGCTGAACGTCGAACAGTAAGAGTACGCGCCGGATCGGGCGGCCGCACGGACCGTCCGATCCATTTAACAAGCAGCCTATGAAGCGCACATTTTATAATCACTTCATCAAACCGATTTCCCTGGATACTGATTTAGCAGAGCGCGAGGTCGTTTTGAACTACCTGTTAATAGGCACGCTTGCGCTATCGATCATAGCGTTCTTGGGCACCTTCATAGGGTCATTATTCTCCGGAAGCCCGTTCCGCGTCATCAGGCTCTTGGGCGACCTCCTTACCACGCTCTTTATTGTCGGATTGTACTTCGTCGCGCGCTATAGAAGACAGTACAAACCGGTGGCCGTCACGCTGACGCTGCTCGTGAGCGCTTTCGGCTGTTTCGTAGCCCTGCAGTGGGGAGTGCTGGATCCCGACGGCTTGCTGCTGCTCAGCCTGGCGATCGTCATGGCCGGCATACTCATCGGCGCCCGTTACGCGCTCTACATAACGTTTGTCTTCGTCGTCATAATGGCATACCTTCAGCAAGGACAGAACTCCGGCAGCCTCCACCCCGATCTTAGCTGGCTCAAAGACAAGCCGGTTCCGGGCGACGTCGTAGTCTTCTCGACAATTTTATTTTTGGTGGCATTGGTATCCTGGCTGTTTAACCGCCAGATGGAACTGTCGCTCAAACGGGCGCAGCGTTCGGAAAGAGCGCTGCAGCGGCAAAAACAGCTGCTGGAAATCAAAGTTGAAAAGCGGGCGCGGCAGCTGGAAGAGGCACAGCTGGAGAAAATGCAGCAACTGTACCGGTTCGCCGAGCTCGGCCAGCTCAGTACGGCTCTCTTTCATGACCTGGCCAACCATTTGTCCACTGTCAACCTGGATATCGAAGGCCTGCCGGCCGGCGATCGCCCCGAAATCATGAAACGTATACAGCGCAATGTGGGAGATATTAACGCCATCGTCGGACGGGTCCGGGAGCAAATCGGCGGCAAAGACAGCCTCGAAACTTTTCGTATCATGCATGAGATCGAAGAGGTGATTAAAATATTGGAGCCTGCCGCCAACCAGGCCGGCGTTACCATGGCGATCGTGACTGACGCGTCAGTCGGACCGTCGCTGTCAAGCCGGGGGAACGTTACCAGGTTCCGTCAAATCATCCTTAACCTCATATGCAACGGTATAGAGGCATATCCCGCCTCGCATTCACCAAAACAAGAACGAAGCGTTACGATATCACTAAAACGGCAGGGAACCACGCTGCTCATGGACGTGCACGACCGCGGCCTGGGCATCCGGCCCGCGACCCAGTCCAAAATCTTCGAACCGTTTTATACCACTAAATCCAAAGGTGTCGGTATCGGGCTGTTCATCGTCAAGCAAGTCCTCGAAAACGATTTTAAAGGCACCGTGGGCTTGTCCAGCGATAAATCGCACGGCACCACGTTCAGTGTCAGTCTGCCGAAAACGTACTATGCGAAATCCGCCTGAAATCGGAGCCGCTATCAGTCGCGGCGTGACTTTTCTGGAAAAAGGGCAGGAAGCGGACGGCAGCTTCATAAGCTATTCAAGCGCGTCGATGCGGCCGTTCAGGCGCGTCAGAAGCTGGCAGACCACTTTCGTGCCGGCGCTGATGCTCGGGGCCTTAGCGGCCGTAGACCAGCCTCATGCGTGGGGCATACGCGAAAAACTGGCGAAATTTCTGCTGCGCCAGAAAGACGTGAACGGAAGTTTTAACTATTGGGCGAAGGGTGCGGCGGAATACACGGCGCAATCATATCCCAATGATCTGGACGATACGTTTTGCGCTCTCGCCGGCCTGCACGCGCATAATCCGAAAATAGTGGACGAAGCCGTGCTCGTACAGGCGATCAAGCTGCTGGTAGCCGCGGAGGCAGCCGTCGGCGGACCGTACCGGACATGGCTCGTATCGCCGGACAGCGAGCCGGTATGGCTGGATATCGATATAGCCGTCAATAGCAACATCGCCTATTTTTTGTCATTGGTCGGCAGCCGCTTGCCGGCACTTGACGAAGCGATGGGCGAGGCCATAGCGGGCGGCGTTTTTTCTTCGCCGTATTATCCTTCGCCCTATATCTTTCCGTATTATTTCGCCCGGGCATACGAGGGTCCGAAGCGGGCGGAGCTGCTCGACAGGACCCGCCGGCTGCATGAAACGGCCGCGACCGACCTGGACCGCGCGCTATGTCTCTGCGCCCGTTTGCGGCTGGGCGAGACTCAAGATGTATCGGGCAAGGCCGAAGAACTGATGGCCGGACAGCGCCGGAACGGCGGCTGGGCGGCGCGGCTTTGTACGCCGATCCCGTTAAGAACGGCAAGCTCTATTACAATGGCAGTCCGGCTTTAACGACGGCTTTCGCGCTGGAAGCCTTAGCGCTCTACGCCGACGCCGGACAGCCGCGAACATCCCGTACCGCGGCGGGCCGTACCGCGCGCGAACACTCCGCAGCCGCAACAGCTTTGACGCTCGCCAAACGGCAAAACCGCCGACTGGACCCGGAGCTGCGCGCCGCTACGTCGCAGCTGCTCGACAAACTCGCGGCCAGCGATAGCGGTCCGGAAATCATCGCCTTGCCCCAGCGCTTTAACCGCTCGCTCGTGAAGCCGCTGGAACCGGGAAGCCGCTCCGAAAATTTTCTGAATAACCTGAGCGTGGCCAACATTAATGGCTGGCTGGCATATGTGATTTACGACGACTTCCTTGACGGGACAGGCAAGCCGTCGCTGCTGCCGGCAGCCAACGCGGCCGCCCGCCGATCTTTCGACGGTTTCTTGGAGGCGATTGCGGATGATCAGGCCTTCCGCTCGCTGGTACGTGAAACCTTTGACGCTATTGACGGCGCCAACGCGTGGGAGCAGGCGCACTGCCGCTTCGAACGGAACAGCGGCCGGCTGCTCGTCGGAGCCTTGCCGGACTACGGCCGTCTGTCTAAACTGGCCGAACGTTCCATGGGTCACACGTTGGCGCCGCTGGCAGTGCTGGTTGCCACCGGCAGCCGTCCGGGCGAAAAACCGTTTAAGAGCGTCCAAGCCGCCTTATCTCACTACCTCATCGCACGCCAGCTTAACGACGACCTTCACGATTGGCAGCAAGATTTGGAGAATGGTCACGTCAGCTATGTGGTCGGGCGGATAATAAGCGACCTGGGCCTGCGTCCCGACGGCCATGACGTACGCGATCTGCTCCCAAAAGCGCGGCGGCAATTCTGGCACGAGACCTTGCCGGCATTGTGCCGAACCGTCCGGGAACAGATCCGGCTGGGCCGGCAGGCGCTGGACACCAGCGGCCTGCTGGTCCAAAATAACGTCATAGCGCTATTGCTGGACGGATTTGAGCAGGTGATAGACGAGACCCTGGACAGCCAGCACCAAGCGATCAGCTTTCTAAGGCACTACAATAAGCAGGAGGTTATGAAACGATGAAGCCTGTTTTGTCATACGGTCCGCTGCTGCAGGCCGAACTCCTGGCCTTTATCAAAGCCGGGAACCTCGGAGAGAAAACCGGCATCGCCTGGGGCGATGATTTTCTTGAGCGTCTGGAATCCTTCGCGACCACGGGAAAATTACTGCGCGGCAGTATCCTGTGTTTCAGCTACGAGGTATTTGCCCGGCAGCGGCCCGGCAAAGCCGTTATGAACGCCGCGATGGCGCTGGAACTGGCACATAGCGGTCTGCTCATGCATGACGACGTGATGGATAACGACGACATGCGGCGCGGCCAGCCTGCTATGCACCGCCAATACCAACTGGAGGCAGAGCGGACCGGTCTGGCAAACAGCCGGCAGTTCGGCCTCAGCATGGCTATAAGCGGCGGTGACGCCGCCTTATTCCTGGCCCTTGAATTGCTCGGCGAATCTTTGTCATCCGATCGTGAGACCGTCCATTACGAGTTATTTGTCAGCCAGCTGCTTCATACCTGTATCGGCCAGATGCAGGACGTGTACCTGGAAGCCCTTCCCGGCCTACCTTCCAAAAAAGATATATACACGCTTATGGGCGTGAAGACCGCCGCCTATACGCTGGCGCTGCCGCTGGCCATGGGCGCCGCTCTGGCCGGCGCCCCGGTGCCGGTGCTGCGGCGCCTGGAGGCCATCGGCACGTCCGCGGGTATTATCTTCCAGATACGCGACGATGAACTGGGTATCATGGGCGACTCGGAAAAAACCGGCAAGCCGGTCGGTTCGGACATCAAGGAAGGCAAGAAAACGCTTATATATTACTACCTGTTCAAAAAGTGCTCTCAGGAAGAACGCCGGAAACTGGCGGCAATTTTCGGCGACCCGGCTGCCAGTGCCAGCGACATCGTGTACGTACAGGAACTATTCAGACGCCACGAAACAGGGAAGTATTTAGGTGCCGAAACGGCCCGGCTCCAGCGAAAAGCTAAGGCCCGGATTGATAGACTAGATATACCGGACGAATCCCAGAGAACCCTCAACGAACTCGTCGAGTTCTGCGCCCGAAGACGCGTTTGACGGCCCCCACGCCGTAAAAGCCGTTATCGCCTTTCTGGCACGCATCAATACGTATCGCCTTTCTCGTCATGGATATTCACGCCGCTCAGACGCAGCTCTTCGACATCCTCCGCGTCATCATCCTCATCATCGTCATCTTCATCCCGGCTCCTGTCAACGGCGCTTCCGACAGACGAAAGTTTATCGGCCTGGCTTCTGTCCAATAGGCTGATAAGCGCCTCGTTGAACTGCGGCAAATCATCCGGCTTGCGGCTGGTTATAAGGCTGTCGTCCATTACGAGCGGCTGGTTCACCCATTCGCCGCCGGCATTCACGATATCGTCCCGGATAGTATGGTAACTGGTCAGGCGGCGGCCTTCGGCGGCCCCGGCCGATACCAATACCCAGGGCGCGTGGCAAATAACAGCCAGCGGCTTTCCGGCATCCATAAAATCTACCGCCCATCGCTGGGCGGTTTCAACCACGCGCAAATTGTCGGCATTGATCGCTCCGCCGGGCAGGACCAAGGCGTCATAATCCTCGGCGCTTGCTTGGTCCAATAAAAGATCGGCCTCGAATTTATCGCCCAACTCCACATGTTTCATGCCGCGCAACGCTTTTTTATCGGCCGAAATCACCGTGACCGCGACGCCGGCATCCTTGAGCGCGTTCATAGGCTCCTCAAATTCCGCCTGTTCAAAATAATTATGTACCAATATCGCTACATGCTTACCCGCTGCACCCATACCGCACCTCCTCTCGCTTACGCACCTTAACAACTAGATGGTACCTCTTGCCGGGGAAGGCTGCAGTGAGTTATTTAGCACCGTTCCTGTAATAATTTTGACACTCTCTTGCCTGGAAGGGAATCGAAGCATAAGCGTGATGTGCTAGAATCAGCGCATGGCGCGCACAACTACGCCCAAGAAGGCAAAATCCTTTTTCGGGCGGCACCGGTATCTTAAACATCTCCTTGTCGGGTTAGTAGCGATTATCCTGATTATTGCGGCATGGACTATCTTCGCCGAAGTCCGCCTATCAAGCCGGCAAGCCAAACTGCAGCCGTTTTATGATACCGCCGGCCTTTCGGCGGACGGCCAGCTTGGCCAAGTCGTCCGGCAGGAACCGCTCGGAGTAAAAGTAAATGGCGGCTACGGCGTACGCGTACTGTACCGGACCCAGCAAGGCAACGGCACCCATACTTTCTCGTCAGGGATGGTCTTTATTCCCAATAATACCAACGCGGGCTTGCCCCGGCCGGTGGTAGCCTGGGCGCATGGAACGCTCGGCCTGGGAGACGCTTGCGCGCCTTCGCGGACCAGCGATCCTGCCGCGAGCATCAGCTGGGTCAGCACCATGCTTCAGAAAGGCTGGGTAGTGACGGCCACCGATTACGCGGGCTTCGGTACCCCGGGCACACAAGGCTATCTGGTGGGCGGGGATGAAGCGCGCGACGTGCTCAACAGCGTTCGCGCGGCCCGCGACATTCCGCAAGCCCGGGCCGGCACTACCTTCGCTATCTGGGGCCATTCCCAAGGAGGCAATTCAGCGCTGTTCAGCGCCGGCGACGCGGCTGCCTACGCTCCTGAGCTGCACCTCGCCGGCACCGTCGCTTCGGCGCCGGCTGCCGAACTCATACCTCTGTTAAATGAACAGTACGGCACCGTGGCGGACTGGGTCATAGGACCGCTCATCGCCACTTCCTGGCCGGCCGCGAACAGCAGGAGGCCCTGCACGCGAATGCGATCATGACGGCCGACGGCCGCAATAATTACCAAAAGATATCCAACCACTGCATCGCGCGCGCCACCATCGCCGGTATTATCCGTACCGTCCTCCGGCAAAAGTTCTTTTCGACCAATCCCGCGGACGTACCCGCATGGGAGGCGATGGCCCGACTGCAATCGGCACCGATCCTGACGCCCGCCCAGCCGCTGCTCGTCGTCGAGAGCAAAACCGACAAGGTCGTCCTGCCGGACACGACGGCGCTATACATCCAGACGGCTTGCCGGGCCAGCGGGAATCTGGCTTCATTATGGCTGGATAACGTCGCGCACCAGAATATACCGGACGCCAGCGCCGGCATACCTTATTCACGACGTTTTTAAAACCAAGCGGCACTACTTTACGTACTTCGTAGTGATCTGGCTCTTGGTGGCCTATGTAATCCTGCCGCATGTTTACCGCTGGCTGTCCAAGGTTTTCCTGCCGGCCTATTTCATCGGTCGCACGCAAGCGCCTGACGGTATGCTCGGTGACCCCGTGAACCTTGCCGTCATCGGCAGTAAAGACGAGTTAGTCCGGGCAATGACAGCCGCCGGCTGGAAGCAGGCAGGCAAGCTCGACCTAGGGTCTTCGTTAAGGATGGTCTACTCGGCAGTAATCGGCGCACCCTATCCGAGCGCCCCGGTCAGCTCGCTTTTCCTTTTTGGCAATAAGCAGGACCTGGCATTCGAAAAAGATGTCGGGGCAATCCGAGAAAACGCCACCACGCCCGCTTCTGGGAAACACCGAAAAACTGGTGGCTGCCTGGCGGCTATAAGGCCGATTGGCTGGGCGCGGCCACGTTTGACGAAAATGTCGGGCTGTCGCTGTTTACCGGCCAAATTACCCACAAAATCGACTCGAACGTTGATATAGAACGCGACTTCGTTGCCGACGGCCTCAAGAAAAACGCCGAGACAATTAATTGGGTCAAGCACTTCACGTCAAGCTATAACTCAAGAAATGGCGGGGGAGACATCATACATACCGATGGTGCGCTACCATTTATTACGCTTAAAGGCCGCGGCTCACGATAAATCTGTCTTATGTCTTGACTGTCATACCATGCCAGAGCCCAATCCAGTTTCAGCGATTCACGATCGATAGCAGCAAAAGGGTCAGTGAAATTGGCAGGCCGAAATCCCAGATCAATATCATGGTGTTGTTGGGGGCATAGTTCTTTTGCCGGATCATTTCTTTCAGGTGGTTGAGGCCGGCCAGGAAAAGGAACGTGCCGATCGGCCATGCAACGGCTACCCATGCCTGGACACCGTGGCTCACCGCGTAGAAGCATCCGATGCCAAGGCCGAGCGACACCGCGGCGATTTCATACTGGAAGCCGTTGGTCTGCCAGCCGATAGATTTAGCCATCTTCTTCGCGAAGACGGAGTGCATGATCGACGAGAAAATAAAGACGAAGCCGGCGAAATATAATAGCCACCGCACGTCGGCATATGTAGCCGGTTCGCCCGGCACGGCGCCTGGCGGGGCCGAGCCGCTCAAAGCCATGATCCACGCCAGGACGAACAAGCCGGGCAGCACAAGTCCGGACAGTGTTTCTCCGATGTCAGATTTTTGTTTTTTACGGGCATTACGCTTATCCTTTTAGTAATACGGCCAGTATAGCACGAGGGCGGAACGAAATCGCACGAGTAGGCTGATCTTATAGAAATTGTTACAGCCAGCTCATTCAAGCTGGTGTTTAATACCTGGTACTATCAAATATTAGGGGGGCAATGCTATGAACAGCAAATCGGATCAAGTCAGCGGTAAAGCCAAGCAAGTAGTAGGCAAGGCAACCGATAATAAAAAACTGCAGGCGAAGGGCAAGGCCCAGGAGGCCTCGGGTAAAGCTCAGGACAAGTTGAAAGACGCCGGAGAGAAGGTAACCGAGAAAATCGATAAAGCAATCTAGAATAATCGTACGCTCGATGGCGGGTAATGGCAGAGCGGACTTGGCGCGCGGTCACGTATAATAAATACCGGAACGCAATAACCAGGAGGAAGTATGAAGTCCAAGCTTAATCCGTATATGAATTTTGAAGGCAACACCCGCGAAGTGATGGAATTCTATAAAACCGTCTTCGGCGGGGAATTAGACATTACCACTTTTGGAGAGACCGGCACGGCTGAGGATGTCGCCGACCCCGACAAGGTAATGCATGCCCAGCTCGTCGCCGATAACGGTATCACGATCATGGCCGCCGATTCGGTTACCGGCCTGAGAAAATTCGTAGCCGGAACGGATATGAGTATGTCGCTGAGCGGTGATAACGAGGAAGAACTGACCGGCTACTACAATAAGCTTGCCAAGGGAGGTAAGGTAGAGCTGGAATTGGGAAGAGCTAGCTGGGGGGACATGTTCGGTATGTGTATTGATAAGTTCGGCGTATTCTGGATGGTCAACATCGCCGGTCCGAACGCTAAGCGCGTAGGCGATCCCAAGTAAAGTATAAGGAATACCACTTATGAAAGTCATACGGCCGCAAACATCAAAAGGACCAGCCGACCGGTTCAAGGGCGATGTCTACCCGACTATCATTTTGACGGGCGAGAAGCCTTCCAGGACCCGCATGGCTTCAGTACATTTTTCGCCCGGGGCGCATACGGCTTGGCACTCCCATGCCGTCGGCCAGTACATTCACGTCGTGGAGGGCACGGCATACGTGCAGGAACGCGGCGAAGAACGCAAAACTTTGAAACCCGGCGAAACTATTTACACCGGGCCCGGCGTCGAGCACTGGCACGGCGCTTCACCGGACAGCTTTATGGTCCACATCGTCGTCTGGGAAGCTCCGGACAACGACGAAGAGGAAACGAACTGGGGCGAACACGTCACCGATGAGGAATATACAAAATAATCAGTCCGGACAAAAGCTGACATACGATACGCTAGCGTCTATTATTAAGTGAATGAGTAACGCGAAATTGCCCTGGTATCGCCGGCTTATGGCGAACAGTCGTTTTTGGATTCTTGCCGCCGCGGTCACGCTCTCGGTCAATATCATCGGCTTCGTACAGCTTATGGTGCCGCCCGGCAGTTTGCAGACTATCCGTATCGAACAGATATTCGGCTTCGTATCGCTCGCCTTGCTCTACACGGCCATCCTGGCGTCGCCGCTGACGAAAGTCTTTCCGAACCTGCCGGGCAAAAAGGCATACCTGCATGCCCGCCGGGCCATCGGGGTATCGGCGTTCTACTACGCGTTTCTGCATGTTTACATCACGTTTTTCCAGCAGCTGAACGGGTTCAGCGGCATGAAATACCTCGACCGTACTTACAGCCTTTCGCTCCTAGCCGGCGCGTTCGCGCTCGCCGTCCTATTTATTATGGCGGCCACGTCTTTTGACCGGATAGTGGACCATATGGGATACAAGCACTGGAAGCTGCTGCACCGGCTCGTGTACTTGGCGTCGCTGGCGATACTGCTGCACGTCATGTTGATCGGCCCGCACTACGACAAGGGCCTGAGCTTCTTGAGCGTGCTGACCTATGCGGCCGCCGCGTTCCTGATCGTCCTGGAGGTACTTCGCATCCGTTTGAATATCCGCGGCCGGAAGGCGAAGCAGCATGCTTAGGCGATTCACGGCTACCGTTACCCTTATCGTCATGGCGGGCCTGGCCATACCGGGCGCTGCCAGCGCGCATGTCCTGAAAATTGACGGCTCCATCGGCGGGGTCCTGCATATCAATCCTGATGACAACCCGACCACGGGAAATCCCACGGATTACATACTGTCGTTTGACGATGACAGCGGCAAGTTTAACCTGGCGAAAATGCGATTGCAGCGTGTCAATCGTCGAAAACGGCAAAACGATCGCCGCCAAGCCGCTTGCCGTATCGGGCAGCGAGGTCAGTGAAAACCACTATACGTTCACCAAGCCCGACGTGTATACCATGCGCTTTACCGGCAGACCGAAGCAAGCGGGCGCCTTCCAGCCGTTCACGCTCAATTACCCCGTACGTGTCACGAACGGCCAGATAAGCGCGCAGTCCATGCCTGCCGCGCTGTGGGCCGGCATGGGCATGGGTATCGGTTTTATCTTGCTCGCCGCCTATGCCATGGATTATGATGACGGCAAGGCGAATAAAAGGAGGCGGACGTGAAGAAATTTTTAACCGGTATCACGACGACCGGGGCAATCGTACTGGCCCTGCCGGCCGTGGCCTTCGCGCACGTCATTGTCACGCCGAGCCAGGCCGGAGTCGGCCAAGAATTAGTCTTTAACGTGAGCGTGCCGAACGAACGGGAAAGCGACGTTACCAGCGTCAAGTTGAATATTCCAAAAGGGGTCGGAGAAGTTACGCCGACCGTGATTCCGGCTGGACCATCAGCACATCAGGCAGCGACGATACTATCAGCTCCGTTACCTGGACCGGCAATATACCGGTAGGGCAGCGTGAAGATTTCAGCTTCGGGGCGCAGGCGCCGGCCAAGTCGACCGAACTTGATTGGAAGGCTTATCAGACCTACGCTGACGGCAACGGTCGTACATTGGGACCAAAAACCTGCCGGCGGCGGCGACGCCACAGGCAATGCCGGCCCGTATTCCGTAACCAAAGTGATGAACGACCTGAGCTCCAGTACGTCCGCTGAAAATACGAGCAGCGACTCGAACAGAGCCACATTGGCGCTCGTGCTCAGCATCGCGGCACTGCACTGAGTCTCGGCGGCCTGTTTCTGCGCCAAAGAAGGTAATCATATCCATAATTTTCGCTTACGTCCGGCGTGGCGTACTATAAGTGAGTAAATTAGGCTGACTGGGTTGGCGCGGGGATTCCTATGAGGGCGTTGAAGATACTGGTAGCAGCAGCGTTCGTCGGCGCGGGCGTAGCGATTACGTATTATTACTTCGAATATGCCGTGCGGCACTCCATTTCGTACGTCTGGCAGGACGTATTCGATACGGACCACCGGCGGTTCCTGGTACTCCCGCTTTGCCTGGTCTTAACCCTCGCGTATTTCGGACTGCAGCACGCGCTCGATCCGAAGTCCGAAAAACACGAAAGCCACGGCCTTGGGGACGCGCCGCCGCCAACGGCTGTAAACTTCATCAAAGTCCTGGGCATCGGCTTCCTGTCGCTGCTGGCCGGGGCGTCGCTCGGTCCTGAAGCCATCCTGGTACCGGCCTGCATCCTGCTGGGCCAGTATATAGGCAAACAAGCGCTCGGGAATAGCAAACCGGCTATCCAGCTTCTGGGCGCGGCCGGCTTCATCGCGCTGCTCGCGGCCTTTTTCAATTCATTCTTCGTCGGTCTGCTGTCGGTACTGCTCATAAAAAAAACAGATGAACGCCAAGATTACGCCCTTGCTGATCGGCGTGGCCGTAGTAGCCTCCGGCAGCACGGCCATCGTTTTGGCAGTTTTGGATAACTCGGCTTACGTGGCTTTGCCGGGCTATAGCTGGAGCCTGGACATCAAGACTATATTTATACTGGCGGTCCTGGGCGCGGCAGGCTACGGCATGACGTACGGCCTGAGCGCAGCCCATAGTGCCAGCACCATCGTAGCTTCGAGACTCACAAGCGGCAAACAGTGGTGGCTGCGCGGCCTGGTGGCGGCTGGCGGCTTATCCGTGCTGTATTGGCTGGGCGGTTCGCTCGTGCAGTTCACCGGCAACGAATCCATCGTCCCCCTGTTAAAGCAGTCCGCCCAGCTCGGCTTTTGGGGGCTGGTATGGGTTTTAATCATCAAAGCGTTCGCGATCAGCTGGTCCAAGGCTGCCGGCTACCGGGGCGGGCTGATATTTCCCACGGTTTTCGCGGCCAGCGTCATCATAGCCATAGCCAAGCTCTACGTGCATGACATCAACCTTATCTATGCCCTGATCGTCGTTATGGCCGGAGTTTTAGCAGCCGACTCAAAAGCGAAGTTTTTGCTTTAGCTGGCAGGGGCTGGGTCGTCACTCCCGGCTTGGCGGTGTTCGACCTGGGCCGCGACAAGCTGGCGGGCGATGTTTTCGGTCTCGGTTTTAGGCAAACTGTCTGATTCGGCTTTAGCCCTGAGCGCTTCTGCCTGCTCCTCAATGGCTAATCGTAACGAGGGATCTTTAACGTGGCGGCCGATCGTGCCCAAGTAAGGAACCGTCGCGTAATGCGTGTCCACGGTAGCGGCACGGATCATGCGCTCGACTAAACCGCGGTCAATCTCCTCGATAGCGACTTCTTCCTCCGGTCGTACTAGGGCTAGGAAATCCAGCGCATTCCGGGCATTAACCTGCAGTTGGTGGGAAGTCCGGCCCTCAACCCACAGGCTCCCGTCGGCATCAGAGGTAACGCCCGACGCGGCAGCCAGGCGGCCTTCTTCGAGCTGGTTCGCCAGTGAGAAGAGCCCGAACCCTCGCTTAAGGTCATCCTGCTTTTTAGCCTGCTCGCGGATAAGCGCCGTGACAGCGTCCGCCGAATCAGACCGCGAACCCCTGAGCGCGTCTTCGACTTCACCTATAGCGAAGGCGTCCCTGAAGAGCCCTTTCGCTTCGTCCGGATTAGTCTCCAGGAAACGGACCGCCGCGACGGCCGCGTAATGCGATGATACGTTTGAAAGATGTTCGTCGGGAGCCGACGAAATTAATGCGCGGATGCCGCCTTTGCGTCTCGCGGTAATCGCCTGGGCATGCTCCCGGGCGTCGCTGAAAATACGCGCTGTCGCTTCGATCAGTTTTTGCCCGTTTGACTCAGACGTATCATTCGGATGAACGTCTTCTTCCTGATAATTTTCGGCGACAGCCGTACTTACACTCGCTCCGAGCTTGGAAAGCGCGATAACTTTTTCGGATAAAGCAAGTCTGCTGTCTCTGTAGCCGTCCCGTGCCACATCAAGGTGTTCGACAGCCTTCACGGTCAAGCGCCCGGCCGGAGCGGTGCCCCACGACATATCATTGACGATACCGGCGGACCGCACCATAGAAACGGCTATAGTACCGCGGGCGGAGGCCTGATCTTCCGGTTTCCCTGATTCGGTTAGCACTACCTGGCGGGCATCGCCGTACATGGTTTCAGGGAAATTGACTAGAGCCCTTCGGATCCGCCGATCATCCCTATAGCCTTCGAGCGTCGGTATAAATGCGCGGGCATGGGCGAAATTTTCGGCGGCGCCTTCGGCCAATGCGGCTAAGGCGTGAATCCGCGACGAGGGATCCGCGATCAGCAGGGCGTTCTCCCTGGCTTTGCTCATAAGATCGTTCGCGGATATCGCTACGGTCAGGACTTCCTTCCTATCCGCGACCGGCCCGTCCTGCTGGTGATTCGGTATCCGCCCCGCCATCTGGCCGGAAGCATACAAAAACTGGAACGCCCTGTCTTTAGGATCTTCTATCTGCTCGATAAAGCCGGTAACCCTGTCACTTAAAACTCTGGCTTCATCATATAACGCATCGTACACGTCATGATCGTCTTGCGCGCGCAAACCGTCTATTATGACTTCGCTGACTTTCTTGCCGAGCTCGCTCCGGCTGGCCGGATCATCGATCCGTTCTATAGCCATACCCACAGAATCCAGAACCTGCGCCGACGATCCGGCGTCGCCGACGGCGATCACTTCTTGCAGGGCGCTGTCGCAGCGGCCTTCGACCAGCGAGGCAAGCTCTCCCGCGGTCTGGTTAGGGTCCAATCCGTCAATTCTTGCTGCCAAAGGTTCGAAAGTAGCCGGTCCGGTCATATCCGCGTAACTCCTACGAGATTATATGCGCAGATTATACTAGCTTAATATATACTTGTCAAACTACGGACATGTCATCCCAATTTTATATATTTACTTATTATTGACTTATTGTCTATATAGTGACAGAAACAACTAAAATTGATATACTCCCTGAATGATACATGGTGCTGGGCTAGGCGGACATGAACCGCGGCCTATCAATTATGAGCTAGAACCCGCTGCCTACATAGAGCGCGTACGCGAGTTTTACCATGACAACGCGGACTCAGTGCGCTCGGCCCCGCGAACGGTCATGGCCGATATGGAGCACGAAGCGGCGGTAAGCGCCGTTTTTGCCGAGGAAGCTTGCACCGACCCGACGGATCAGCTAGTAACACCCGCTGATACCGCCTGGACGCAGGAAGGCTTCTCGCGAGTCATGACACTGCTTGTAAAGGCAAGCGCTAAAGCGGCCGAACAGACAACGGACCTTCAGGCTTTCAGCGGTTTTGACGAAGCCGGCCAGACGGCTATACGGAAACAGATGTTCAGCGAGTACGTGGAATCGTGCAAATTCCTGGCGTTCACCGACATTCCGGCGAAACATGTTTACCTGTCTTCGGTTTTCCTCTGTCGAAATATAAACGAGATGGGGATTCTTATCGAACAGAATGAAGACCTTGGCCAAAGGAACGTGATTAACGCCCTCGTACGGCAGCCGGCAACGGTCGAGGAAGCGCTGGATGAACGCCGAGTTAAGATAGCGGCCGCGATCCGGGCGTTCCCGACCGTGGGGCATCGAACGATACGGTCTATCGTCCTCAACGTGCCGAACTCATACGAAAAGGGGGTACGGGCATATGCCGAAAGGAACGGATTGATAGTGGATATAGAGGAGCAGTCGGAGCTGCCAGACACAGCAGCGTTCCTCGACCAATTCAGGCAGATGGCTCGCGCCAGGCCTAAAGGCTTGGGCGGCATGTCAGCGCCTGAAGAGATACAGGAAGCCGCCCGACAGCTGAGTGAAGAGGCTCTTTCCGTCGCGAATCCCGAGAGCCCGATGTACGCCGCCGCGTATGACGACCCCGAAGTGCAGGAGGCCTACAGGCAAAAGGTCGAACTGCTGGTCAAGGCGGCCCATAACGCCTGGCGGCACGGGGAGCTACCCTTTACGCCCATACGTCTTCCGGAGGAATTCCGCGAGGCCTTATACTCCCAGGTACTGGACGATTTCTTAAAAATACACATGGAACTCGGCGAGAAGGCTCCTGATTTAAACCGCGTGCTGTATTACGGCCCTGAAGAGATACGGCAGCTGGTAGCTGAGAACCCTGATATTCCGCCGGCTTATTTCCGCCACAAACTGCCTCATGATCCCGAAGAAGTATCCGCGTCTATCGAACAGTTCAGGGCCCGGCTCGAGGAAATCAGACAGGCGAATCCGAGACTGCTGGAATACGAAATTGTCAGAAAGGCGCTCATCAACACCCACGTGGAAGAAGCGCCGGAACCGGAGGAACCAGGCGACAAACTGTCGCCTGAGGATTTCATAGGGGAGATCCGTTCATACCTTAATACTGCCGGGGACATTAAGAGCGCGTCCTCCCGCCAAGCCAAAGAAGAAATCATAGAGCGTCTCGCCGAAATAGAAGCACGCCTCGAAGCCGACGGCTGGCAATACGCGGGTCTTGATATCCCTGAGACCTTCAGGCCGGCTCTTATGAAGAAAATCGAGCACTTCATTCTCGCTGCCAGCCGGGCGTACCGAAGCGGGCAATGGCTAACGCTCTTAGCGATTATGATCCGGAAGAACGGATGGAGATGTACGGCATCGTGGCGAAAAATTACACCCGCATAGTCACTATCCTTGGCCAAAACGTAGTAAAAGTATGGCAGCACAGTCCCGCCCTGCATATAGACGCGGAGGAGTTAACAGAGCTTCGGGAACAGCACGCATGGCTCCACAACTCAAATTTTCGGGAGGTGGTTATGGAATACCCGAGCGGTATAGCGGCCGCTCTCGAACAAGCATTAGCTGTCAGTACCGAGCTAAAAAGACTTTATCCGGGCTTGGGCGATTCCGTAATCGAGATGCTAGTACGGAACAGCCACGCGACCGCCAACGACAGAGCCATGGCCCATATACGAAAAACTACCGAGGGCGAATTCAGACGCTACGGCAGCGTCAAGGAACCCGATGCCGAACGACCGGGACAGGTGTATCGCTACTACAGGACGTTCATCCGTTATGGCAACATGCCCAAGCCCGAGTATTTCGACCCCGAGACCGAACAAGGGATAGCGGAAGCCGTGAGCCGGGCCTCGACATCGCTGCGCGGACAAGAAGAGATGGCGGACACGGACGAAGAGACGCTCGGCAAATTCCTGGGCCATATCGATTACTGTCTGCGATCAGGCGTAATATTAAAACGAGAAGGCACGGCGCCCAGCCTCCTTGACCTGTCCGACTCGGCCCAGACCAGCATCGTAAGACACATATATAAAAACCAGGTCGACCTGAACGCGATGATAGCCAGTGTCGCTAACGGCAACGGCTCCACGTTCAGGTTTTACGACTTCGGCTTCGCGCACGAAGCCAAGTACATGAAAAGACTATGGGCGCAATATGAGCCCTACATGGCGAAGAACCTGGTAACCTATGTCGCTTTGAAATCCCAGTACCGCCCTTATATGAAGTTGAACGAGCTGATAGAACGCCGCGCGAATCTGCTTACGGAGAAGCCCGACGCGACCGAAGAAGAAATCAGACAGGCTCTCGCGACCGCCGCACAAGCATAAATCCGCGGATATGACAGTAGGGCCCTGAAAGCTTGCTTGCTATAATCGGATTATGCTAAAGAAACGGTGGCTGCAACTGGTCATAGTATCGATAGTGCTGGGTTTTTGTATGTCGATAGCGAGCCAATTCATCTGGAAAACGCAAGCCCAGCCTTCTTCGGACAGCCAAATATGCATAGGCCCGAATGGCGTGTCCCTGGACAGCATTAACACTTGTGGCGCGCCGATTAAATCCACTACCGCTAAAGGTTTCCCATTCAGTTATTCCAAGATGACGATTACTACTACCTATCAGCGGTGCGACGGCGCATGTCCCCAGACCCCGTCCACGCAGACCCGCACAAGCAGCTTCCTGATAGGCGGCTTTATAGCGTCCCTGGATATCCTGGTCGGTCATCGTATCGGCATTGCTGGTTTTAACGCTGGTCGCGCTAGCCTGACCGCCCATGCGGATGAGCCTGGTCACCGCCGAATGTCCCGCCGGCGATCTGTGGATACCGCCCGGGAAAGTGTTGAGCGGCAGTGAACGGGACATACTGTTCACCACGGGCATAGGAGCGTGCATCGAGCTTGCCATCCATAACGGCGAGAGAAGGATCGGTCATATGGCGCATATCTTTTCGACGAGAAGCTCCCAGCAAGAAGTCTTTACAGAACTCGAAGCCGCGCTGGAGTCGGATGGTACCGATCCTTCGGGCTTATCGGCCTGGATGACCGGCGGATCTTCCGAAGCCGCTATGGCTGAGCGCGCCGTGCTGCGCACGCGAGCGGTCGAAAAGCTCGCGGGACTCGGCTTCAGTCCGGACGCCAACTTAAGCGTCGAATGGAACGACGACGAAGGAGTGGTTATGGCCGCCGCGCTTGATTGCGCGAGCGGTACTCACGTCATATCTCCCCGGGCACTAGCCTGAAGACGATTATTTGCAAAATATACAATTAAATGATATTATTTATATATGAAGTCTTCGGTTGGAGTCGAATCCGCCCAAGTAATTGACACGTTAGGCGTGGCAGACACACTGCGTGACGACCCTCGCTCCCTTGAATCAGAAACCGCGTGGATGGCTATCAGTACCAGCCACAAGACCTACCCGGATGAAAACCGTCCTGAAATACGCCCGGTGGGCACAGGAGCATACCGGCGCTTTTACCCTAGTCGTATCCGATTGGGTACAGCTCTATAACTGGGCGGCCGGGCATGAGGTAAGTGCCGGCAGCAATATAGGCATCAATTTTACCGACCCCGCGCAAAGCGGCGGGGGGATATCCTGGGAAACATTCTTCACCGGCAAGCACGTTAAAGAACTGGATCGGTCGGCCCGCAGGCGCGCCGAACAGATAGAGGCGTTATTCGAAGCGCATGGCGTAGACGGCGGGGTCACGCTTTGGAAAGAAGTACTGGGAAAAGTAGTAGAAGAAAGTCAGGAAACCGACGTGGCCGGAGCAGAGTTCTTAAACCAGGAGCATGGCCGCTTGACCTGGACGATCGCGCAAATCCTGCTACCCAGCTGGCCATAAGTGCGATTCAGAGACAGCTCGCGCCCGATCTGGTTGACAGACTGGCTGCCAAAGGCCGCCCCGCGGCTGAAGTTCATGAAATAATGCAAGGCTATTCCATCGAAGAAATCTTCATGACCGTACTGCAAGCAAAGACAGGGTGGGGCACCATAAAGATCGGGCCTGAATGGGAACGGCTGTACGACCAGATTAGTTCGGCCTACATGGGAGTCGCCCATGGTCCCGACGAACCGGCTCCGGCTTTCGGCGCCGTATACCTGAAGTAGCCCCTGGTCAGGCGTGATTGACTTGGAGGCCGTAGATCACGACCTCGCCGTAGGCGTCCGGACTGTCGCCTTTGCTGGGGTTGGACTGCGTGTAGCAGCCCGCTTTAAAGTAGTAGCCTGAACCGCTCTTGGCGTAATCGACCATCTGCGCGCCGTTGTAGGCGACCTGGATGTGGCCGTTGGCGGCCGTCACCTGGACGGTGAAGATCGCGCCCAGCTGATAGTTGCCGTCAAGCGTACCGATATTTTTGCCGTCGGCCTCCACGAAGAGCGTACTGCCCTCCAGCCGTATCTCTATGACGTCATCCGAGGAATCATGGACCTGGCCCGCCACCACGTCCGGCTTGGCAACCGGCAGGTGGGTGATCGCTTCGCGGATAACCATAGTGTTCGTGCCGGAGGTATCGGACCAGCTGGCCTGCCGGGTACCGTTATCGGTCATTTCTCTCAGTTCCGAACGCGGATAGCCTGAGTTCTTCGTGGTCACGCCGCCGGCCGGAGCCTGAAAAACCACTCCGTTATGGGAACTGTTGACCTGGAAATAAGGCGCCAGCGCGAAACTGTTCAATTGCGGCTGTTTGATCGTCTGGGGGTCGCTGCTGCTCCCGGGCTTAGCTATAGGCAAGGTCAAATACCAGTTCGTCAGGTTCAGTACGCTCGCGGGGTAGGGCTGCGACGTCGAAGCCGCCTGGGCGGAAACGGACGGGGCGTAGAGCCGCCGCTTGGATTCGATTTTGAATTTTTATCCCTGTCTGATGCGGACGCGGTATGTTTGCCGTGGTCCGAATCCGTGACGTTATTGCGGTGAAACAGCGCGGCATAGGAAATTCCTACCAGGCAGACGGCCAAAAGAACGCCGCCGCTTATGACGGCCGGCTTGAACCACGGTTTCGTTCTGAAGCGGGCCAGCTGACGCTGGAACCTGGTGCCAGCAGCAGTACGGAGTTGCTTGACTTTCAATAACATCGTTGTCCTATTATAGCTTACCTGCGGACGTGACGCTGTTAACTATATCTCAACGGGTGTCAGTCGGAAAATCGTTTGATTGCTGACACTTTATTGCGTAAAATGCAATTCTGCAACATTTGTCTGGTATTTGAGGGATACTTGTGGCATAATTCAGGGTAAGCAGCAAGTAGTACGTAATTGGGAGGACTCGTGTGAAGATTGCAGTTATCGGTGCTGGATTTGTCGGTGAGGCTACAGGGCGGGGTTTCGCTAAACATAAAAACGAAGTGACGTTCGTGGATATCGACCCCGAAAAAGTGGCGGCTCTTCGCACGGAAGGATTCAGGGCCGAGCTGGCCGACGACTATACGGCCATCACTACCGACGTGACGATGTTCTGCGTTCCCACTCCTACCGTCGCCAAACAGATCCAACTGAAAATCATACGGGACGCCGTCGTGGATTTCGCCAAAAGGCTGAAGGATCATGACAAGTATCACGTGGCCGTCATCCGCTCGACCGTACCGCCCCAAACCACCAGGGACAAGGTCCTGCCATTGATCGAGGGCATCTCCGGCAAAAAGGCCGGCAAGGACTTCGGGCTGGTCATGCAGCCGGAATACCTGCGGGAAGCGTCGGCCAAGTCCGATTTCGCGCGGCCGTGGTTCGTTCTCATCGGCCAATACGACAAGAAGTCGGGCGACCAGATAGAAAAATTATACAAACCTTCAACGCGCCGATAGAACGTTGTACTCTGGAAGAGGCGGAAATCCAGAAATACGTCCACAACGTGTATAACGCCGTCAAGATAGCCTTCTTCAACGAGATGCGTATCGCCATTAAGAAAAAGGGCTGGGACGCCGATAAGATCTTCCACGCGACCGCCGAAAGTTCGGAAGGCCTGTGGAACCCGATGTACGGCCTGCGGGATTACGGCCCGTTTGACGGGTCCTGCCTGCCGAAGGACACCCGGGCCTTGCTGGAATGGGGCAAGGAGCACGGTTTCAGCTTCAGTATCCTGAGCAGCGTGATCAAAGAGAATACCAAGCACGAGAAAATCCTCGGTAAGAACAAGAAGGTCCCGATCAACCATATCGCGAAGGTAGAAGTCCTTTAAATAATATGTGGCAGACGATCCTGCTTTATATACCCCTGTCGGTTATCGGCATATGGCGCTGGTCATACTGGCTGGTACGGGTTACGGGCGCCCGTATATACAAACGCCGGGTCCGCAAGCTTGAGCTGTCACCGGCCAGCGATGTCAAACTGAGGATGACGGTCGTGACCCCCGTTTATAACGAGGATAACGAACTGTTCGCGCAAGCTATGGAGTCATGGATCGCCAACGGCGTTGACGAGATCATCGCCGTCATCGACAAGAGCAATACGCACCATATCGTTAACTTCGAGCGGCAATACGGCCGTCGCAAAGGGGTCAAATGCCGGCTGGTCGTGACGGCCAAGCCAGGAAAGCGGATGGCTTTGGCCGACGGCATCGAGCAGGCCCGCGGCGATCTGATCGCGCTGGTCGATTCCGACACCGTATGGAACGACCATGTCCGCGAGCACGTGCTTCCGCAATTCGCCGACCCGAAAATGGGCGGCGTTACCGTCAGCCAGCGTATCAGCAACCCGACCTCGGTGAGCAACGTTCTGTTCGATATGCTGCTCTGGAACCGCTACCATGAAGAAGTACCGTTCCTGCTCGGCCTTGGCAAAGCTTTCAACACCTTATCCGGCCGCACGGCCGTGTACCGCCGCGAGGCGTTGCTCGACGATAGGTACGACAACGTCCACGAGCTGACCCACGAATTTTTCCTGAATGCCCGCGCTGTTTCCGGCGATGACAAGCGCCTCTCGCACCTTATCCTGGAACAGGGATGGAAAGTCGCGTTCGCCTCGGAAGAGGCCGTAGTCTATACCCAGGGGCTGGACCACGTAAAAATCTTCCTCAAGCAGCGGCTGCGCTGGACCCGGAACTCCTGGCGCGCCGATTTGCGAGCGGTCGAACGCGGCTGGGTCTTCAAATACCCGTCCTGGCTTATTTCATGCTGGACCGTTTCGTCCAGCCTTTTTTCATGCTGCTCGGCCCCACGGCCGCGGTTATCGGCGCTTTCCAGCAGCAATGGCTGTTCGTCGGGATATTGGTCGCCTGGTGGCTGGTCAGCCGGACCGTCAAGCTTTTCAGCTATTTCCGTCATTATCCCAAGCGGTTCATCTACCTGCCGGCCTACATCATCTACAGCTATACCAACGCCCTGATCAAGGTCTACGCCCTGGCGACGATTCTCGAGAACTCCTGGGCTACCCGATGGCATAAGAGCCGCATGCGGCGGCGCCTGTTCCGGCGCTGGTCCACACTGGCCATCGGTATCGCCGGCGTGGTAGCGGTGCTCACGGTGACCGTCCATCTCGTTACCCAGGCCGGCAAACAGGCCGCTATCACCATCGCCCAGCCGGCGCCGGTAAGCCGTAACGAATTCGCCGTTCCCCCAAATATACCCGCGAACATAGTGGCGGCACCGCCGGTACCGAAGGGCGCCGTCCTGCCAACGGACGTTAAGACCTACACTACCAAGGACGGCGACACGGTAGCCGGACTAGCCAGCCAGTTCGGCATGGATTACACGACATTCAAGAAGTTGAACGGCATTACCGATCCGGATAAGATCAGCAGCGGCATAACGGTCATTTATTACGCGACGCCTGCGCCGGGAACCGGGAATTAACATGAACAAAAAAGGCGTGTTCCTGATATTCATACCCATTGTCGCGGCCCTTATCACGTTTTACTATGTGTTCGGCGGCGGATTGTTAAACGGGTTCGCCAACCGCGGCAACAGCCGCCTGGTAACCGTGGGGCTGGCAATCGGCCCAAAGCAGCCTGACGGCCGCGAAGCCCCAGTACGGTCCGAAGTACGCCTACTACAAGCTTCAGCAGGGACAGGACCTCACCTGGGCGGCCGCCCATTTCAGCGTCAGCCTGGCAGAATTGCAAAAGCTTAATCCGGGTACCGCCGTGTGGGGCACGACCATCATGGTGCCGCCGGTCGAGGCGCCGCTTAGCCCGCTCGCCGCTTCCCAGCTCACTACTACCGGCATTACCGTGACACAATCCCAGGGCGTCGTCTATGTAAACAATCGCTTCGTGGGCCCTAAGGCCGATGTGACGCTTGCCGCAGCTCATGAGCCTGACCCAGTCGTACGGCGCCATCAGCCAGCTGGGACCCAAAACCTTTCTCATCCAGAAGCCACTCTATATCCAGAATAATATCCGGGTGGATATCACGTCCCAGACGGTGAGCACCCTGCTGCTGCGCAGCTCGCCGAATTTCGATATCACGACGCTGACGTTCCAGAGCTCGGAAGCCCTGATCGACGGCGTGCACATCAGCAGCTACGACCCGGCGACCCAGAAACCGGACAGCAATGTAAATGACGGACGCAGCTTCCTGCGCGCGTACCAGAACGCCCGCATGGATATCCTGGACAGCCAGGCCGACTATCTGGGTATGACGCTTGACCAGATCAAGGACCCCACCATCCGGGCGAAAGTACCGTTCGTCAGCCAGGGCGGCGTCTACGGCGTTTCCTGGCGCATCGGTACCGGTACCTTCGGCAACAATATCGCCACCGGCTGGGTAGAGAAAAGTACTTTCGCGCACAACCACATCGGCGCCTTCACCTTCGGCGCCCAGGGTATGATGTGGCGCAACAACCTGTTCACCGCTAACGAGGTCTACGGTCTCGACCCGCACGACGACAGCAATAACGCCACCATCGAATACAACCGGTTCGTGGCCAACGGGAAGCACGGCTTCATCGTTTCCAAGCGCTGCGACTACAACCTCATCAAGGACAATATCTCGATAGATAATAAGCTGCACGGCTTCATGCTGCACGACAATTCCAACTACAACGTCTTCGAAGATAATATCTCGATCGGCAACGTCGACAACTTCGTCATCTACGGCGGCAGCTTCGATGAGATCACCGGCAACAAGAGCTACAATCCGCGCGGCAGCCACGTCCGTATCAACCAGCCGTCTTACGAAAATTATGTGAGCGGCAATACTTTTTACGGCGGCAAGAAGGGCGTATATCTCTATGACGGCGTCAATGGCGTGGATATCTCCGGCAATACGTTTTATAACGTCACCAACCAGCTCACTACCGACGGCGCCACCCGCGTCCTATACGCCGGCAACCATAGCAACGCCCTCGGCTACCAGATAGGCGGGAAAGACCGCGTCGTCTTCGGCGTCAACCAGATCGACCGCCATCCCAACCCCGATCTGCGGCCGCTGCAGGCCATCACCCGGAACAGCTCCGAGCCTTTGGTCGACCGGGCAGCCCAGGCCCTCAAGCAGAACTAAGTCCGCGGCGCTCCTACGCCTTGCGCATATAGGCGCGGACTGTCAGCGGAGCAAAAACAGCGACGATTATCACCGCGCCGACCAGCGACAGCCAGAAATCGTGGCCGATCGTGCCGTGGTTTGCCAGTAGGCGAACGGCCGATATCAGGTGCGAAAGCGGGTTAATATTGACGAACGTTTGCAGCCAATGCGGCATGGTTGCGGGATTGACGAAAGCATTGGACAGGAACGTCAGGGGAAAGAGGATGATCAGCGAAATACCCTGTACGCTGGACGCTGTCCGGGCGATAACGCCGAAGAAAGCGAAAATCCAGCTGATGCACCACGAAAACAAGATGACCAGCAAGCCGCCGGCAATCACGCCCCCCAGCTCCGGGCGATAGCCCAGGATGTAGCCCATCAAAAAGGTCAAGACGGTGGCGATGCCGTAGCGGATGGTGTCTGCCAACAGGGCGCCGGATAGCGGCGCGATCCGGGCGATCGGCAGGGATTTGAAACGGTTGAAGACGCCCTTGTCCATGTCTTCGCGCAGCTGCACGCCGGTGACGACCGACGTGGTAATGACGGTCTGGATTAAAATGCCCGGTATGATGGTCGGCAGATAGTTATGGATGTTGCCGGCGATGGCTCCGCCGAAAATGTAGGTGAACATCAGCGTGAATAGGATCGGCTGCAGGGTTACGTCAAAGAACTGCTCCGGCGTGCGGCGCATCTTCAGCAGGCCGCGATGCGCCATGGTCAGCGTGTTTTTGACCGTCAGGCGCAGGCTCGTATGGTTCTTCAGCTCGCGGGCAGCGCCCGGCATGATTATTTCGGCTTCGGTCATTTCTTGGCTCCTTTCTTGGTTTTCTTGGATGTACCGGTCAGTGCCAGGAACACTTGATCAAGCGTCGGTTCCTGCACGCTTACCTGGCTCAGGTGGATATTGCTGTCGCGCAGCGCGACCAGCAGGTCGGTGACTTTGTCAGGATCGGCCATCGGCGCGCTGAGGTGTCCGGGCTGCGGACTGACGGCCGGCACGCCCAGCGTCTTCTCTATGATCTCCAGCGTCTTTTTGTCATTCTGCTCCTCGACCAGCTTAATCTGCAGCGTAGCGCTGCCGATCGAAGCTTTCAGCTCGGCGCCGGTACCTTCTGCCACGACCTTGCCGCGGTCAATCACGGCGATACGGTCAGCCAGCTGGTCGGCTTCGTCCAGATACTGTGTCGTCAGCAGCACCGTCGAGCCGGTGGATACCAGGCGCCGGATGGTTTCCCACATCTGATTGCGCGTGCGCGGATCAAGCCCGGTAGTCGGCTCATCCAAAAAGATCAGCGGCGGCTGGGCTATCAGGCTCGCCGCCAGGTCGAGACGCCGGCGCATACCGCCGGAAAACTTCGCCAGGGGACGCTTGGCGGCTTCGGTGAGGCCGAACTCTTCGAGCAGCTCCAGCGACTTCTTGCGGGCTTCGCCGGTGCTCAGACCCAGCAGCCGCGCGAAGATTACCAGGTTCTCGGTCGCCGATAGCGTCTCGTCGACGGAAGCGTACTGGCCGGTAACGCCTATGAGCTGGCGGACAATCTGCGCCTCGCTCTCCACGTCATGCCCGAAGATCCGGGCGCTGCCGCCATCCGGCCGCATGAGCGTGGCAAGCATATTGATAGTAGTGGTCTTACCGGCGCCGTTCGGGCCGAGTACCCCGTAAATCGTGCCGGTCGGCACGTTCAGGTCCAGGCCGTCAACGGCGCGGTTGTCACCGAAGACCTTGACCAGGCCCTCGGCTTTGACCGCGTATTCAATGGCAGGTGTGTGTTTCGACAT
>JBBCFY010000006.1:0-57919 GCA_037200465.1 Candidatus Saccharimonadota bacterium | reverse complement strand
GTCTCTAGCCTAAAGAAATCAGCACGATTCCGCAAATGATTATGGCTGCCGCCAGGGCCTGGGCGCGGCTGACACGCTCCTTCAGGAAGATACGGGCCAGCAGGATGGTAGGCAGTGAGAACGTAGCGCTTAGAACCGCGATGATACTCGGATAGTGCGAGTGGCTGAAACCGTAGGAGACAAAACTGTAGGCGGCGACATCGAACAGGCCGATAGCGATCAGATATTTCCAGACGGTGCGATCGGTGATGTGCAGGTTGATACGCCGCACCTGGGCATACACCAGCAACGCCCCGACCGAGAAGAACCGGATGAACAGCATGAAGAACACCCAGTCCTTGCCGTCCAGGAACTTATCCAGGAACACCAGCCAGATGGAATAGACCAGCACGGCGACGGCCACTTCGGGCAAGCCTGCCAGCTTGAAGGCGTGGCGCCGGGCCGAAGTACGCAGTTCGCGCACATCGGTACTGATGAGCAATATGCCGATGACCGTCACGACGATGGCCGCCGCCTGACGCATATGGAACGTCTCGCCCAGGAATAAGATGGAGATGATGGTCACCACCACCGAATAGCTGGCAAAAATCGGGCTGAGCAAACTCACCTGCCCTTTGCCGAAACCGGCATAGAGCGGCAGATACGACAAGCCGCTGACGGCACCCAGCAGCAGCAACCACAGCGGATCGAAGTGCTGCAGATGCGGATTGTACGGATGCACGAAGAACAGTAAGAGCAACGGAGCGACGCCGATCAGCTGCTGCCAGAACAGCGTCTGGACATCACCGAGCTTGTCGATGGTCTTCTTGGCGAAGAAATCGGCCGTTCCCCAGCCGATCATGCTGCCGAGTCCGGCAACCAAGGCGATAAGTAATGTATTGTTCATGTTAATTGCAGTTTGGCTATATAATACTATAGTAGCGCTCCGACTAATACTAAACGCCGCAGAGGAAACCGTATGCAAAAGATCGCGATCATCGAGGACGACCAGGCTATCTCACAAATGTACCGGCTGAAGTTCGAGGCCGAAGGTTTCGAGGTAGAAACCGCCGGCAACGGCAAACTGGGGCTGGAGCTGGCCGAGAAGATGCGGCCCGATATCATCCTGCTGGACCTGATGATGCCCGAGATGAACGGCGACGAAGCCCTGCAGCAGCTGCGGAAGACCGATTGGGGCAAGGACACCAAGGTCATCATCCTGACGAACATGGGTGAACAAGAAGCACCCGACACCGTCAAGGACCTGAATGTGCGCCGGTTCATCGTCAAGGCCGAGATGACGCCGCGGCAGGTCGCCGAGATGGTCAAGGCAGAACTGGCAGCCTAGATTTATGAAAGTCGCGATTCTCGGCTACGCCAGCCAGGGGGTGAGTGCGTATGACTATTGGAAGGCCAAGGGCGACGAGGCCACCATCTGCGACACGCGGGAAGACCTGGAACTGCCGGAAGGCGCCCTGAGGCAACTCGGCCCGAATTATCTCAACGATCTCGATCGGTTCGATCTGATCGTCCGCGCCGCACCCAGCATCCATCCGCGCGAGATCACTGCCGCCAACACGCCGGAAATCCTGAGCAAAGTCACCAGCAACACGAATGAATTCTTTGCAGTGTCGCCCAGCAAGCACATCATCGGCGTCACCGGCACCAAGGGCAAAGGTACCACCAGTACCCTCATTACCAAGCTACTGGAAGCTGCGGGCCGCAAAGTACATTTGGGTGGAAACATCGGCACGCCGCCGCTCGACCTACTGAAAGACGGCATCGAGCCGGATGATTGGGTGGTGATGGAACTGGCCAACTACCAGCTGATCGATTTCGAGGGCCGCGCGCCGATAGCCATCTGCCTGATGATAGTGCCGGAACACCTGAACTGGCATGCCGACATGGCCGAATATATGGAAGCCAAGAGCCGGCTGTTCGCCAGGCAGAATTCCGACGATACCGCCATTTATTACGCCGACAACGACAACTCGCGCGAAGTAGCAGCAGCCGGCGCGGGCCGCAAACTGCCCTATTACCGCTCGCCCGGTGCATTCGTGAATGGCAACATGATAACCATCGACGGCCAGGAGATCTGCACTACCGACGAGCTGAAACTGCTCGGGCGACACAACTGGCAAAACGTCTGCGCGGCCGTGACCGCGGCGTGGCAAGCCGGCGTACATGACATCTCCGCCATCCGCTCGGTACTGACAAGTTTCAGCGGGTTGGAACACCGGCTGGAACTCGTCCGTGAACTCGACGGCGTACGGTACTACGACGACAGTTTCGGCACCACGCCGGAAACGGCCATCGTAGCCATGGAAGCGTTCCCGGCACCGAAAATCATGATTCTGGGCGGCTCGGACAAAGGCGCCGAGTACGATGAGCTCGCACGAACCGTGCAAACGAGCAACGTTCGCAAAGTTCTGCTCATAGGTGATCAAGCCGATAAGATTCAAGTCGCGCTAGAGACCGCAGGGTACCACGATTTTACACCAGGCGGAAACGATATGACCGAGATCGTAGCCAACGCCCGGTCAGCCGCGCAGTCCGGCGACATCGTGTTACTCTCCACTGCTTGCGCCAGCTTCGGTATGTTCAAAGACTATAAGGATCGCGGCAGTCAGTTCAGCCGAGCAGTCCAAGCACTCGCTTAAGCTGTCGGACAACAGCGCCTTCCGGCTGGATGACAAGCGCTCTATCTTTGGCTACTGCTTTTATCTCTTTCTCGATCCAGTGGTAGTGGGTACAGCCAAGCACGATGACATCGGCACCCTGGTCGAGCGCCGGTTCAATTGAGCGGCGAATACGGGCTTCGTTCATCTCATTATGCTCTATGAGCGCTGACCAGTCGGCACAGTCCGGCTCGATGAAGGTGCAAGCATTCCCATACGTAGTCTTCAGCCAGTCATATCGTTCGCTGGCGAGCGTCGTCGGCGTCGCGCAGACCGCTATGATCCCGCTTTTCGTAATCGAGGCCGCAGGCTTGACCATCGGCTCAAGCGCCACCATCGGCACGTCAAACGCATCGCGCAACCGGCGGATGAGCGTAGTGCTCACCGTGTTGCAGGCCACCACGATAGCATCGCAGTGCTCGTCGACCAAACCCTGGAAGATGGGCACTATATAACCATAGATCTCGTCGGGAGATTTGGTGGCGTAGGGAAAATGATCGGGCGTGTCATGCACGAAATGCACCTCCGCATCCGGCAGCTCTTTTTCGATGGCCTGGGCCACGCTCAAGCCGCCCACTCCCGAATCGAAGACACCGATTTTCATGCTGTTTCGGCGGTCGCGCGGGCAGCGCGGATCACATTGTCAAAAAGAGCGCAGATGGTCAGCGGGCCGACGCCGCCTTTACGCGGCGTGATGGTCAGATCGGTGCGATCGTACACGTCCTCGGCAAGATCACCGACGGTCTTGCCCTGCTCACCGGCCACGCCGGCATCGACCACTACGGCACCTTCCTGTATCATATCACTCTTCAGCAGGCCCGGTTGGCCGGTAGCCGTGATGATGACTTCCCCCTGCTCGACCACGCTGCGCATGTCGGGCGTCTTGCTGTCGATCACCGAAACATCGTAACCCGAGGCCAGCAGTATCCGCTCCAGCGGTGCGCCCACCAGCTTGCCGCGGCCCACCAGGACGATCTTCTTGCCACGCAGGTCCACGTTGTAGCCGGCCAGCAGCCACATGATGGCCAGCGGCGTGGCTGGATCCAGCACGGCGTCCTTGCCGAGCGCATCGACATCTTTCTCGGGCGCGACTAAATCTACAATGGCATCCGTCTCGGCGGGTTCTCGAGCGGTAACTGCACGATGATGCCGTGCACCGTTTCGTCGGCATTCAGTTTTTTGATAAGCGCCGGCGCTTCGGCCTGCGGCACCCGGTGCACATCGACATCGATCAGGATATCATCGCCATAGCGCTGTTTCATGCGCATATAGACCTCGATGGCCGGGTGCTCCACCGTGACGATAATGGCCAGCTTGGGCTTCACGCTGAGCGACTGACGCAGCCCGCGCACTTCGTGTGCTTGGCGTTCCTTGATGAATCCGGCTAGCTCGGAGCCGTTCAGGACTTTCATGCAGCCTATTGTAACAGAGAACGTGCGCGATATCAGCCCTGCACTACGGGAGGTTGGGTAGGCGGCTGCACTGGCGGCTGCGGCGCCGGGGCTACCGGGTCGGGAGATGTCGTGACCGGAGGCACCGGATTGATGGGAGCGCCGGGGGCAGGCGGGGCTACCGGCTGGGTACTACCCTGGAATTGGGATTTCTTGGACGCCAAGATCGGCAAGCAGACCCAAGGGAACAATACCGTGCAGACGGCAAATCCATCGCCCTTGTCGAAGAGTTTCGCCAGCTTGAAATACGAGATAAGGGCGATGACGGCCGGGAATAGGTTGACGAACGGTATGATGCCAAGCAGCGCCCACCAGCCGGGGTAGCCCACGATCTCGAATAGCACATAGTTGTTGTAGAGCGGTATGATCGCTGCCCAGCCCGGCTGCCCGGCTTTGTTGAAAATCTTCCACAGAGGAATAATGATGAGGATGATGGCCAGGATGAGGAAAGCTGCGTAGGCACCTAATATGAATCCAAGTGCACTCCCGGCATTTGTAGTCGTGGTAGTGGTGGTCGTATATGAGTACGTCGCCGCTAGATAGGTTAGTGATTGTACCATTGTATCGTTATGCTCCTTTACGCTTATGCTACAGCAACGGCAGGCGCAAGCCAAGCAGATTCGCAGTAAGCTTGAATAAACAGAGGTATTTTGGTAAAATTCTCCCGTTGCATCTACCTGCCTGCAGCCTTGCAGCCCAGGAAAAGAGCAGAGCCGGTTCCAGCTTCAGCTGGAATTCGAATTTATTTCGAAAGGCTCGTTGAGAAAAACCCTCTGGGTTTGTCTCAACATCGAGGGCCAGTAGCTCAGCTGGTTAGAGCGTCTGCCTCTTAAGCAGAATGTCGAGGGTTCAAGTCCCTCCTGGCCCTCCAATACGCTTATGCTTAGAACTCCTCTGCTTCGGGGAGTTTTTTGTTGTATGCTAATAATATGAGCTCAAAACCTACTGTATCCCTACTTATGACCCCGGGCCTAGAGGACACGCTATTCAATGATGATGCAAGACAAGCATTAGGTGAGTATTGTAATGTCAGTAGCTGGACGCCCACGCAGGAGCAACCTTACCCAGATTGCGATATCCTTCTTGCGAGCTGGGGCTGTCCTACATTTGATAGAGACTTTCTAGAGGCTATGCCGAGCCTAAAGATGGTAGCCTATGCAGCTGGCACCGTAAAAAAGATTGTCTCTGATGAATTTTGGCAACGAGATATACAAATCACTTCAGCCGCAGCAGCGAATGCAATTGCTGTTGCCGAGTACACCGTCGCAGCTATGGTCTTTATGGCTAAAAACGTACGGCATGGTTCAGAGCAATACATTGACGATAATAAGGATAAGTTCCTAGCGCTTCGTGATATGCCACGTGGCTTCAATGGCTTGAACATCGGTTTGGTTGGCGCATCTCATGTTGGACGAGAGGTTATTCGGCTGCTGAAATCCTACAATGTCAAAATCGCTGTATATGACCCGTATCTGACGCTTGAAGAAGCCAGCACGCTTGGCGTTGATAAGATGGAGCTAGACGACCTCATGGCTTGGTCTGATATCGTCAGCGTACATGCCCCGAAGCTGCCTGCGACTGAAAAGCTCATTGGCCGTGAGCAACTATCACTTATGCAAGACGGCAGCTTTTTCATTAATACTGCTCGTGGCACAATCGTCGATTACGAAGCGCTGGCAGAAATAACGCCGCTGAAGAACATTGAAGTAGTTATTGATGTTACCGACCCCGACGAACCTTTAGTTGCTAACAGCCCGCTTCGGCAGTTACCTAATGTCATGATTACGCCCCATATTGCTGGATCGCGCGGTAACGAGCAACAGCTCATGGGTACGCTAGCCATCGAAGAGATTATTCGCTATGTAAAAGGCGAGCCGCTCAAACACCAAGTGCTTCAAGCCGAGCTAAGCCATATAGCTTAGTAGTATTACGAAGTTCAGACGCAACAGTACTTACTGTGTCCCTCCAATTTTTGATCTGTTAAACCGTTGCATTCTTTGCAGCGGTTTTGTTTTTGGTGACTTTGACGGCTACTTCTGACGGCAGCAACTGACATTCTGCTTCTCGCGCAGATAACTTTCATACGCCCGCCCCTTATTCTTTTTTCGATTTGACGGCAGCTTGACGGCAGCAATAACTGCCATGTTATTTCGGGCTTAAAACACAGGAATAATCCGTTACATTTTTGCCTTGCAATCCACATGTTATGGGCTCCATAATGAGTTGCACTATGAACGATGATCACCTGCGCGATATACTCAATCAAGAACTGGCCGGATTCTTCGGCAAGCTGAATAAGCGTCTTGATACGTTTGACGAGACCAAAGCCGATCGTGCTCAGGTCGAGAAGCTGCAAACAACCCTGGATGGCATTGCCGGACAGCTCAGTGCTGCCGATATTGAGCAGGCGGCCACAGACGGTCAACTCAAGCGGCACGAGGGTTGGATCGGGCAGTTGGCAGACACGACCGGCACCAAGTTGGTACCAGAGCAGTAAGCCCGCAACCATTTCGACTGACATAGATAGTCCTTCAGATGGCTATCGGGGTGAGACATGACGGCTGAATGCGACGACAGCTCTACCGAGCAACCAATCACGCCGAGTGACACGAACAAGCACGATTACCTCGGTCAGCGCCGGGCTCTCCCTGGGCCAGGTCAGGCCCTTAAGCAGAATGTCGAGGGTTCAAGTCCCTCCTGGCCCTCCAGTTCAGATCCGTAAAAGACTTCTTCGGAAGTCTTTTTGGTATAGTAAACACATGAAAAGACTGATAGTCGATTCCGACGACAATCTGGTTGGATCAAAGACTCGCGAAGAACTTGACCTTGTGAAAGATATATACCGTGTTTCGGGCTTATGGATTACGAATTCACACGGTCAAGCACTACTCGCACAACGAGGCCTAGATAATGACGATGGAGCTGGCGAATGGGGACCAGCAGTCGCTGGTACAGTACAAGAAGGCGAAACCTATGAAACAAACATATATAAAGAAGCTGAGGAAGAAATAGGCCTCAAGGGCGCTGCTTTTAGTCTCGGCCCAAAACAACGAATTAGCGGGACGAGGAATTATTTCTGCCAGTGGTTTACGACAGCTGTTGATAAAGAAGTTAGTAGTTTTACGTTACAGGCGACGGAAGTCGCTGCCCTACAGTGGGTAGATGAAACCAATTTATTGCAAGATATTGAGGCCAACCCGGGCAAGTACGTCCCTGGGATGGCGACGGCCGTAAAGTTACTTGTATCTCAGTTGCGATAGCGTCTATGGTGGACATGGCAGTGAGCATGCGTAAGGACGCGGCGGCTTTTGGTATGCTTATGCTATGCAGCCGTTGATTGGTATTACTACTGGGGAAATCATAAACCTCACGAGGCCCTGGGATCCCGTTACCTACGGACAAAGCCACACCTATAGCGATGCTGTTCTGCGTGCCGGCGGCGTCCCCATGCTTATTCCCATCACCGAAGACATGACGGCCCTCAAACAGCTCTACGGCCACTTGGACGGCCTGCTTTTTGCTGGGGGCAACGATATAGACCCGGCCCTATACCATCAGCGGCCGCATCCGAAGACTACGGACGTATCGAGAAAACGGGATGATGCCGAGGTGCACCTGATGCGCTGGGCACTGGCAGACGACCTGCCGATATTGGCGATTTGCCGCGGAACGCAGCTCCTGAACGTGGTGTGCGGCGGAAGCCTGTACCAGGATATCGGCAGCCAGGTCAAAAGTGCCGGCGAGCACCAGATATCCACTATCAAAGAAGATGTCGAACATATCGCCCATCATCTCTCCGTTGACGAAGCAAGCATCCTTAGGCGGATCATCCAAAGCCCTACCATTGACGCCAATAGCCATCACCACCAGGCCATCAGACAAGTAGCGGCGGAACTGCGGGTTTCGGCGCGCGCCGGGGACGGCATCGTAGAAGCGGTTGAGATTCCCGGTGCAGCCTTCGCCGTCGGCGTCCAGTGCCATCCCGAATCCCTGCACGCCGTTGAGCCGAAATGGGATCTTCTATTTGATGAGTTCGTGCGGAAAAGTTCCGTCGCTGATCCGCGTACGAAACAGAATATGTAGCCGCCGGACATACCGGCAGCTTTACTTTATTAGCCTGTATGACTGCAGCACTTGCAAATCGAGTGTATAATGTATATTTTCGTACGCTTATGGTGGAAGCGAGGAACCGATGTATCAACAGACAGGCTTATTCTTCTACAAATTCCGCTTTGCGTTTGCAAGCGTATTAACGGTCGCTTTTTTGATACTGATCTCTGCCGTCGTGACTGCAGTCGGGTCTGGGACTGTGCTCGCCTCCGGTACGACCGCGACTGCCACCCCGCCGGAGCCGGACGTGGACGCCACTAGTGCCATAACCGACGGCCTGTACGGGATAGAGCACGGTCTGCAGCACCTGACGCTGTCGGCGGGAACCGGGCTCTACAAAACCTGCGAATCGATGACGGCGATGACCGTCCGAACCGGTCGGACTACCGCCCGCGGCAGTGCCGCGATGGTGCACGGCATCGGGAGCATCTACGCGCTGGAAGGACGTATGATCGCAAGCAGCGTGCGCTCCACGGTGCATGCTCCCGGCACTATAGCGGCCGCCATGAGCCACAAAAACGTGGTAGGCGCCATCATTCAACCCGGCGACGACAAGCCCGTGCCAGTCATCAGCGCCGAGACTTCTGCCGCTGCCATCGCCAACCTGAACGCGGCCGAACGGCAGCAGATCGCCGCGTGGCAGGCAGCCCAGGCGGTCGCCAACCACGACTTAGGCGGCACGGTCGTCGCCGGCGACCCGAACCACGGCGGCTACCCGGCGAACTGGGATAACGCGCGGCAAGACAGCATGCTCGACAGCTGGGGTATGTACAACCGCGAGTGCGTCAGCTATGCGGCCTGGAAGGTCTACCAGACCTATGGCTCCATGCCGTACTGGGGCGGTGTGGGCAATGCCAACGAGTGGGTACGCGACGCCCAGAAGGCCGGCATCCCCACCGGCACGACGCCGCAGGTGCACTCGGTAGCCATCTCTATGGCTGGCTACTACGGCCACGCCATGTGGGTCGAGAAGGTCAGCGGCAACATGATCTATGTCAGCCAGTACAACTATGACCTGCACGGCCACTACAGCGAGATGTGGGTCAGCGCCAGCTCGCTCACCTACATCTACTTCAAGTGAGTCGACTTGCTAATGGTAGAGCTGTCGTGAACGCCACATCCTAAGTTCCGGCCGCTTGTGATAAGCTTGAGCGTAATGACTGCGCGCGACGCTTCTTTGCTGTACGAACTCAATACCCCGGTCTGGCTGCACAATTTGTCAGCGCAATACGACCGGACCATGACACTGCACGACATACCGCCCGAAGAAATACAGGCGCTGGCCGGCAGGGGCGTGGAGCTGGTGTGGCTGATGGGCGTCTGGCGGCGCAGCCCGGCTGCGCGCGACATCGGCGACGGTGACGAGACAATGCATGCTTTGTTCCAAGAGGTTCTGCCGGACCTACAGCCGGACGACGACATCGGGTCGGCGTACGCCATCCGCGGCTATGAAGTCGATGAGACTTGGGGCGGAGCAGGCGGCCTGGCAGCATTCCGGGCGCAACTGGCCGAACACGGCATCAGCCTGATGCTGGATTTCGTACCCAACCACACCGCACCCGATCACGCTTGGACAAGTGAGCATCCCGAGTATTACATACAAGGTTCAGAGCGGGATATCGCCGCCGATCCTGACAGCTTTATTCGCGTCGGCGACGCCGTCTTCGCGAACGGCCGCGATCCGCAGTTCCCGGCCTGGGGCGACGTAGTGCAAGTGAATGCCTTCGCGCCGGGCTACCGGCAGGCAGCCATCGAGACACTGCTAAGGATTGCCGAGCAATGCGACGGCGTGCGCTGCGACATGGCCATGCTCATGCTGAATCAGATATTCGGCGAGGTGTGGGGCAAGCGCGCCGGCGAGGCACCGGCAGCCGATTTCTGGCAGGAAGTCATCGCGGCCGTCCGCCGCGTCCGGCCTGATTTCATCTTCCTGGCTGAAGCCTACTGGGGCACCGAGCAACGGCTCATCCAGCAAGGCTTCGACTATTGCTACGACAAACTGCTCTACGACGCGCTGCTTAGCGCCGACTGCGAAGCGCTGCAAAGCCATCTGCACCGTTCGGCGCGTTACCGTTCGCACCTGCTCCGGTTCATCGAGAACCACGACGAAGAGCGGGCGGCCGAGATATATACGCCCGAGAAACAGCGGGCGGCTGCAGCCATCATGCTGACGCTGCCGGGCCTGCGGCTGCTGCACGATGGGCAGCTCGACGGGCACCGCGTACGGATTCCCGTACATCTGCGCCGCGGACCGGACGAACCCGCGGACACGGAGCTACGAACCTATTACGACAAGTTGCTCGGCGCGTTGAAAAATTGGGACATGACCCATGGCACGTGGCTACCGATCAAAGCCAGCCATGACGGTGTCGTCACATCTATGTGGACCGATGAGAAAGCCTCGCATGTCGCCATCATCAATTACACCCCGCACGAGACCCATGCCGCACTGCCCACGGAAGCGACTTACACCGACGATCTGAGCGGCGAGAGTCTGGCGCCGGCAGATGCCGCCGACCTGACGCTCGGGCCCTGGCAAGTGCGGTTGCTCAGCGCACCGCAGGCTTCAGCGGCAGTGAAATCGTAAATGTCGACCCGGCCCCGGGACGCGATGTCACGCTGATGCTGCCGCCGTGCAGATCCACGATGCTTTTGGACAGGAACAAGCCTAGGCCGGTGCCCTCGGCGCCTTTGCTGGCGGGATTATCAAGCCGCGTGAACTTGCCGAACAAGCGGCCGATTTCCGTTTTGCTCATACCGCTGCCCGTGTCGCTGACCTTTATCTTGTGCGCTTTCTGGCCGGGCTGCAGGATCACCCGGATGGTGCCCCGCGGCGGAGTATATTTGCGGGCATTGCTGAGCAGATTATCGAGCACCATGCCGAGCCGTTCCGGATCAGCGTCCACATACACGGGGCCCTTCGGCAATAGCAGTTCCAGTTTCTGCCGGTGCTCACGGCTTAGCAGTTTCTGCGGACGGGTACTATTTTTGAGCCAGAGGCACAGCTCCAGGTGCTGCCTGTTGAGCACCAGCCGGCCCGACTCCAGCTTGGCCACGTTGAGCAGATCATCGGCAATTCGCAGCAGACGCTCATTCGCCAGGTATGCCTCCTCGACAGTCCGCAGCTGCTCCGGCGCCAGCGTGCCGGCATAGCCGTCGCGCAGCATGGCCAGCAGCATGCGTACCCCGCTGGCCGGCGTACGCAATTGGTGCGACGCGAGCGACACGAAATCGCCTTTAGCCGCTTCCAGCTCCCGCTCGGCCGTTATGTCCTGCGCCGTGCCATACAGCTGTACGATATTCCCCCGGTGCCCGGTCAGTACCTTGCCCTCTCCGTGGATGATACGCACCGATTTGTCGGGCCGGACGATGCGGTGGTCGTAGCTGAACGGTTTCCGGGTCTTCAGCGAACGGTTGATAGTTGCCGTGACCCAGGCTCGGTCTTCGGGATGCAGCCGCTTCTGGAAACTACCATATTCGACCGGCTCGGTGCGCGGGATGCCGAAGATGTTATAGAGCTCGTCGGACCAGGTGATGGTATCCGCGGCCATGTCCCATTCCCAACTGCCGACCTTGGCGATGGCCTGAGCTCGTTTGAGTGCCGCAGCCGCCTGGCTGGCTTCCTGCTCTTTGCGGATCAAGAGCCGCGTCAGGAAATCGGTCAGCACGCCGGTGAGCAGCAGCACGGCCGTGAAGAACACGATGCTGCTCACCACGTTGGATAAATCCGTGGCTTCGTGCGTCACGGCCTCCGGGCTATGCACCCAACCGAAATAATTCGCCAGAATAACACTATCGTAGCCGACCGCCGAACCGGCCGCGGTCCAGTACACTCCGCGGCGCCCGAACAGCGCGGCCGATATCAGGATGGCCAGCCCGTAAAGCGGCAGGCTGCGGCTTTCGATCCCCCCTTTGCTGTAGATGAAAAACGAAACGAAAACGACATCGAACGCGAGCAAGCTCATGCCGAGCAGGCGGTAATAGCGTCCGGTCCGACGCAACCGGCTCAGGCCATAAAAAAGACCGTTGCTAGCCAGGGCCAAGCCGCCGATGGTGATGCCGGCGACCCGTTCGCCGGTCAACCCGGTACCGATATACAAAGAGATGACCGTCGGCAGGATGATGGTGATAAGCACGAACCAACGTAACCGGATATACCAGCGTATCCGGGAAAGCAACTCCGACTCGGCCCCAGGTGTCCCTGCCACAACCTTATTATACGATTAGCGAATATTGATTTATAAATCATTTGGATTCGAACATATCCATATGTTATAAATCTCTCTGTGGCATACAAGAATCCTGATGACCAAAGGGCAGCAAGTAGGCGTCACTATGCGCAGCATAAAGAGAGGTATCTCGAAAGGAATGCCAGATATCGTTTAGGCATACGTCAATTCATACGCGATATCAAGGAAAAGTCACCGTGCAGGGACTGCGGCATCAAGTATCCTTATTACGTCATGGACTTTGACCATATTGATGAATCCTTGAAGCTCAACGACATTAATTTCCTAAGTTCCACCGGAAGGATTGGCGCACTTAAGAAAGAAATTGTAAAATGTGAGTTAGTCTGCGCGAACTGCCATAGGGTACGTACACACAAACGACTCATAAGCTCCCTTAGCTCAGTGGATTAGAGCGTCTGTCTTCGGAACAGAAGGTCGTAGGTTCGAATCCTGCAGGGAGTACCATGGGAGATTGATCAGTAGACGTCGAGATCGACATCTATATTACCCGTTGCCCCAGCGGGCACGTCGGTGCATACTATAGGCACCAAGAGGACATAGACCGTGGCAGACACTTATCAGAAAATACTACTTGTCGAAGACGAGGCCGCCATCGCCGATATGTACGCCAACATACTTAGGCGCAACGGTTTCGAGGTGGACTGCGCGTACGATGGAGATACCGGCCTGCAGACCGCACTCAGCAAACCCGTGGACCTCATCCTGCTCGACATCATGCTGCCCGGCAAATCCGGCATCGACGTGCTGCACACGCTGCGCGACCCGAACGCTTCGCCCCAGTTCGATCAATCGACCGTCATCTTCCTGCTGACCAACTTCGACGAAGACGAAGAAACCAAAAAGAGCCTGCTGAAGCTGGCCCAGGCATATCTTATCAAGGTCAACATCACGCCGCTGACGCTCGCCAACCTGCTCAAAACTACCGTTAAAGGCGCCGTGCCCGATATCGATTCGGCGGCGATGGCCTAACCTATCACTCGCATACCCAAAAAAGCCGGGTACATGACCCGGCTTTTTTGTTTCGATGGGGAGTGGGGAGCATTACTGGCTGATCTGCTGGACCGGCGACGGTTTGGTGATGTTGACCGTGCCATAAGTGATCGTCATGTCAGTGGTGCCGGTGGTAGTGTCGGTGGCCTTCCATTCGTGCAGCAGATAGTCGCTGGTGCCGAACCATGCGTACTGCGTCGTGCCGGCTTCAGACGTGTCGCTGACCTGGTATTCATAACAGGTTGAGCTCCCGCAGGCAGACGTACCGAGCGGTTTGTAGGTGATGCCGGCGCCGAGTACCAGGTTCATGTCCGCGGTCGGGTCGGGTGCGCTGCTGGCGGTGCTGCTGGAAGCAGGGTATTCGTACCACACACCGGCGGTTTGGATGTAGGTGTTGCCGTCAAGCGCGACGCTATTGAACGCCGAAGTACCGCTGCCGCTGGAAAGCGACGTGTTGCCTTTGCCGTCACTGGCAAAGGAGAAGCTGGTGACCGTGCCTTGCAGGTCAGTACTGGTGATAGTGGCGCTATATGACACCTTGTCGAGGGAAGCGTGGGAAGCGAACTTACACAGATTGGCGTCGTGATAGGTAGCCACGCAGCCGGTGTCGGCAGCGGAAGCCTCACTCTTTGCGGTCGTAGACGTGGCAGTGGTACTGGCTTTGGGCTTGTTTTTCTGAGAAACCGTGTAGCCGGCGAAGCCGATGATCGCTAGAACGACGACTATAAGGATGATAAGCAGCACATGGCCGAGGCCGTTTTGATCGTTACGGATAGTAGTATGACGCATGAAACCCTTTCTTGCAGTTAAGCTTAAGCATCATAATAGGCCCGCGTTCGGCAGCTTGTCAACAAACTTACAACAGCCCGGGCGGACAGCTGTTGACGGAGCAGAAAGTGCGGTATACATATCAGCACTCGGAGCCCTAACCATCCCCTTGTTACGTAACCTGGTCTAATCTGTTAGAATATCCCGGTATGCACCCGTAGCTCAGCTGGATAGAGTGCCGGCTTCCGAAGCCGTAGGTCGTAGGTTCGAATCCTATCGGGTGTACCATAAAAAATATCAACACATTTGCGAGTGATATAATAAACTCCATGGATTCAGCAGCTACCGTAACCAGAAAAGACATAGATGACGTACTAAGCGTCCTTGATGTCATGATGACAAGGATTGACGAGCGATTTTCCAAAGTTGAAACAACCCTCGGCGATCTACAGAAGCAAGTCCAGAATATACTTAATCAACTTGATCATATAGAAAAAGGGCTTGAAATATCTGAAGACGAGCGGCTTGTCATGGCACATCAGCTCACCCAATTACATGAATGGGTCGAAAAGGCCGCTGCTCGTATTGACGTTAAATTTGCGCACTAGATAGAGTACTTGCTCGACTCTACCAAGAGTCTACTTTGTCGAGCCAAGCCAAAAGGCGTTCGAAACAAAGTGCATCCGGGATACCAAAATATGAATATTATTGACTTGCTTATGAAATAAGCTAGACTTAATTTTAAATGGGCACCCAAAAGCTAAAAGGCTACCTTCTCACCTATTCGGGCTGGATTATCTCTATATTATTATCTGCGGTAGTTACTTACGCTTTGGATAGCATAGTCGTGAAGTCAGAATTGCAAACGTTTAAGACCTCTCTTACCGGAGCGGACGGCGATACAGCTTTTGCAATCTTGGGCTTAAGTCTACTGCTCCTTATTGTATTTTCATTGGTTGTTTACCAAATCTCGTCACTCATCTTCGACCCATTACTCGTTCGCTATTTCCTCCGCAAGTATCCAATCGGTCGACGTGCAACTATACTTTGGCTAGAGCTTTTCATATTCTTAGCTCCAGCCATATTCCTGCTAGGATTTGTTACGAATCTTGGAACAAAAGTTTTACTCATAGTAGCGGGCCTCTGGATTGTATTATCACCACTAACCGCTCGATATCTAGCAACACGGGCTAAGTAGTACAGCTCTAGGTTTGTATCTCACGTCGTGCCAAATTTTACAGTCCTACGAAAATATAAACCAGGCACCGTGTTCTCCGTTTTTCATTCGTGGTAGAGTAGTCGGTATGGACATCGACAGCCGGCTGGAGCCTATCGGGAGTTCGCTGTACCGCGTGGCGGTACGGGGCATCATCATCCATAGCGAAAAGATACTGCTGATACAGGAACAGGCCGGACCTGACGAAACCTGGTGGGGTATGCCGGGCGGAGGGATTCCGTACGGCGAAAGCCCGCGGGACGTGCTGCGCCGGATGGTCGCCGAGCAGCTGGATCTGCCGCTGCGTGACGTCCACTGCGGCGTAGCCATCACCTGGACGATATTCGGCACCATACTGAACGGCATCCCGCGTGCTACGCTCTGTTACCGCGTGAACGTGCCCCGCAATGACGTCGGTAAAGGTGCCCAGATCCTCGCCCGGGACTGGTTCACGTACGAGGAAGTACGGGCGCTCCGGATCAGTCCTTCCATCGGTAAGCCCATCGACCTGTCCAGACTGCTCAGGCGGCTGGTGGTACTCGGCAGCAAACGTAAGTCATAGGACTGCCATCCGCTAGCGTATATGTTCAGGGGTGTGGAAAACAGTTGTAATTGTGCCTGCTTCGCTCAATACTTAGGGTTGTAAGATGGTGGATATATGGAGCCGATACGACGCAACCCGCAAGACATAGGACCGGGCCAACCGCGGCCGCAGCGGCCTGAGCAGCCGGCCCGGCGGCCGGTTTTCAGTGATTTCAACATGCGTCCGGCGATTTCCGGCGCCCCGAAACCGGTGCAGCCGGGCGTTTCCGCACCGCCCAGGCCCCAGCCCGTACAGCCACACCACCCGACTCAGCCCTTGCACGCGCACCCCACTCCCGCGCTGGCGCCCCAGCCCCAGCCGAAACCGTTCGCTGCTCTTCCGCCTAAACCGGCTGTTCTCCGGCCGGTAGATCCGCAGCCGGCAGCCCCTACCGCTCACACGCTTAAAGAGCCCAAGGAATCGAAACCGCACGAAAAAACACCGCGCACCGGTCTCGTCGGGCTGGCAGTGTTCATAGTACTGGGCATCATCGCTTTCTCGCCATTCGTGGCAGGCAAGATTCTCAATAATTTCCCCGGCAACTCGCAGTCGTTCTCAAGCGGCGGGCAATCGCTGGCCTGCGCCACTGCCCTGGGCACGGTGCATACCAGCCAGAAATACGATCTGAAACTAGGTTTTCCGATAGTCTATAAATACACGAACACCACGACACAGCAAGCGACCTGCGGCAGTCAGACATTGTCGGCGCCCACCAGTCAGACCGGCCAGTTCAATCCGCTCGGCGCCGCCATCGACCTGGCGGCGGCGTTAGTCATCGCCATCCTCGCAGCCAGGCTCTGGGGTAAACTGCGTAAGCCTAAGAACGTTCATCACGCAACGCACATTCGGGTGTGACCTCGGGCGGCTTGACCGCTTCGTGCCGGACATAATCCCGCAGCGGCAGTTCACTCCCCGCCTGCCCCGTCAGTAAAAAGTTCTGGGGCAGCCACAGGCTATACCCGCGGCTGGCCAGGAAAATATCGACCGTTCGGAAGGTTCCGAGCGCGGCGGCATAGGTTTCCTCGAGCACGCTGGCACTCGGGCCATAGTAGCCGCTGATGACGTTCATGGCAAACACGCCGCTGTCGTTCAGGTGGGCACGAAAAGCCTGGAACGCGTCGAGCGTCTTGAGGCTTGTCGGGATGGTGATATGCATGAACGCATCCACCAGCACCATGTCGTACCGACCGTCGTGTTCGCGCAGGAATGTCCGTCCGTCGCTATTGAACAGCCGCAGCCGATCATCGACCGGCAGGTCAAAATAGCGGTACGCCAGATCCGTCAGGCCGCTGTCCGGCTCCACCATGTCGATACTGGTGTCCGGCAGTGCACGCAGCAGCGCGGCCGGCAGCGTACCGACGCCGCCGCCGATCAGCAGCACCCGCCGCGGCGTCAAGTTCGTGGCCAGCTCAAACATCCGCTGGTTGTAGTCGAACAGCAGATCCGGGTTATCGTCTTTGGCAACGCCCGACTGCGCTGCGTGCCGGTTGCCGCTGTAGAGTACCCGAGCGGGACGTCCGTCATACAGCGTATCGACCACTTGGTAGTGGCCGCCCGGCGTGTCGCCTTCCCACAAAGTTCGCTGCTCCATATGGAGCTTAGTATACCTTAGGCCCTTAGGACATCACATGGTGCAGCAGCGACACGAACGTGTGATAGTGGCTGCTGCACAGCCAGATATCGAACAGCACTAACGCCGGCAGCACGACAAGATTCTCGACCGCATGGCCGGTCGTCACCCGGAATTTCTTGAGCGGCGGCACGCCGAATTTGATGGGGATAGGCAGCAGCCACGGCACGCCTTCCTTGGTGAGCGTATCCATTACCAGGTGGCTGGCGTAACCGATCAGGAAGGCGTACCACACCAGCAGAATATCAACATGCGGCATGATGGGATGCAGGGAATGCAGCAGCAGGTTGCTGAGCCACGCAAAGATCGCGAATCCCAAGATGGAGTGGCTCAAAAACCGATGGCCGCCCACCAGCTTGCCGAACACCCGGCCCACGAAATGGCCTTCCGGCAGATTCCGCCACAGCGGCGCCGTCGGCTGATCGATATCCGGCGTCACGCCGCCCAACTGGTTCGCCAACACTGCCAGCAACAGCGTGGAAAGCCGCACCGGCCCGGGTGCATACAAAAGCACCGCAATTCCTAACGCAGTTATAGCGGCAACATCATGCGTTCTTGCTGTCATATGATGTGCTCCGTCCTTTTTACTTTTACTGCTTTACCCGATCTTCTAATTAGAATAATGCCGGTCAAGAAGCCATTACCGACCACTAGGCTTACTGGTACCGCTACAGAGGCAAAGGAAATATTCGTGGCCAGCAGCAAGGCGCCAACTGCAGTCAGGGCAGCCACCAGGAATGTACTCCATGTTTCTTCATCAGGATACTGATAGGCGTGACGGTACATTGGAACCGCCGCGAGTTCGCCGACGATAATGACAGTTGCCAGAGCGATGTCGGGGTTACGCATCAGCAGCCAAAGTATGGTGCCCCCTACTGCCAAGACCTGGAAAATTATGTCAAAGCGCGTATAACTGCGCGTACCTTTATATACGGCTATGCCAAATATTACGGAAGAGCCGACAAAATAGCTCACTCCCAAGATAGCCGTATTAAAGGCATTGCCAGCAGCAAATCCGGCGCCCGCCGTCAAAGCATTGATAAGTGTCAGGGTCGACCATGAGGCAATATTAGGTTTTGTCTTTCCCTTATATGTATCAACGATGTAGGGTAGGTTCGCCAGAAAGTCAACAATACCCAATACCGTCAGTAGCGCGTTTCTCATCTATTGTTAGCTTACCATTTTAGCTTATACTTTGTGCATCATGGGAAGCGCTCGATTCGCCGGTGAGCTTCTGCTCTTTGCGAATCGGTCGCAGGTATTGCTTGAGGATGGTGGCTTTCTTTTCGCCGAGCAGATGGATCAGGTCCTGGTCGCGGGCTTGGAGTACGCCGCGCATGCTGCCGAACGTTTTGATAAGTTTCTTGCGAGTGGCCGGGCCGATGGTCGGGATGTCGTCGAGCACGCTGGCCGTCTGGCTTTTGACCTTCAGCACCGAGTGATACGACACGGCGAAGCGGTGCGATTCATCGCGGATGCGCTGCAATAGTTTTATAACGTTCGTATTGTGCGGGATATTCACCAGGATGAAATCTTCCGATTCGGTCGCGAAACCGCCCAAGCGGTGCATCGCCTGCACATTCAAGGTCACTCCGGATTTTTCCTTGTGGATGACGATCTGTTCCTCGCGCTTAGCAAGGCCGATGAACGGGATACCGCTCTGCTCCTTTTCATCGCGGGCTTTGATAGCTGCGTCCAGCTGGCCTTTGCCGCCATCAATCAATACCAGGCTCGGCTTGCCCCAATCTTTCAGATGTTTTTCATCCAGCCGCCGGCGGATAGTCTCATTCATGTTGAAGAAGTCGTTATTGTGCTGCTTGCTCATTTTGAACTTGCGGTACTCGCCCTTGTCGCTGACGCCGTTCGTGAACACCACCATGCTGGCCACCACGTTGGTGCCCTGCATGTGCGAGATATCATAGCCTTCGATACGGCGCGGGAAGCCGTCCAGGCTTAGCAAATCCACCAGCTCATTCAAGGCGTGATCCTTACTGATGTCCAGAAATTCTTTGTCGCTGAAGATGACTTGCTTGCCCAGGTTCTGCAGCAGGAATAGCTGGTTCCGCAGCCGCGCGGCATTTTCAAAATCCTGGTCTTTGGCGGCACGCTTCATATCCTTCTCGACTTCGCGCAGTATGAACGTGCGCTTGCCCTGGATGATCGCGATCAATTTGCGCAGATTCTTGCGGTAATCTTCTAAGGACGTTTTGCCTTCTTCGAGTCCCGGGTCCAGGCCCAGGTGGTAATGCAATGTCGCCCGCTTCTGCCCCGGCACACGCCGAGTAGCAAACGGGAAGATGCGCCGCAGCAATTTCAATGCCTGCCGTACGCCGTACGTCGAGAAATAGGGCCCGAAATACATGGCACCGTCATCCAGCGGCCGGCGGGTGGTCGTGACGGTCGGATAATCGCTATGGTAATCGATACGGATGTAGCTGAGTGCCTTGTCGTCGCGCAGCAATATATTGTAGCGCGGCATATAGCGGCGGATCATCTCGGCTTCCAGGAACAGAGCTTCGAGCTCGCTTTCCACCACCATCCAGTCGGTGTCGTGGATCTCTTCCACCAGCGCTTCGGTTTTGGGATCCCGGTTCCGGGACGCCTGGAAATACTGGCGCACGCGGTTGCGCAGCACGGCCGCTTTGCCCACATAGATGATCTCGCCCGATGCGGATTTGTGGAAATAGACACCCGGCTCTTTGGGCAGATCCTTTGAGTTTCGTCTCCAGTGCTGTATTCATCAGCATAATTATAGCGCTTTCACCTCTGTTAATCCAGCGCAGCCGTGCATAAGCACTTTGACAAACCGCGGCGATTCCAGTTAGACTTAGCCATGGAAACAAACTTCTCTCTTGCCCTGACATTCAACGACGTGCTGCTCAAACCGGGCTACAGCAGCTTCGACCGCAACGAAATCGCGCTCGTCACCAACCTGACTAAACACATCAAACTCAGCAGCCCGTTCGTAGCGGCGCCCATGGACACCGTCACCGAGCACAAACTGGCCATCGCGCTGGCGAAGCTTGGGGGTATCGGCATCATCCACCGCAACCTGACTATTGCCGACCAGGCGGCCGAAGTTGCCAAGGTCAAGAAGGCCAAGCAACTGGTGGGCGCGGCCGTCGGCTCCAGCCGCGGATTTGAGGCCCGCGTCGAGGCCTTGGTAGCGGCCGGGGTGGATGTCATCGTCGTCGACTCGGCGCACGGCTACGCCCGGAAAGTCATGGATACCGTGGCGTACATAAAGAAGCATCACAAAGTCGAGGTCATCGCCGGCAATGTGGCGACCCGCGAAGGCGCGCAGGCGCTCATCGATGCCGGTGCCGACTCCTTACGCGTCGGCATGGGCCCCGGGGCCATCTGCTCCACGCGCATTATCTCGGGCATGGGCGTACCGCAGCTGACCGCCCTGCTCGATACCTGCAGCGTCGCGGGGCCGGCCGGGGTGCCGGTTATCGCCGACGGCGGCATCATATACTCCGGCGACGTCGTGAAAGCACTGGCCGCCGGTGCCAGTACCGTCATGATGGGCCGCATGTTTGCCGCCACCGTCGAATCACCCGGCGATGTCGTCCGGCTCAAGCCCGATCAAGTGCCGGGACGTTTTCAGAACATCCTGGACGGTTCGGGCGAATATATCTTCAAAGCTTACCGCGGCATGGGTTCGGTCGCCGCCATGGAGCGCGGCATCAAGATCAGCAGCGAAGATGAATTCCACGGCAAGAGCTTCCAAGGCGACACGCTCGTCGCAGAGGGCGTCGAGGGCTTGGTACCTTGCAGCGGGACGGTCAAAGAACTGATCGACCAGATGATCGGCGGCATGTATTCGGGTATGTACTACGTGGGCGCAAAAACGATTCCCGAACTCTGGCAAGTCGCCCAGTTCATGCAGATCACGCAGGCCTCGCTCACCGAAAGCCACCCCCACGACCTATTCGTCACCAACGCCGGGAAGAATTATCAGTAATGGCAGGCGCGTCGGATCCACAGACGCTCGTAATCCTAGACTACGGCTCGCAGTACACGCAGCTGATTGCCCGGGCCAGCCGTGAGCTCGGTGTGTACAGTGTGATCGTGCCATTCAGCGCCAAACTCGCAACCATCACGGCGCACCACCCGAGCGGCATTATCTTATCCGGCGGCCCGAATTCGGTCTATGACGACGGCGCACCGGCGCTTGATGCCGGGATCCTCAAACTGGGCGCACCGGTTCTCGGCATCTGCTATGGCATGCAGCTGCTGGCACGCGAACTCGGCGGTACGGTCGAAAGCTCCAAGACCCGCGAGTACGGCAACGCGACGTTATCCGTCGGACCCGGCGGTACCCTGCTGCAGAAAAAAGCCGACAAAAGCCGGGTCTGGATGAGCCACGGCGACCACGTCACCAAGGTTCCGAAGGGCTTTTCGGTGACGGCCCATAGCGGCAAGATCATCTGCGCCATGGAAGACCCAGGTCGGCAACTGTTCGGCCTGCAGTTCCATCCGGAAGTCGCGCACAGCGTGCACGGCAAGGACATACTGCAAACGTTCTTTACGCGCTGCCGCTTCCGCGGCGATTGGACGGCCGAGTCCGTCATCGACACGCAGGTCGCGCAGATCCGGAAAACCGTCGGCAACAGTAATGTCATCTGTGCACTTTCAGGCGGGGTCGATTCATCGGTCGCCGCCACGCTGGTCGACCATGCCATCGGCGACCAGCAGACATGCATCTTCGTAGACACCGGCCTCCTGCGGCAAAACGAATACGAAGAGGTACTGGCCGCCTATGAAACCATCGGCCTCAACGTCCGTCCGATCCGGGCTGCCGAGCAGTTTTACAAGAAACTGGCCGGCGTGACCGACCCGGAGCAGAAGCGCAAGATCATCGGTGCCGAGTTTATCCGCATCTTCGAGGTCGAAGCTAAGAAGGTGCCGGACACCAAATTCCTGGTACAGGGTACGCTCTACCCGGACGTTATCGAATCGGTGTCCGTGAACGGACCGAGCGCCACTATCAAATCGCATCACAATGTCGGCGGCCTGCCGGAAAAGATGGACCTGAAGCTCATCGAACCGCTGCGCGAACTGTTCAAAGACGAAGTCCGCACGCTCGGCGCCGCACTCGGCCTGCCGCCCACAATCGTCCAGCGCCAGCCGTTTCCCGGCCCGGGTTTGGCCATCCGCATCATCGGCGAGGTCACGCCAGAGGCCATCGATATCTTGCAGCAGGCCGACGCCATCGTGCGCCACGAGATCGATTCGCACGACATGCGGCCGGATGTCTGGCAGTTCTTCGCAGTACTGCTGCCCATAAAATCAGTTGGGGTGATGGGCGACGGCCGCACCTATGAGCAGGTCGTGGCTGTCCGCGCGGTCAGCAGCAGCGACGGCATGACGGCCGACTGGTCGCATCTGCCGTACGATCTGCTGGGGCGCATCTCCGGCCGCATCATCAGTGAAGTCCGCGGCATCAACCGCGTCGTCTATGACATCACCAGCAAACCGCCCGGCACTATCGAGTGGGAATAATGCCGCGTCAGAACGACATGTCTGCCGGCTTGTCGAGCGAATAATCGCTGGCCGGCACGGCCGTGTATAGCGGCAGATACCGGCGCACAATCGCATCGTAGAATACATAGACATCTTTGGCCGCGACACCCTTTTCGACTTCTGACCGTAGCTCGTCCAGCGTTAGCCAGCGGATATCTTCCGATTCACCCTCGGCCGGTTTATGAGCCGGCAGTTTTTCAGCTACGAACGCGTAGCATAAATCCGAGTGGTAGTGCGTATCGGAAATCTTGTGAGTGTTCATGAACACTGGAACCGGATGTATAACAGCGCCTTCTACAGCTACCGCATGGCCGGTCGGCTGCAGGACTGAGAGCTCATCAAGCGCATAGCCTGTTTCTTCAGCTACTTCATGCGCGACTGTTTTCCAAGGTGTTTCGTCAAGCTCTATATGACCGCCGGCCTGGAATAGTTTGCCGAATTTTCGGTGCATATGGACTAGGACTTTTGCCACACCACTGTCCAGCCGCACCACATAGGCGCTGATCGTCATATCGTGCTGGCCCGGTTCGGTATGTATATGCGGCATGGCTATCTCCTGCCCGCTAGTATAGCCGTCCTGTCCGAAAGCTCAAACCGGCGTGCGAAGTTTAGGCGTGGGCCAAGGCGCCTGCCTCTTCCCGGCAGGCGGCAGTATGATAAAGCCTGGCAGGATCCAGCTTGCAGGTTTCGCAAATCAACACCAGCTCATTGCAGGTTTCGAGGGCGCAGTTTTCGTAGTTGCTGGTCGGGCCGGCGCACTGGATGCAGCTGCCGAGGACCTTGGCATGATCAGAAAATTCCACGCTCATGCGATCGTCAAACACATAGAGCGAACCTTCCCACAGGCCGTCATCGCCGTAGGTCTCGCCGTACTTCACGATGCCGCCGTCCATTTGGTAGACCTCCTCGAACCCGCGGTTTTTCATAAGGCTGCTGAGCACCTCGCAGCGGATGCCACCCGTACAGTATGTGACGACCGGTTTCGTTTTGAGTCCATCATATTTACCGCTTTCCAGTTCGGCGATGAAATCTTTGCTGGTACGCGTATCCGGTACGATGGCGTTTCTGAACTTGCCGATTTTGGCTTCGAACGCATCACGGCCATCAAAGAACACGACCTCATCACCCTTCTCCTCAACCAGCTCGTGGACTTGTTTAGGCTTGAGATGCTTACCGCCGCCGACTACGCCCTGCTCATCGACCTTCAGTTCGTCGGCCGCACCGAAGCTGACAATCTCATCGCGTACTTTTACCTGCAGCTTGGGAAAGTGATCGCGCAGGCCGTCGCTCCATTTGAACTGCGTATCCTTGAAGCCGGCATACTGTTTGGTTTCTTTGGCATATGTTTTTAGATCGCCCAGCTCCCCACCCAGCGTCCCGTTGATGCCATGCCCAGAAATTAAAACGCGTCCCTTCAGGTTCAGTTTTTCACACAAAGTACGCTGCCACAACCGCACCGCTTCCGGATCGGCGATCGGCGTAAATTTATAATACAAAATGATTTTTTCCACTTGCATAGTATAGAACAGCGGTGCTATAGTTGTAAATTGTCATAAACGTTAAAGGAAAGGGCGAGCCAACATGACACATCAGATTCCACCGACAACGACCGGCCTCGCCGTTTCCGCGTCTTATTAATCTCGATTTCAAACCAAACCGGCAGTGTGAGCCGGGAGCAAAAAACTAACCAATCATCAATCTAACAGGTCGGCGCCAAGGAGGGCCGGTCCTATGAAAACTCAATCTTCAATAAAGATGGCGGCTAGGGACTATACGGCCGAAATCTGGCGCCAACGCAGATGGTCTATCATGGCACTGCTCCTGCCGGGCACTGCCACGGTGTTCACCCGCTATGTTCCGCCGCTAGCAATCGCAGCCATGATCCGGCATTTTTCAGGCCACATCCCATCCGATTGGCATCAGATAGTGCCTTACCTGTCGGTACTGACAGTGTCGTGGGTGTTCGGTGAGATTATATGGCGCATTGCCTTCTTGGCACTCGATAAAACCGACGCCCGCGGTATGCAGCACCTCTATACGGTCGCCTTGCGGGAGTTGCTGAAGAAGGACAGCACGTTCTTCAATGACAACTTCGCCGGTTCCCTGACCAAAAAAGTAAGCGGCTATGGCCGGAACTTCGAAGGTTTCATGGATACGCTGGCTTTCAATATTTTTGGAAGCCTGCTGCCGATACTCTTCGCCGTGGTCATACTTTGGTTCATCGCACCGATACTGGTGCTGGTGATGGTAGGGCTGCTGGCGCTTACGTTCGTACTGGTGCTTCCCTACATACACCGCCGGCAAAAGCTGGTCAAGATCCGCGAGACCAACAGCAACCTGATGGCCGGCCACATCGCGGATGTCGTCGGGAACATCCATGCCGTCCAATCATTCGCGCATGAACCGCATGAGCAGCAACGGCACGAAGAGCTGGTGGGCAATTACATGCGCTCAGCCCAACGTTCGTGGGATTACCACGTGCTGCACATCGACACCATCGTCGCACCGCTCTACATCATCACGAATGTCGTCGGCCTGACGTTAGCGATCATGCTGACCCACAGCGCATCGGCGCTGGCAGCCGTGTTCGTAACATTCAACTACTTCAGCAACGCTACGAACGTATTGTTCGAATTCAACCGCATCTACCGCAATATAGAGAACGCTTTTACGGAGGCGGGCCAGTTCACGGAACTGCTGCTTGAGCCGCCGCGTCTGACCGAGACCGCGCATGCCAAGGCACTCAAGGTCGAGAAAGGCGCTATCGACTTCGAGCATGTCGACTTCGCCTATGCGGATACTCCGGACAAGTTGCTGTTCGCCGACCTGAATCTTGCCATTCCGGCTGGACAGAGGCTAGCGCTGGTGGGACATTCGGGCGGCGGGAAGACGTCGATCACCAAACTACTGCTAAGGTTTCTGGATGTAACCGGCGGCACGTTGAAGATCGACGGCCAAGATATTAGCCAGACGACCATCAAATCGCTGCGCTACGCGATTGCGTACGTACCACAGGATCCGGCCATGTTTCACCGCAGCTTACGCGAGAATATCCGCTACGGCCGGTTGGACGCCAGCGATGAAGAGGTCGAAATCGCCGCAAAACGTGCCCATGCCATGGAATTCATAGAGAAACTACCGCACGGTTTCGACACACTGGTCGGCGAGCGTGGCGTGAAGCTTTCCGGCGGCCAGCGTCAGCGCATCGCCATCGCCCGTGCGATGCTCAAGAACGCACCGATATTAATGCTGGACGAAGCCACCAGCGCGCTGGACAGTGAGAGCGAAGCGCTCATCCAGGATGCTCTGTGGAAGCTGATGGAGGGCCGCACCGCCATCGTGATCGCCCACCGTCTTTCAACCATCCAAAGGATGGACCGCATCGTAGTACTCGATAACGGCAAGATCGTGGAAGAAGGCTCGCACAAAGAGCTGGTTAGCAAAAAGAACGGCACCTACGCCAAACTGTGGGCGCGGCAAAGCGGCGGGTTCATCGAAGAATAGTGCAGTAAGCAAGGGTCGCGCAAGCCAAGCCAAAGCGCTATACTATATATAGCAAGCGCGGCGGCAAACGGCCGACACGCAAACAAAAAGAGGAAGGAGTGTTATGGAACGGTTCAAAGCCTATAGCCGGTCGACGTTCGCGTCGTTGTCCATCTACAACTACCGATTGTACTTCATAGGCCAGGGCATCTCGCTGACCGGCACTTGGATACAGACCATCGCCCAGACCTGGCTGATATTTACGCTGACCCACTCCGGTACATACATCGGCCTGCTGACTGCCGTGCAGTTCCTGCCCGTGCTGCTGCTCGGACCGGCCGGCGGACTGGTGGCGGACCGGTTTCCGAAACGGCGCATCATCTATGTTACCCAAACGGTTTCCATGCTTTTGGCGCTTGTCATGGCGGCGCTGGTGCTAAGCCATACCGTCCAGCCATGGATGGTATTCGTGCTGGCCGGACTGCTCGGACTGGTGCAGGTCGTGGATACGCCGACACGCCAGACGTTCATCATGGAGATGGCCGGCCGCGACAACCTGACCAATGCCGTGACACTCAACTCGGTGGAGGTGAACATGGCGCGCATCATCGGGCCGGCCATCGCCGGCGGGCTCATCGCGGGAATCGGCATCGGCTACTGTTTTCTGGCCAACGGTCTTTCATACATCGCCGTCCTGTTCTGTCTGCTACTGATGCGCGGCCATGAGTTGCATGCCGATGCGACGATTGCCCGGGCGAAGGGCCAGCTCCGTGAAGGGTTCCGCTATGTGCAGCGTACGCCGGTACTGCGTAATATCTTGCTGATGATGGCCGTCATCGGTACCTTTTCATATGAGTTTCCGGTGCTACTGCCGATATACGCAGGCAACACGTTCCACCATGGCGCCGGCGGCTATTCGCTGCTGATGGGCGCTATGGGACTGGGGGCGGTCATCGGCGGTGTCATCAGCGCCAACCGGCGTAAACCATCGCCTGCAGCCATCACGCTAGCCGCCTCGGCCTTCGGCGTGGCCATGCTGCTCGCGGCTATCGCACCCGACATCTGGGTGGCAGCAGCGCTTATGGTGCTGGTCGGCATCGGCTCCATCAGCTTTACTGCTCTAGCCAGCAGTACGCTGCAGCTCCAAACCGCGCCGGAGATGCGCGGCCGGGTGATGGCGCTGTGGACGGTGGCGTTCATCGGCTCCACGCCCATCGGCGGCCCGATCATCGGCTACGTCAGTGAGCACGCCAGTGCCCGGCTCGGTTTCCTGATAGGCGGCGTCGCTGCACTTGGCTCCGGCCTGTTCGCCATCTACATCGCTCGGCGCGTCCGATTGCGTCAGCCGATTGAACCGCAACTTCCTGCCGCAGGATAAGTCCCGAACAAAAAACCGCCAGATAATCCGGCGGTTTTTTAGGTTCTAGCGCTTCCCTATTGTTTCTCGGGGTTGCGGCCTTCGTCCTTAGATTCTTTCTGCTCCTTGCCACCCGGGCGGATCTCGTCGGACTGAGTGCCCTCCTCGGCAGTACTCTCATTGTCGGCATCGACGTTAGTCTGGTCGTCGGCCGTAGCGTCACCGCCGGCTTCGTCATTAATTACAGTTATGCGAACGCTTAGAAAAATACATCTCCGGCTCGCTTGCTGGTGTGTTCAACTCGTATACCAATATCAAACTTGATAATCGGCTGGTGATTTTCGACATCAAGGATATGCCGGAAAACTTGCGGCAGATCATGATGCTCATCATCAGTAACTTCGTACAGAACCAGGTGAAAGCCAAGCCGGAGAAACGCCTGCTAGTCATAGATGAGGGCTGGCTATTACTTCAACACGAAGAAAGCGCCCGCTTCGTCGCCGGACTCGTGCGTCGTGCCCGTAAATACTACCTCGGTGTATCTATCATCTCGCAGCAAGCGAATGACTTCCTGCACAGTGAGTATGGCCGCGCCATAGCCTCACAGAGTGCGCTCCGTATTCTGATGCGCCAAGATACTACCACTATTAAAGGCGTAGTGTCGGAGTTCAATCTAAGTGAATATGAGCAAAACTTCCTGCTGACCTGCGAACGCGGTGATGCCCTGATCGTAGCTGACCAGAACCATGTTGCCGTTAAAGTCGTTGCTTCGGATAAAGAGCATCCTCTCATCACGACCAATCCGGCAGAGGTATACAGTACGTGAACCCCGCGCTGCTACTAACTATCACTGGCACTACCAAAAAGCAGGTGATGTTAGTAATGGCGACTTTAGTAATTATCGTGGCGTTGCCATTCATGGCGGTATTTTCGCTTGGTACAGCTACGGTAGAGTATCTATTCGGCAGCGATAGCTCCGATAGCACCAGTGCCATATCGACGACGACGCAAGGTTTGTATGAGGGACAAGAGATAGCTGGAGATAGCTATGCTTGGGGCAACTGCACTTATTGGGCGTTTGCGCTGCGCCTCAAAGCTGATGACCCGATACCGACCACCTGGGGTAATGCGAACACCTGGGCTATTCGTGCTATCCTCGATGGCTATCAAGTAGACCATACGCCAGAACCGAACGCAGTCATGCAGACAACTGCCGGTGATCTCGGCCACGTCGCCTATGTGACAGCCGTAGACCCTGTAACCGGCGCATGGACAATATCCGAAATGAACGCCAAGGGTTTAGATGTGGTGGACATAACCACCTATCCGGCGGCGGCCGCTAAAAACTACAGTTTTCATACACGATAAGGGACCGAAAAATGGCGTTATCTGATATCACCCGCTATCTACCGCTCGTCTTATGGACGATTGCCGCTCTAAGTGTCTGCTACCTAGCAGTACATATTGGCTTTAGTTCGCTTCAATGGCGGCGGGTACTGCGCCGCAAGTCAGTAACGCTAGAATTGACGCCGCCTGCAAACACCGCCCGTGCTCCGCGTGCCACGCAAGAACTGTTTAATGTCATACACGGCTTTCGTGCCAGTCGGACAATACAAGCTAAACTGCTGCGCCGTAATGTGGTTTTAAGTTTTGAGATAACTTCTACTCGCGCTAGTGGCATCCGCTATCTCGTGCAAGTTGATGAACATCTGGCGTCAAGCTTGCAGCAAGCTATTACCTCATATCTACCACAGGTAAAAGTAAATGAGATACAAGATATGCTGCCAGCCGACATGCAAATTATCGAGTTTAAGGAGACCGGACATTATGCGTTTCCTTTGGCTGCCGCTGACTTTCTTGAAGACCGTGACCCGGTCGCATACTTAGCCGGTGCCATGACGAAGCTAGCATCTGATGAGCAGATGCGCGTCCAGCTCGTCTTGACGCCCGTACAACTGAAAGAAGCCACCGCTCTAGCTCGCCGAATACTCAATAATGAAGATCTGCTGGCTCGTTTGCACGGTAAGAGATTGCCATTTTCATTAGGCATAGCGCAATTACTCAGTAAAGGCCTGTTCAGTGCCGCCGATGCAATCGGAGAGGTGTATCATGGTCCGACAAAACACAGTAATGATAACTCAGGTTCGGCGCGGAAAGACTTTGAACGTATGCAGATCAGCACCCGTATGCGGCCAGCTCGAACACTCAGCGCCTTCGAGCTTGAACTAATGGAAACAATGCACAAGAAGCTAAACCAGCCATTATTCAGAGCCAGCATTCGGATAGGCGTCTGTATGGATAAGCCCGATACTGCCCGTGAGCGACTGGCTGCCATCAAAACGTCTCTGCAAGCCTACAGTGTACCGTCGTATCAAACCTTGCACACGAGGCTAACCGCACGACCAATAAGAAAGCTGCGCTACTTTGCTTTACTCACCAGCTACCGTCATTCTTTGCACGGCACTCGGTGGTATTGTCATCTTCCGAGCTTGCCAGCTTGTACCACTTCCCACTTGGTAATATCGCACAAACTGATAATCTTATCACTTCACTCAGCCGGACTTTGCCCGCGCCCGTATCACTGAAACAGAATAAGGAACTCGATGTAGTTATCGGGCAGAACGAACATCATGGCACCAGTACGCCTATCGGCTTGACCGAACAGGAACGAGAGCGTCACGTGTATATCATCGGCGGTACAGGTAACGGTAAGACGACCATGTTGCAGTACCAGATCGTGCAGGATATGAAAAAAGGTAAAGGCTTGGCCGTTGTTGACCCGCATGGAGACATGGCCGAAACACTGCTGCGCCATGTGCCGCCGGAACGCATTAGTGATGTCGTGTACTTCAATCCTGATGATTTAGAGTACCCGATTGGCCTTAATCTTTTGGAGCTAATGCCAGGACTGACCGGCAACGAGCTACTGCGAGAGAAAGATATTATCACTGAGTCCGTCGTCTCTGTCTTCCGTAAGATATCTCTGACGAAGATACCGGCGGCCACCGTATTGAGTATGTGTTGCGTAACACGATACAAACGGCACTGACCATACCTGACGCTACGCTCTTTACAGTCTTCGACCTACTAAACGACCCAAAGTTTCGGAAGCCAGTAATTAAAACGCTGGAAGATAAGACCTGATTAACTTCTGGAAGAACGAACTTGGTAAGGCCGGTGATATGCAGAAAGTGAAAATGTCAGCCGGTATTACTGCGAAGATCGGACGCTTCCTGTTCTCGGCATCGGCTAGGCAGGTACTCGAACAACCGAAGTCCACGATAGACTTCGACGATATCATTAACTCCGGCAAGATACTCATCTGTAACTTCTCCAAGGGCTTGTTGGGTGAAGATACTTCGGAGCTGTTCGGAATAACCGTACTTGCAAAGCTTCAGCTTGCAAGTCTGCGCGCGCCCGTCTTGCGCAGCAGGAGCGCCGCGCATTTTACCTGTATGTTGATGAGTTTCAGAACTTCGCTACGCAATCATTTGTACAAATGCTGTCAGAGAGCAGGAAGTATAAACTGTTCATGACGATGGCCGAGCAATCCACATCACAACAGAAAGACCAGCAGATGGTGAGTATCATATTAGCCAATGTCGGTACGGTGATTTGCTTTAGAACTGGTAACCCACAAGATGAACGAGTGTTGCTGCCGCTCCTTGCTCCATACATCGAGCAAGGAGAGATTAGTAACTTACCGTCATTTAACTTCTACGCCAAGCTATCCGCTATGCAAGCGCAAGAGCCGCTGTCTGGTCAAACACTGCTGCTTGAAGATGAGGGTAGTGATAAGATTGCAGAAGCAGCCATACAACACTCGCGAAATGCATTTGCTAAACGGCAAACAGCCGAGGCTCCACCAGAGCCTAAGCCAGTCGCAACCCCTAAAGCTAAGGGAGTAAAGAAGCGCCTCGTCAACAATGACCCTCCTGCTATGATTGATATGTAGATCTAGTGGCTCTCGAGGTCTTTAAGGACTTTCTCTACTTCTTTGGGATGCATTTCTTCGAGAGCAGCATAGTAGCCCTGCCAGTTCCGTAACAACAAGATTGTCTTTTCGGGCGTGGCGTATTCAGGCAAATTAAGGCGCAAATAGCGCATAACCTTTAAAATGTCTTCCCAGCGCGAACTCCATCCCCAGCCAGCAGCTATTTAACAGAGATAGACTGTACTGCTATGCAACGGTCTTTTTCTTTTGTAAATATCGCTTAACAAAGGTCATTTAGTTCGAATCCCTATCGACCCTTCATATCGCTTAGGTTGAACTCCTCTGTTTTGAGGAGTTTCCCTTTTTACAATACCTTGTGAGTTTGCTATATTGAGCATAAGCGTAATGCTGCAAAGAGAATTACTGGAAATAAGAAACCATGAAACATTTGCATAGCCGAAAGATACGCATTGGCTTTTCTGTGGCGAGCCTGGCATTTATTCTTTTTATTATCCCGCCAACTATACTGGCGGATGTGACTATTACTGAGTACGCTATACCGACAGCCAACAGCCAGCCCCAGGGTATCGCCGCGGGGCCCAGATGGCAACATGTGGTTTACGGAGTCCGCTCGTAACAAGATAGGCGTTATTACACCGACTGGTACGGTTACTGAGTACGCTATACCGACAGCCAGCAGTAGTCCAATTAGTATAACCGCGGGTGCTGATGGAAACATGTGGTTTGCAGAATATAACAGCGACAAAATAGGTGTTATTACGCCAGCTGGTACTGTGACCGAGTATGCCGTGCCGACAGCCAACAGCGCGCCGGTGGGGATCGCCGCAGGTGCTGATGGTAATATATGGTTCACAGAGTTCAACGGCAACAAGATTGGCGTTATTACACCAGCCGGCACGATTATCGAGTATGGCCCAACCGGCAGTAATCCCCAAGGTATCGCCCCCGGGCCGGATGGCAACATGTGGTTTGTGGAACGTACTGGCAATAAGATTGGTAAAATTACACCGACGGGGACGATTACCGAATACCCCCTACCGACGGCTAGCAGCAATCCCGTGGGCATTGCCGCAGGGCCAGATGGGAACATGTGGTTTACAGAGTCCACCGGCAATGGTAACAAGGTTAGTATGATTACACCGACTGGGACTATTACTGAGTACGCCGTGCCGACAGCCAGCAGTAACCCCCAAGCTATCACCGCGGGGCCTGACGGGAACATGTGGTTCCTCGAAAACAACGGCAATAAAATTGGTACCATTACCCCAACTGGGACTATTACTGAGTACGCCGTGCCGACGTCTGGCAGTCATCCTTATGGCATAGCTAGCTCCGGTAGCAATGTGTGGTTTACTGAGTTTAGTACCAACAAAATCGGCGAAGAAATAACGACTACACCACCACCTGCTAACCCTCCGGCAACAGACCCAGACAACCCGCCCCCATCTACCTCTGCCCCTACACCCACCCCTCATCCTGAAGTGCCTACCACCAGTTACGACCCTAACCCAGTCGCATCTCCTGATAGTAGCTCAAGCGGTTCGCCTAGTACCCCGAGTGATTCCAAGCCTCTTAAGACGCTAAACATTGCCAACCGTAGAACACCAACACCCACCCCCACACTTCATAATTCTAACTTTGTCGTTGTAGGGCTGAGTGGAGCAGCCTTTGTTGTACTGGCTGGCGGAGTAGCCTTGCTGTATAGACATAAGATGAAGAGCTAAAGAGTCTGAGATTTAGCTTTGCGCTAAAAACTAGCTATACGCAATCCGTAGTTATTTTAGAACGAGACCCATATGAACCTCATTTATTTCAACCAAATTGTACTAGAGTATAAGCATGAGCAAAACACTAAGCTGAAGCGATCACTTGGTCTTCCGCTGGTTGTTTTGTATGGTCTAGGGAACATCCTTGGAGCGGGAATCTACGTCTTAGTAGGAAAGGTCGCCGGTTTTGCCGGAACCAGCACGACATTGGCTTTTTTAATCGCTCTGGCAATAGCTGCATTCACTGGATTTTCATATATGGAGTTAGCAGGGCGTTACCCTGTAAGCGCCAGTGTGTCCGTGTATTTGTATAAAGCGTTCGGTAAGCGGTGGCTGTCTGTCTTTGTCGGACTTGCAATGGTGGCCGGTGGTATTGCCTCGGCCGCTGCACTAGCACAAGGCTTCGCTGGTTACCTGCATTCTTTTATCGCCATACCGACTATCGTCGGCAGTATCGGCCTACTGGTGGTGCTGGGAGTCATTGCCATTAGAGGAGTGAGCGCTTCGGCCAAGACTGCAGCACTCTTCACTATCATTGAGGTATTTGGGCTCTTGCTCGTTATCTGGTTTGGGAAACATTCGTTCAGTCACATAGACGCCGGTAGTGTATTCACTATTGATCCGAGCGTCGGGCTGAGTGGTGTGGTCTCCGGTGCATTTCTGGCATTTTACGCGTTTAATGGTTTTGAAGACATGGTGAATGTGTCTGAAGAAACTAAAAAATCCGAGAAGAACGATGCCACTCGCAATCTTACTCTCCTTAGCGATATCGGCGACGCTGTACATACTAGTGGTCATGGTTTCGACATCGCTGGTGTCCCCAACTGAGCTGGCCAAAAGTAGCGCACCATTAACGTTGGTGTTTGAGCGGAGCGGAGCAAGCGCCACGAGCCTCTTAAGCCTCATCGGTATGGTGTCCATTATCAACGGAGTAATCGTGCAGATCATCATGGGATCGCGGATTCTGTACGGATTGGCCAAGCAAGGATGGATATCGAACATATTTGCGACCGTGCACGAAAAATACCAAACTCCCACAGTAGCCACCTTGGTGGTACTTGGAGTAATGATACTGGGAACGGTCTTCTTTTCCATTGTCTCATTGGCTCAAATTACCAGCTTATTAATATTAAGCATATTCACGCTGGTGAATGTGGCGTTGATCGTCATTAAGCGACGAGGTACTAAGCATCAGGGATATATTACCGTGCCTTCAATTGTTCCTTATATAGGCGTGGTTTTGAATGTCACAGCCGTTATTTACCAGGTCGTTAATTGGGCACGCCTATAAGACTGCTCCTACTAGCCCATGCCGTATTGAGACTACTTACTTAAGTGAATAAGAGCAGGGAGTCACACTCAGCAACTGGTGTGGCCGTGTCCGGCTTACTGCCTAAATGGTATGCAATTAAGTGTACCTTTGTGGAAAATCAGTCACTGTTCTTTATGCGGTAGCCAGTCAGCAAACCTGCGGCTAAGACAACGATTGAGCCGACTTCGATGTCCCGAATAAGCGGATCGGATTTTTTGGCCGTGGCATGCTTGGATGCGACTGGCTCCTGAGGAACTTTTGTAGAAGTAGCGTCAGAACTGTGCATTACGGGATCGGACGTATCAACTGCATCGTAGGTAGAGTTGTCAGCTAAGTCAACGGGACTCGGCTGACTGTTACTGCTGACACTAACGTGACTGACGGTGGCGACATCACTAGTAAACGTTAGGCGAGGTCGTAGTGGCGGTGTCATCGACGCTAGGCACGTCCGCAAAGCGCATCACTATAGCCCGATCATTATTGCCGCCGTCTCTATAGGCCACGTAAGGGATACCATTATCAAGGGCCAGGGAGAGGTAGGGGGCTATGCCGCTTGAGAAGCCAGCTACTCCGACAGTCACCCAATCGGTACCGTCGTATTCCTCGACCGTGGCTTTATGACCTTGGCTGTTATCCCAATAAGCCAGGTACGGGGTGTTGTCATCGAAGACGATTGAGGTGTAACCCACCGCTCCGGCCGAAAAGCCAGCAGTGCCAACAGGTACCCAATTGGTACCGTCGAATGTCATAACGGTGGCTTTGGTTGCTGTTACCGCCATCTTCATATGCGACATAAGGCATGTCGTTATTAAAAGCCAGCGAGGTGAAGGTGGCCGTCCCGGCCGAGAAGCCGGCCGTACCAACAGTAACCCAGTTGCTGCCGTTGTACTGCATTACCGTAGCTTTGTTACTGTTGCCACCGTCTTCATACGCAACATACGGGGTGCTGCCATTAAAAGCGAGCGAAGGATAGGTCGCTATGCCGGCCGAAAAACCGGCCGTACCGACGGGTACCCAGCTTGTCCCATTGTATTGCATGACCGTAGCTTTGATGCCGTTCGCACTGTCCTGATAAGTCACATAAGGAGTGCCGCCGTTCACGACCAGCGAGATATAGTTGACCGCTCCGGCCGAGAAGCCGGCCGTACCGACGGGTAACCCAATTGGTGCCATCGAATTTCTCAACCGTGCTTTGTTGCTATTCGCTCCGTCCTGATATGCGACGTAGGGGGTGCCGCCGCTGAAAGCCAGCGAGGTGTAGGGAGCCGCCCCGCCGAAAAACCGGCCGTGCCGACGGGTACCCAATTGGTACCGTCGAATTTCTCCACGGTCGCCTTGCTACTGTTACCGAGATCCTGAAAGGCCACGTATGGCGTATCGCCATTAAAGGCTAGTGAATCGTAGTTGGCGGTGCCCACTGAAAGGCCAGTGCTGCCAACTACTTGCCAGGCGGCAACGGCGAGCGCTTGGGAAACCACCACGAAACTGCCAGCCAACAGGCTGGTCAATAAGAAACCAAAGTGCACCTTCCGTTGTATGTGCTTCACCCCAATCCCCACGTTCCGCTTACGCTTCAAGTATACAATATAATAATCAACCCGAGCAAAAACAAAAATCTCAGTCCTAAAGAAAAAGACCCGCTGAAGAAGCCAGGGAATGAATCGAAACCTAAAGCTATGATTGACGCCTAGCGCCCATAGATTAGCTGTTATTCGGCTTGGGTGTCGCTTTGATTTGCTTGAGAATAAGCCTCATGAAAGGATATGTCTAATTCAGTACTAGACCCCCAATGCTCTGTAAACCTTTGTCACATATTCATCAACAGTCATTGAGCTTGGAATCCCTCTTTCGACATCAGCAGTCCCGAGTTCTCCGGCTAGGCCTAGGCGAAAAGGAAGATGATATGGATACGGTACATGCATACTAACCTCATCTGTAGACGGGAAAACAGAAGTACGCTCCCACTGTTCTGGATCGAAACCAGAAGCTATATCTTGACCGTAACCATATATTTTAGGAGCTTCACCTGTTGGTTCACTCATGATATTATTATACCATAAATACTATGATTTTAGCGATCAGTTACGACTGCTGCTCTTTGTAGAGCTTGTACCAATCGTCGAAGGTCATTGTTGAGGTATCGGCAATGCTTTTAGCCACTGTTTGCATGAATGCCAGTAGCGAAATTGCATCTTCGCGCGTAGCATTTTGTGGGTCGGCATACTTAAGGTGGTTCATAGCTTTTTCAATCAAAGCCTCATCGTTTATATCTAAGCGTTTGAAATCATCTTGATCTGCCATATTATGCCCCTAAAAACTCGTTCAACTTGATGAAATTGGTCAGTATCTTTGCCTCATCCCTTGAAACAATCCTTCTCATTATCTCACAGCTATCATTGAAGGAGAGTATGTTCAGACTACCTTCCCAAATGGTTTTATTGTCGATGATAGCAAGTTTTCTATGGTGTCCAGCCGTATGCAGTACCACTATATCTAGGGCATGAAACTGCGCTACTGCTTCAACGGCTTGTTGCCGGTAACTACCTTCGTGGTCTTGCGGGTCGCGCGTATTGATGACTATCTGTACCCCTTGGCTACGCAGGATTTTCAACAGAGGAAGCAGTTTGCGTACTCTACCAGCGGTAATAAATGGGCTTTCAATAAGTACGGACTTCTTGGCTAGTCTTAGATCGTGAGTAAACGCCCGATAGAACGTGTCCTTGGTCATACAGCTTTGAGGCTGGGAGTTTGTTACGCCGAAACATCTTCATCCTCCAATTCTACTAGGTCTGCAAGATAAACCTGCCCATCTCGGTATTCCATGCCAAGGTCAACTAGTCGGGTGTATAGTGTAGTCATGTCCTCCGTAATCGAGTTCCGTAAAAATATACGAGAGGTCACCAAAGTAGAATTACAGATTAGAATTAGCACCCAAAACTCAATTTACGAGCAAGGGTGCTTTTTCGCATCTGTTAAACGGTTCGATTATTCTAGCCCTTCTGCTATGATTGCTAGATGGATACGCTTGATTTATCAGCTCAGATTAAAGCACCTATAGAGCGGGTATGGTGGGCGTTTACGACTGCCGATGGAGCAAAACAGTGGGGCGCAGAGCCTGCTAAGTTTGACGCCATAGACGGGGGCGAGTTTAGTTACTGGGATGGCGATATTCACGGCATTAATACGAAAGTTGTGCCAATGCAGACGCTTGAGCAAGACTGGTACGGTCACGACCACCCAGAGGAAAAGTACCGAGCCGAGTTTAGCTTTACGCAAGTTGGCGACACCACTACTGTAAAGCTACACTATTCTGGTCACCTATATGACAAGCAGCGTGATATTACCGACTGGCAAGAATACTACTTTGACCCAATCAAAAAGTTGCTAGAGGCGTAAAAGCATGACAGACAAAGAGCCTGTTATTTCACCAGAAGCAGACCACAGTAGGGTCGCGCCTACTGCCTACGGTGTCGCGTACCTCCGTACCTTCTCCGATATTCCACTCACAACTGAGGTGTTTGACGCTCTTGAAGGACACATGCGTGATAGCGGGCAGACTTATGTACCAGGTACTGCCTCAAAAGACCACTTGGCGCCACAGCTCGAAGCCCGTTATAAGCTCGTGGATAATCTGGTGGCTGCGTCGGGTTTAACCCAGGTGATTGAACTCGCTTCGGGTATTGCTCCTAGAGGAATGAGTACGGCAATGGCTCGACCTGAAATTAGTTACGTTGAACTTGACCTGCCTGGTGTCATGGGCGAGAAGGAGGCAATCTTTTCTCGATTACAAATGCCAAGACCTGGGAATCTACATCTCGTAGCGGTGACGCGTTGAATTCTGAGGACGTAGCCAATGCCGCTGCGGAGTTTTCGTCCGATAAGCCAGTAGCGGTTGTTAACGAGGGGCTAATGCGTTATCTCACTTTTCCCGAAAAAACAGTATTGGCGCGGAATGTGCATAGCCTCCTTGAGACGTACGGTGGCGTATGGATTACACCTGATGTATCCCTACGCTCCGCTTTGGCTCGTGAAGATGAAGCCGCGAAAGGACACACTGATAGTCTCAAGCGCACCACTGGTATTGATGTAAGCCAAAACGTATTTGAGGACGCAGAGCAGGCTCAGCGTTTCTTCGAGGACTTGGGCTTTACTGTTGAACAGCATAGCTTCTTGGAGGTGTCGGATGAACTTGTATCGCCTGCCAAGCTCGGCATGAGTAGCGATGATGTTAACAAGCTAAATGAGCCATGCGTTGCGTTCGTAATGCGTGTCGCCTAACTCTGTCTATGTTCTACTCTACTAAGGGATGTATAATATAGGTATTAGCCGACCTGTAATAGAGTAGACCGTGAGCTAATATTACGGATAACGTCGTTCCAACAAACGATCTCCGCCACTATTGGGTTAAAAAGCGAAGGCTCAAGGGTCACCAAGTAGTTAAACAGATCAGAAAAGTTCCACTATTTATTTCAGTGGGACTTTTCTACCTTTAACCCCTGTAATTCGAGTTCGATTTCACTTGAGCAATAACTAGGTCAGCAATTTACAAACCAGACGCAATGTAGTTAGATAACTCTGCGTATACGTGGGCGCATCGTCTAGTGGTCCAGGACGCCTAGCTCTTAACTAGGCTACACGGGTTCGAATCCCGTTGCGCTCAGTTATTTATACTCGTACTATTACGCTTCCCCTGTTGCAAGATTTATAATAAAATGGAATCGTATGATTATACATGTATGGATGTGTCGCATGGAGAGTGTGTGATGGTTGAAACACCATCTGGCGATTTAATAATGTTGGGTGCTGCAGACAACCCGCTAACTGGTTGGAGCCCTACGCAGCTCCTAAGGCGGACCGGGGTTCGCCCTCGGCTATTAGTTCTGACTAACTACGATAAAGACCATCTATCAGATTTACCGAACTTTACTCCCGAAATTCGTCCTGCAACTATTATGCGGAACTATGATGCTGACATTGATGACATCGTTGACGCCAAGATTGCTAAGAATGGAGAAGTTGCGCCAGGCGTAGCGCAAGCTGCTGACTGGGTAAATACTGTCTTTACAGGAGCGCGAGTTAAGCATGACTATGGGATGGAAGTAAAGCACTTCTACAATCACCCAACCCATTTTGGTTACGACGATACCAATAATCTTAGCGTAGTTAGCTTTTTAGCGGACGCTGGTGTGGGCGTATTGAATTGCAGTGACATTGAAGCAGCAGGGCTTGCTAAGCTGATTGAGCGAGAAGATTTTCGTGAAGTACTAGGTCGAACTAATGTTATTATTGCGCCGCATCATGGAAGGATCAACGGCTATCTTGCTGAAATGTTTGAACATACTACGCCTGACGCTGTGATTATCTCAGATAAACCTATAGTGCATGACACCCAAAACCATAACAGGTATGCCAAGCATGCGAAGGGCATACCATTTAATGACGGTAGCGTAAGACATGTTTTAACGACCCGTAACGACGGGAAAATCACCATTCAAACCAAAGGGATGGGTAGCTACCAGATCGCTACCGAGTAAATAATGGAAAAGCTACTGCGCATAGGCATATATGATCAAATTGGCTACATTTTTGTAGGTGGCTTAGTAGTTATGCTTTTTGCATTGGATGGCCATTTTATTTTTCCTGCCTGGCACTTGCCAAATGGTGGTTTCACTAATTTGCTAGTCGTTTTTTTCGCTGCTTATGTACTAGGCCATTTAGTACAAGCTACTGCTAATATGATCATTAAGGAAAAGAAGAGTGATTTCTCTCCCGAGGTTAAGCATATCCTCGAAGATGTTATTACTGAATATGGACTCCACTCGCATGATTATAACGGGGCCTTCAAGCAAATGATGTCATTGGCAAAATGGAAAGATTTAACTGGAGAGGTTGGAGCGTTTAATGCACACTACGGTTTATATCGTGGCTGGGCTCTCGTTTTTTTTCTAAATGCTATGGCCGCTAGTTACTACATCTTAACCCACCTGAATATTGCCAGTCATGAATTTTGGGGATTTAATATTATTTTAAGTCTATTCGCTTCGTATGCTTTTCTTCGCCGATCTAAACGTTTTTATGCCTACTTTGGGGAGAAAGTCGTAAGTACCTACCTTTTAGTCAAGCATGAGATAGAGTAATGAACGACGAACTCGTACAGCTAATTGTAGAAAAATCCATTGCTTCATGTGACGCACCGGCAGTGGCGGTGAGACTGGATGAAATAGCCGCAAAAAATGGCAAGACATTTCTCCAAGAGCTTGGTGAAGGTGATGGAAAAATGCTCAAAATTTTCGAGCAAATGGTTCAAGCGGAAATTGAAGCACAGGAAGGTTCATTCTAAAATCTCATCGAGATCGGCTAAATACACCTTTCCTTCTCGGTATTCAATGCCCAGATCCACGAGCTGTCCATATAGCCTAATCAAATCATGCTCCAGAGAGTTCGACCAAAGTATACGAGAGTTCACCAAGTAAAAAGATCACCTTTTGGTGGTCTTTTTACTTGCTTCAATTCAAATGACATGTAGTGATACCTATAAAGGTGAGACCTTATTATTCGAGATCATTGGGTTTTAGCCCTATCGCCAACACCATAGCAAGCCATAAATGTGGTATAGTCCGGTTATGAAAAGAGTTTGCCTTTTACTTATGGCTATCTGCCTAGCGCTATCACTGTCTTCGAATGTCTTTGCCGCAAATAAAAGCGCGTTTTATGTAAACAATGCGTATTTCAAAGGCGATGGCAAATACGATGTGGTTGTACATGATTCGAATAGAGATACTCTAAGACTCTACCTCAATGGCAAGAATCCAGTAAAGGCCAAGGTGAATAAGCAGGGATGGGCGACTTTTCAAAAGGTTAAGCTCACTGGGCAGTCAAAGTTAAGCTTTACGAAAAAGATCAGTTGGTTTAAGTACACCCCCGTAGATTACACCAGGTATATAAGTGTTGACGGCAAGCAGGTGAAGCTGTCAGATATCGGCGCTAAGCATTCCTATGACGATTTTTACGCATGGTTTACGTCTGAACAAGGAGAAGTTGATATAACATACAACAACCTGCCACATTTATATAGCGGTAGTAGTTACCAGATTATAACTGCTACTTGCGAGGACATGGATAATAGTTTTGGTTCTACGTGGACTGCGTGCATGCAGGAAGGGTACAAGGATTACCTAAAACCAAGCACGTTCGTCGGTGATAACTGGATGGGCGATTACGGCACAATGGTGGGTGATATGAATTATGTTGGGCTGAAAAACGACCAGTATAAAAAAGCTATGCAAGAAGCTCAAACGATATATGGGCGGTTGGCTATTACTAACTGAAATTGAGTTCTAACTTTGCTAAAATCGCCCCGCACTTGTCGGCTCAAACTTTACCCGTAATTTCGGAGCATAGTTATGCCCTCGCAACAATGCTACACCAATATGACACCAGAATTAGCTCCCTTGCAAACGCAGCATCAATCTGCTCCAGCCCCTCAAGTACGGAGTTCCATGTTTGGCTAACGTGAATCACCAAAAGAGAATTACGGATTAGAATTAGCGCTAGATTTCAAGCTTTGAAGTCGGGCGCTTTTTCTTATCTGTTAATTAGTTCGATTTTGCTATACTACCCAGATGAATACCTTCTATATTGCTCGACATGGTGAAACCGAAAACAACCGAGCGAAACGTCTATCGGGCTGGATAGACACTCCACTTACTGATACCGGTCTCGCGCCGACTGAAAAAGTCATTGCAAAATTAGCCAATCTGCATATTGATGAAATGTATTCCAGTGACATGGGTCGGGCTTTCATTACTGCTTATGTGATTGCTCGCGGTTTAAAGTTTGCTAATGAAATCAAAAGACTATCCGGGCTACGTGAAGTTAGCTACGGCGATGCGGCAAACATGTTCAGTAGCAAAGCTTATGAGCTGTACCCTCAGCTAGATAGGGATACTCACTTTACCCCACCAAATGGTGAGTCTCTCGATCAGATGCAACAGCGTGTCTTTGCAACAATTGATGAGTTAAATAACACTAATACTGATGCGAGCTTACTTCTCGTTTGCCACTCAGGCGTAATGGCAGCCTTGAGGGCGAGCCACATAGGCCAAGACTTTGGCGAGCATAACATCAGCGAAGCATATCCACATGAATTCGTGGGGAAGTTTACATTTGATAATCAGGTGGTGACATCGTTTGAAGAGTTTGTAGGCTAAGTCCTCATAGGGCTTCATTCCACCTAACAATTTCCAGCACTATTGGGTTAAAACGGGTGCAACAGGCTCACTGCTAAGACATCCCGAAGGCGCTTTCATCATGAGCGTCTTTTCGTTTTTCTTGACGCTTATGCTCTAGTCCCTTAAGCTATGGGTAATAGCTGAGAACATGAAGAGAAGCATATGACCAATAGGCTACCTATCCCTGGCGCTGATGACGGTAGCTGGGGCAATATTCTCAATGACTTTCTCGACGTTGAGCATAATAGTGACGGAAGTCTCAAAATTCGTACGGATGGTACTGTCGCACCGCTCAGCGCTGGTAAAGTTCCGCTCACCAACCTTGGCTCCGGCACTGTCAGCAGCAATCAGGTGCTCACCGCTAGCAGCCCTACGACCGCAGCATGGGCTAGCGTACCGAGTGATAGCAGCAAGGTAGATAATTCCATTAGTACCGCGAAGGGCGACATCTTAGTCGGCACCGCCAGCTCTATTGTAGGGCGGCTCGGTATTGGTAGTAATCATCAATCGTTAAAGGTCGATTCCAGCACTGCTACCGGACTGAAGTGGGAAGACGCACCGGCCATAAATGTGAAGGATTATGGAGCACTAGGAGATAGTATCACCAATGATACGACCGCTGTTACTACCGCCATCGCAGCTCTGACGACCGCCGGAACGGGTACGTTGTTTTTCCCGAGCGGGACGTACCTTGTCGATGGACTTATCGTCAGTGGACTAAGTGATTTTTGCTTGAGTGGTACCGGTAGCTCGATCCTGAAGTTATCCAGCGCCCGAACGGGGGCAGCCCTTGTCAATACGAATGACGTACTGGCTGTAGTCGGCTGCAGTGATTTTCAAATCAGCGGGCTTGAAATACACGGTAACCGGCACTCTGACGTGGCATGGCCGACTGCGGATCATGCGCCCGTTACCCAGTACCTTACGGCCAATGCCGTCTCCGGACAGGCAACGGTAACCGTACAAAATGGCGCAAAGTTTATCGTAGGTGAAAGGGTGTGGGTCTGCGGCGGTCTGACCGCCAACGGCGGCACCGAGCATGATCAGCATGATAATAACAATCAGCAGGGTATCGCTATCGACTCGATCAATGGCAATATACTGACCCTACACATAAACCTGACTAATACGTATACCGGCACCGGCTCGGCAGGCGGTGCCTATGTTACGACCTATCAGACTGCCTATCAGAACACGCTCGGCATATACACGCTTGGAAATGAGGACCAGCAGAATGGCATTCATCTGTTAGGCTGCAGTCGTTTTGTTATTTCTGACTGCTTCGTACACGATACCTGGGAGTCGCCGATCAAATTAGGTGTCGGCTTCGATAGTAATGCGAACGATCTCGCCTCCAGCTGCAGCCACGGCCTCATTACCAGAAATAGATGCCTGCGTGGCTATGATCAAGGTATTTCGATTTGGGGCTCACGACTCATCCAGGTAGCTGGCAATTATATTTCCGACACAGGCTGGGCAGGTTGCTCGTTAACTGGCTCGGACGATTGCGTATGCACCGGTAATATCGTCACAGGAAATTATTACCGCATCCCAGGTGACAACAGTTCTGGATACGGCTGCGTGATTGAAGGCGGTGCCCGGAATATCATTTCGAACAATACCATCAGTGCAAACTACGGCGCAGGTGTACTGCTGAGGGTAGCACCGACGAGCTTCGGCGTTTCCGGAACGACCCTAAGTGGTAATCTTTCCTGGGGCTCTACGTCTATGACGGTCGCTTCCGGTGCCGGCTTCGTAGTGGGGGCGATCTATATGATCAACAATGGCTCGAAATCGGAATCATTCAAGGTGGCTTCGGTCGCTTCCAATATAATCACCCTTGTCGAAAAAACCCGTTATTATCATCCTTCAGGGGTCGCAGTCGGGATTAGGGCAGCCGAGGACAATACGGTTGAGGCGAATATGGTCAGCGCATCTGTCAACAGTTATGGCATGTGGATATCGCCGGCCATACGGTCGAATATCCGGCACAATACTATCGAGCGCAATTATTCCAAGGGTGTACTCATCGAGCAATCGAACAACTATGTCTCTGGCGGTACGATCGTGGATGGTAATTACTTTAGTGGAAACAATCAAGGAAGCGGCGGCCAAGCATTGCTCGTGGATAGTGTGAACGATGTCCAGATCCTTAATAATCGCGTGGCTGGAAACTATGGTGATAAGGGGATTCACCTGAAGGGCTCGACCAATTCAAAGATAATCGGCAATTCGGTGAGTGATGTGCAATCGGACGGTATAGCGCTTGAAAACGGTGGCTCAGCCCAGTGCGCGCGGATCATCATCGCCAATAATGACGTGAAGCAATGTGACGGATCGGGCATCTATATCCAACGGGGCAGCCACCTCACGATCCAAGGTAATGAGCTATGGGCAAATGCCGGCAGCGGCGGCATGGCTCTCGGTGGTCTGACACATTCGACGGTCAAAGGAAATGTCGCGGTCGCAAACGCTACTAACGGGATTCTTCTGCTTGATAATAACGGCGTGGCATGTACGTACAATTTCATAGAAGGCAATGTTGTCCGCGATGACGGATCGGGCATTAAAGCCTCTGACGGATCGGGCCTGACGCAAACGGTTTCCATCAAAGAGCAGGACAACGCTAATCATAACAATTTGCTCAATAATCAAGTCGATGTTACCGAGCTGAAGGTAGGAGCGAACACTACTATCAGTGGTGAACTGCTGGGATAAAGTACGACTTTTTAAGGATCACTCATGAGGGACCTTTTCGTTTGCTACGAGGAGCGTATTGAATTTATAGCACACAACTGCCCTCTAGCGAGTTCCACCCAAATGTACGAGAGTTCAGCGAATTAGAAACTATATGAAGCTCTCCGAAAAGGAGAGCTTTTGCTATACTTTTAGCATGAACGCTAGAAGGCCTGCGTAATATGCGGCCTGTCACCGGATGCGCCGCACTCGTCATGGGCGCATTAGCCGTCCTGTTTCTCTTGTTCGTGATATTTCCGTCGGCCCCTGACGGCTATGGGCCCTTAGGGTTAGTATTTGCTATACCATGCGCCCTTATCTCGCTATACCTTTTCTATCGGTACTTTGATATGGGGCAAGCCGTAGAAAACACGCCGTATCCTAACCGCTCCAAGCTGAACCCCAAACGCAAGTCCCGGAGATAACTAATACGCTTTATGGTAAATAAATACGAAAGCTCACCACGCATAAAAGTGATGACAAGCTTGCGCCGCATGGAGCTTATGGTATGCTAACAGTAATAGTACGTAGTGATACCTATGAATACACCTCATCTGCAAGCAGTATTGGATAAAAAAGTCTCTCGCAAGGAGTTCCTGGGCGTCTCGGCACGGAACGGAGAAATGGCATGCTAGCGAGCATCTATTACCTACTGGCCAGCACATACGGCAGCGGCCCATACAATGGATCAAACTACAACGGCACTTCGAGCGGCAGCAGTAACCTGCTCACCAATACCGGCTTCGACATCATTGCCACCATCACCCTAGCTTGTGTGATACTACTCATCGCCCTGGTCATACGCATCTGGCGGCGCCCGAAAACGGCAGCCGGAACCACTGCTCAGTCCAGCTCAAACAGCACGAACGAATAACCGCTCGGCCGTATCCTGTCCGCAGGCTGCGCCGTGCTTCTGCGCCAAAGAAAAATCCCGGACAGCAGCATCACCTATGCTTTTACCTCCGGGAAGTCTCTGAACAGTTCTGGAGCGGTCAGTCACGATCTCTCTGAATCTATACACTAGGCTAGCATATTTTCGGCATTTGCGCTAGTGCTTATCCACAGCAATCTACGGGCCCCAGCCTTAGAATGGACGCTTGCGGCGCAGGCTGCGGCGCTTCGGTGCCAGCGGCGTGCCGGTGAGCGGGGCGTCTTCGTTCAGCGGATCGCCGAGCGGCAGAGCCGACGTACCCATCTGGGCGGCCGCGAAGGCGGCCTTATGCTTGCGGAAGAGCAATTGGCGGTAGACCAGGAAGCCGGCGATAACGACTGCCGCGAAGATGGCGATGGTGTTCCCTGCACCAGTGTTCGGCAGATTCGGCGGCGTACACTGGGCCGCAGTCGGCGGCACCGAGCTGCCCGGCTGACAAGGCGCTATGCACTCGGGGCTTCCCACCGGCACACCCGGTTTGCAGGTAGGTGTTGGCGGCCCGTTCGGCGGTATGGTCGCCGTACAGGTCGGAGACGTTACCGGCTGGCCGTTGACAGTGAAATGCAGCGTGGTCGACACATCGATATTCGAGGTGCTGGCGGCAGCATAGGTATGCGTCACCGATACCGTCTTGCCATCACTCTCTGGCTGTACGCCCGCTTGAGTCTTGCCATCGCCGAAGTCGAAGTCGGCACCCTTGAATACTTCACCGCCGCCGTAGCTCGCCACCACCGTGAACTTATATTCAAGCTTGGTCTGGTCCAACGTGTCGACCACCAGGCCGGCAGTACTGCATATGCCGTAGGGCAATATCACGACGATCTGCTTGGTACACATGCTGATGGTGGGTAGCTGCAGATTCGAGTTGCCGGGCACGCTCGCGTATTCCGTCACGCTGGCCGTGAAGCCGTTGCCGCTGCTCGCCTTGGTGTACGTGTAGGTATAGGGCGCACAGTTGTTGCCGCTGACACCCACGGTCTTGGTGGTACCATCGCCGAAGTTATAAGTACAGGACTTCAGCGAGGCGTTGCCGCTGGTGCTCGCACTGGCCGTAAAAGTATACGTATTCAATTGTCCGGAGACCGACGTGGCCGTCAATGAGTTACAACTGGCCGAAGTCTGCACGATAGTACCGCCCATGGGGTTACCGCAGGCCTGCAACACCATGAACTTGGCTGTTCCCTGGTTATCAAACAATACGTAGACGGGGATGCTGCTACTGGCGAACGCCTTGGAGTTGACATTGCCATAGTAATTCACGCCATTGATGGTCTTCGTAAAGTAGCCACTGCCCTGGTTTGCCGCATTGCGTCCGATGCTGTTGGTGGCAGTCGCGACCGTCTGGCCATTCACGACTACGGTGCCGTCCTTGTTGGCTACACCTGCTACCGCATGGGCGGCAAAGTTAGCGTAATCGGCCTGTGTCAGTCCGTATGCGTCATAGACATTCTGCAGATCGTTATGCCCATTGCCGCTGCTGTTACCCTGGACCTTGGTAATGAAGTTGCCCGGATCGGAGAACCCGCAATAGATAATGGAGTTGCTGTCGCAATCCTGCGTCGCCGCTGACGCCCCGCGGACCGCTAAGCCGCCACCCGTGAACACCAGGCCGACAACCAAAGCCAAACCGGCCGTAAAGGCCACTTTCTTGCTTCGGAACCCTCGCAGAACGCTACGCATGCTTATCCATCGTTTACTTGTTAGCTTTATATTCGCACAAAACCATGCACATCGCAACCGCCCGGACACCAAAAAGCCCCGTTCGCCATGAAGGCGGAACGGGGCTTTTGTGTAGGTAGAGCGGTCAGTCTTGGCTCGTCCACCTCTCTGCCTTACGACAGATTAGCGGCGGCTAAGCTTGCGGCTCAGGTACAACCGACCGGCAACCGTACCGGCAACGATAGCGCCGATAGCGATCCCGATGACATCACCCGCACCCGTGTTCGGCAGCGTCGTGGTAGGCGTTGGCGTAGGAGTAGGAGTCACACAGTTGGGGTACGTGCCCGTCTGGCCCGCGGCACACGTTGGTGTGACAGGGGTAACACAGTTAGGGTACGTACCGGTCTGACCGGCAGCACAGGTAGGCGGAGTCTGGCAGGTCAGTTTGGCCTGGAAGTTCAGGTACTCGGTGGTAGAACCGGCCAGGTTGCCAGCGTTGACGCCAGCAGTGGTAGCAATACCGTCAGCCAGCGTGTTCAGCAGGTTACCGTTGCCGTCGTACAGCTTGGTAGAACCGTTCACGTAAGCAAGCGTACCGGTGGTACCGGAAGTAACGGTAGCCGTACCGGTTGTACCGGTGCTGGCGCCGCTGTCAGGGACAGCCGTCATGACAGACGTGAAGCTGTTCGAGTTCGCACCCGTCAGAGTCGCGCTGACCACGATGTTGTTCAGCTGGCTGAATTCAGTGTTCGTCAGTTCAGTGCTGAACTGGACCACGTCGTTACAGCTGGCAGCTGCAGTAGCAGCGTATGTGCCGCTCTGGGTTACGTTCTTTACCAGGTAAGTCAGGGAGCCGCTTTGCAGCTGGCCCGGACTGTCTGCGAAAACCGGCATCGCGAAAGCGAGCGCCGGGATTACTGCGACAAGCGCAGCGATAGAAGCTAAAATCTTCTTCATAGTTGTCATCTCCTTTGCAAGAGTGATTAAAATTGCGTTAATTACTTATAGGTGAATGTTGGTTTTAAATACAGAATTGTTAAATTGCCGTACCACCTGCAATCATTTCCACCAAATGCTAATGGTTGTTTTAATTGTATCATAAATACTAGAGGTTGTCAAACTTATGGCAACGATCATGCACCACGATGCAATTGGTCGGTTGATTGTTAATGAGCACGGCTGCTGCCGCGACGCTGCAAATCAGATCATTACAAAACATAGGAACACGTGCGGAAAAGGGGTCGTCTAGAAGACGATTTATAAGCCGAGGCTCACCTTTCCGCACGTTGTTGTAACGCTGTTCCTATTATGCTTGCTAGCTCTCCGCAGAGCGGGGCTAAGAAAATTTCAGTACAGACGTACCTTCCGGGCGCAGCTTATCGCTGGCATTGCTCGCGAATACGCGAACCCGGGAGGCACTATCTGCTTCAGGTGCTACGGACGCGCCGAGGTTGTCACCGGCAGGATGTTGAACGTCTGAACGCTCGGGGTTGCCGAAAGTCCGGTGCTCGAGTCCTGCAAGTAAACCGTGATGGTGTCCTGTGTGCCGGCGACATCATTGGGAGCCGTGTAGATGGCGCACTCCTGCTGATTGTTGCTGACGGTGTACTGAACCGTACCGGTGGTTCCGAACTTGCCGAGATCTGTCGCGAACGTCAACGTGCCTTTATCGCCCGGCGGCAACTGTGGTGTAGCACAGAAGTTCCCGCTGGACTGTCCCGCAACGACACTCTGAATTCGAGTGACGCTTAGCAGGACCGGCGGAGACGGCGGGGTCGTCGTCTTCGTCGGAGGGGGCGTCGTCGTCTTGGTCGGCGGCGGCGTCGATGTCGTAGTCTTGGTGGGCGGCGGGGTCGTCGACTGGGTCGGCGGCGGCGTCGTCGTGGTTGACTGCGACGGTGTCGGCGTCGGAGTGGGTGTTGACGTCGACTGCGTCGGCGTCGGTGTCACAACAGGGAGTGTCGGGCTGGGTGCCGGAAGCTCTTCATTGAGACAACGCCGAAGCACATAGACCACGGTGCCATCGGCATACGTAATCTTGACGGCGTCAAGCTTACCCGTGATCTTTCCGACCGGAGCTTGGAAGGCACCGCCTCCTGGGTTTGCTCCGGTGTTGACGCCAGTGGCTGGAGCCTGCACGTTCTCAAGCTTGGCATGTGCCAACTCGACCAAATAGGCGTTGTAGGCATTCATCCCGGCTTGGGAATAGCAACCATCGTTCTGGCCCGTGCCACGTAGCTCTGCCTCGTTGGTGATGGGTTGAAGCTTCTGCTCCGGGCTCGCCGTGTAGTACACGTAGAGGATCCGGGTGTCCTGCTTCATCGCATCGGTCAGCTTGGTGATCGCCGATTGCGCGGTCGGGTATGCATCCACGGGCGCGCCGCCTGAAACGAGATCCTTCTCTTCGTTGGGGTCATAGACCACATTGAAGTTGGGAGCACATTGCGAAGCGGAACTGGCGTGGTACGAAGGCGTCGGTGAGGCGCTTGCCGAAGCGGAGTGCGTTGCCGAAGCCGAAGCCGAAGCCGAGGGCTTCGCCGCCGCCGTGTTCTTCGAGTGATGGGATGAACTACCCATCAGGCAGAAACTTAGTGCCGCGCAAGCCGTCAGGACAGCAGCCACAAGGACTACTACCGCAAGGTCACGATGCACCAGCCAAACGAGCCCCCCGACAACCATTAATACGGCTGCCATGATGAACAACGTTACCCACAACGAACGCGCATGTAGTGCGTTGCCGTGTGCCGAGCCCGGCTTGAACCAGCCGATGTAGAACAACGGGATGACCACGAGGGCCGCGCCGAGCATCCACACCAACCAGAGCAGGTCGATCCTTGGCGAAAGCGCCGACACCACAATCGTGATGAGCGCCACGCCGAAAATCAGCCAGAACCACCATGGGTAGGCGTGGGAATGATGTCCCGTCGCCGGAGCCCACAGCCAGTAGGTGAAGATGCGCACCGGTAGCCACGCGAGTGCCGCGTAGGCGTACTGGGATGCGTTCCCTCCCCGCTGGGTCGTAACCGCTGGAAACCCCTGATGGAGCATCCATATCGCAATGCCGTATCCGATCGCCAGAAAGGCGACCTCCCAGAAGAAATTCATGGTAGTGCCTTCCTATCGATGCGTCGGACCTGAACCGGATTGGCTCAGGTTTTCTCGTGCCTTGCCTACAGCTCGTTTGATGCCCCCGCCAACAGCTTGCGCAGCTTGGATAGCTGGCGCGCGGCCGGCGGGTGGCGGGACTTGCTGTGCCCGAAGGGCTTGAAGCTCCTGCTCCAGGCCTGCGCTGCGGCTCACTTCGCCGGTCAGATTCTGCGTTGTGGTCTGAAGCTCAGTCCGGCACATTTCGAAGTCGGCCCGAGCCCGATCGCGCTCACTTTCCGTTACCGCAAGCCGCGTCCGCAGGTCATCCCGGTCCTGGGTGAGCTGAGTCACCTGGGCATGGAGCGCCTGCGCATCGTCGGTCGCGGTCTGGATCTGGCCTTGCAGCTGCAGAAAATCGCGTTCGCTCTCTGCTGCTCGCTGCTTCGCCGTGTTCAATTCCGCGTTCAGCCGTGCGGCTTCCGTCCGAAGCTGTTGCAGCTCCTGGGAGTTGTCCGGCCGTTCACGAATCTGTGATTGCGGGACGAGCACCGTACCCTTCTCGAGTTCTTGAAGCGACTTCAGAGTTGCCTCTGCCTGAAACTTGTTGAACCGCTGGAGGTCAAGCTCATCCTCGCCATCGACTGGCAAGTCGCGGGCGACCAGTGCATCGAGCGTGGCCATATAGCTCACCTCGATCTCTTCCGCAGTTTCGCGGTTGCGCCGGTCGCGTTCTTGCTGCATGCGCATTGCCTCTTCGGCTGCTTTCGCTTGCCGGCGAGTAACACGCTCACGACGCTTACTAGTGTACTGGGACATGATTCCCTCCTGAGGGATGATGGTTGTTCACGCGCATAGTGCGACGTGACGACGGGTTGAATCGTATATCACGTGCACCTGATGTGCAGTGGCCAAAATCCCATGGTGGGCGTGGCTCGCTACGGCCGAGAACATCGTCTCGTCCGCACTGAGCCACGCCCACCTGTCAGGAAGGCATATCTTCTAATTCTAAATTTTCTAAAAGCAAAATAGGTTTCGTATCCCTGTAAAGGGATACGAACGTTACAGTTTCTGCAACGGGAGCACCTACCGAACCAGGCTCCAAAAGGAGCGGCTCAAACGGCACTCAACCAGTGCAGACCCTCTAGTACTAGTATTATCCCGAGGGAAGTAATACCGGCCAATCACCCCTGTTATGGAGCTAGCCATCTAATACCAGCAGGTCTGCACTGATCCGTTACTGTTGCAGAGTCCTACGGCTGCAGGCTGGGATGCAGTGCTAGGCGTCAGCGAGGAGCGGACCGCGCCGTACCGAGGTACGGCAAAGGAGCACCGGAGCTGACAACGACGCAATGCGCCCAGAGTGGCTGGCAAGGTCAGGCTTGGCCTGATCTGGACAGACACGGCCTGAAGGCGTAGGCATATGTACTGTAATGATCTGATTTGTAAACGTACCCCAGCTACGAAGCTACCGGGACATACCGGGAGTGGACATCAAAACAACAGGCATAACACCTGTCGTTTGTTTTTGTTCCCACCTGTAAATGTCCGGTCACGGAGTTATCTCACACACTCCATAACAAGGATGTCTATAATATACCAGAAACAGGCGTAAAAGTCAATATACTAGCATAAGCATAATGCCACTTTAGGCCAGGGGTTCGGCGGGCGTGGCAGGCTGGCCGGCAGGCACGGCGTGGCCGGCTTTGCTGAAGCGGAAGCCGAAAGTGCTGCCCTTGCCTTCCTGGCTGTCAAAGATAATAGCCCCGCCCTGCGCGGCGATGACTTTCTTGGCCATGAAGAGCCCAAGGCCCGTGCCGTCGGGACGGGCGCGGCGGGCATTGCCGGCGCGGTAAAACTTGCTGAAGAGCTTGTGCTGTTCATGTTTCGGCACGCCGATGCCGTTGTCCTGCACCCGGTACTCGACAGCGGTCGGCGTTTCGGTCAGCGAGATAACGATGCGGCCGCCAGCCGGCGTGTAGTAGATGGCGTTGTCCATGAAGTTCATAACCACCTGGTGGATCTTGGTTTCGTCGAGCATCAATTTCGGCAGGCCGGCCGGTTTGTCGTAGAGCAGTTTGACGTCGCGCGAGCGGGCGGTTTCTTTCAGCTGTTCCACTTCCGCCGTCACCACGTCGGCCAGCTGCACCGGCGTAGGTTCGATGACGAACTTGCCGGTGTTCAGGCGCGACAGGTTGAGCAAGTCGGAAATGAGGAAGACCATGCGCTGGCTGCTCACGAACGATTGCTCGAGCAGCTTCTGCTGGGAGGGGTTGAGCGCGCCGGCGTCGCCCTCCAGCACCATGCTGATGTAGCCCTTGATGGCGGTCAGCGGCGTGCGCAGCTGGTGCGAGGCCATGGTGATGAACTCGTCCTTGGTTTCGTCCAGCGCCTGGAGTTTGGCGTTGCTGCGGCGGAGCTGGGCCAGCACGCGGCGGTTCTCCTCGAACAGCAGGCGGTTATCCAGCGCCACACCGACCGGCTCGCTCAGACGATCGAGCAAGGTGATGTCCTGCTGCGGCACCTGATCAGGGAAGCCGTAGAAACCGGCCAGCATGAAGCCGGCCAGACGTGCCCGGGCGGTCAGTTGGACCACGTAGAGCGACTGAATGCCGAGCTGTTTGTGCAGGCGGCGTACCGTCTCGGCGTGGCAGCCGAGCAGCTGGGCAGTCTGTTCGGCGTCCAGATCCGCCAGCGAAATCAGCTTGGTCTGAGTGTCTTTGGGCCACCAGGCCGGTTCGATTTCCACGTCGAGCACACGGCGGTGCCCCAGGAGCTTGTACCACAGCTTGTTGTCCTTGAGGTTCAGGCCGTGCAGTTCGAGGTCGGACATGGAGCCGGTGGCGGTAGTGAGGATGCCGACCAGCGGGAAACCGGCGGCATCCGCGATAGCAGATGCGATCTTATCGCAAACGGTAGATAATGACTCGGCCGAATCGAGCGCCAAGCCGTCGATGGTCTGCAGCAGCGACAGCGTCTGGTTGGTCTCGGCCAGTTCGCGGTTGCGGCGGTACATCTCCTGGGTGATGTGTTCGACATCACGCTCGAGCTGCCGCCGCCGGGCGATGGCCGGCGCAAGCTTTGGCGAAGCAAGCCGAGGGCGTTTGACAGGCATCTAGCTTACTCCAGACTGTGGGGTAAGCGCTTGGGGTGCAATTTACGCAGCAGCGTTGCCGAAGCCTCGCGGGAGACTTCCACCGAGATCTTGCCGAACAGCTGGCTGTAGGCGCCGACCAGGCTGTCTATGACCGGCACGGGATCGCCCTCTATCACCACTTCCTTCTCGGACCAGTTCACCTTGAGGTGCGGGATGTGCTCGGCCTGCTCGACGGCGACCGGACCGATGATAGCCTCCTGGTGGCGGATGATGCTGGCGGCTATCTGGGCGTAGACATCCATGGCCCTAACCCTCCTCCACCTTCTCGGCCGGGAAAGTCTTGATCGCCGGTTTGGCGGCGAACCCTAAGACACCGAAAGTGAGCAGGAACAGACCGAAGGTCAGCAGCAGGTCACCCCAGTCACCGTTATAGAACGTACCGGTAGTGGTAGTATACGAGAACACGAAGTCGCCAAGGAACATGACGCCGAGGCCGGCCAGCAGGCTGATGATGGAACTCTTGAACAGACCGCCGAAATATCTGAACGACAGGCCGAAGATGATGACCGACAACATGAGGGCGACGAAATCACCGAGCGGATAGGCGATATCCAGGACAGCCTTGAGCACCGTCTCGCCGGCCGGGACTATGACGCCGCCGCGGGCGACATGGACCAGCAGGTAGTAGGCGAAGGTCGGCAGGATGAGGATGACGGCCACGGTGAAGACTTTGGCGAACAGGCTGGTGCGGAGTGCGAAACGGGCACCGCTGGCCTTGGACAGGAAGACCGCGCCGACACCCCAGAAGAAGATGCTGGGGGCGAAGCCGAAGTCTGCAAGTGACGGGTACGGCAGGGAATTCTTGATGACGAAGTTGTAGTACGACCAGACCATGCTGCCGGCGCCCCACAGGAACAAGCCGAAAGCGAAGAAGAAGACCGATTTGCCGATGGTGCTGGTGAACCGTCCCCAGATGCCGGCCTTCCACATGCCGATGAGTCCGCCGATGAGCGGCTGCAAGCTGAAACAGAGCGAGTAGAGGTAGTTGTAGTTACTGGTCTGCTTGCCGCTGTGGTGGAGGAAGAGCCAGCCGATGACCAACACCAGGAAGTATATGAGAAGTCCGGTTTGCAATTTGTTTTTGGCAATAGACTTGAACATGGTTTCGTGCTTTTAGTCCTTTATGCTCCTTATTCTAAAGCTTTAGCGGCATGTGTCAAATCGATTGCCCGGGAGGACGTATTGCCATTTCATCTCATTGATGATATCGTCGAATGGTACAACCAAAATAAAATCATAATAATTTCAGAAAGACAGCATGGATACTGTTGAAAGCAGAAAAAAGATCGGTTTCCCGAGCAAACAGGAAGAATGGTGCGAATCGCCTGCCCTGTTCGACGAACACACCCTGCGCATCGCCGGCCATCCGGTAATGGAAGACTGGGAGCAGAACTATATGGATATGTTAGGCTCTATCGCCACTAGCGGCGGTGGTAAAGTGTTGGAGCTGGGCTATGGCCTCGGCTTGTCGGCCGCGGCCATCCAGGCGCACGACATAGAATCGCATTTCGTCATCGAATGCCACCCGGACGTCATCCGCAAGGCCGTCACCGATTTCAAGGTCGCCATCGACATGAGCAAGATGCATGTCTACAGCGGCTTCTGGCAGGACGTGACGCCGACGCTGGCCTCCGGCATCTTCGACGGCATCCTGTTCGATACCTACCCGTTGCGCGAGGAAGAGATCCACGGCAACCACTTCTGGTTCTTCAAAGAAGCCTACCGCTTATTGAAGCCGGGCGGCATCCTGACCTATTATTCCGACGAAGCCCTCCACATACCGCCCAGCCATGTGCAGAAACTGGTCGATGCCGGTTTCCGCCGCCGCGACGTCAGCTTCCAGGTATGCGATGTCAATCCGCCGGCCGACTGTGAATACTGGCAAGCCAACACCATCGTCGCCCCCATCGTGCGTAAGGCGCCGACGGTGCGTCTACCGCTCGTAAGTCGGCGGCACCGGGAAACCGTTAAAGGGCGTGGCTAGCACGAAACTGTAAGCGCCCGTATCTCGGACCGCCAGCTTGTCACCGACCGCCACATCTGACGGCAGCAGTACTTCTTTGTCGATCACATCCAGACTGTCACCGGTCGGGCCGGTGAGGATATAGGGCTCTTTCGGCGCATCCGACTCCCGCAGCAGCTCTATCCGGTAGCGGATCGAGCCCTGGTAGGCCATGGTTTCGAGCAGCGCGTTGTAGGCGCCGGCATCGGCGTAGAGCCAGTGGCCGGTGGGGCGTTTTGCTTTGGCAAAAACGCCCGTAATCAACACATAGGCGTCTGCCACCAGGCCGCGGCCCGGTTCGGCCAGGAACGCTATGGGATACGGCAGCTGCCGGCTGGCCTCGACGATAGCGCTGCCGATGTCGGCTAGCGCCGGGATATCGTCGTCAGGCCGGTAGCTGAAGGGGAAGCCGCCGCCCAGGTCGATCATCTCGAGACGGATGTCTTTGTGCTGCAGGTTCGCCAGCACCGGCGCGATGCTTTGCAGGCCGTTGGCCCAGGCACGGGCATTGCGCGCCTGCGAGCCGACGTTGAAGCTGATACCGTAGGGCACCAGGCCTTGGTCGCGGGCCGCCGCCAACAGCTCGACCGCCGAATCCAGATCGGTCCCGAACTTTTCGGACATCGTGAACACGCTGTGCGCTTGGTCGTCCACCAGGACGCGCAAGTACACCTGCGCATTGGGAGCCTGACGGGCTATCTTGCCCAGTTCGTCGGCGGAATCGAAGGCGTAGCGGGTGACGCCATAGTCGGCGAAGTCCTTGATAGAGCTCTCCGATTTAACAGCGGTACCATAGATGATCCGTTCCGGCGGTACCGCCAGCTTCTTCAGTAGTTCCAACTCGTAGGTCGAGGCGACTTCGAAGCTACAGCCATGCGCGCTCAGCAGCTTCAGTACGGCCTTTTCCGAGTTGGCTTTCATGGCGTAGCAGATCTCGGTGCCGCCGGGCAGCGCCTGGTGATACGCTTCCAGATTATCGAGAACGGTTTGGCCGTCGAACACGAAGTACGGCGTGGGATGATCCAGCTTGCGTAGCTCCTCTATGTCGAACGGCCCGGGCAT
>JBBCFY010000005.1:0-86322 GCA_037200465.1 Candidatus Saccharimonadota bacterium | reverse complement strand
GTTGTCTCTTTATAACGCTACTGCTTATAAGTGTACCACGGAGGACCGGTCCTACCCGAACATCACGCGACGCGCGTCACCAGCAGCGTGATATCCGGCTGCAGACCGCTCCGCCAGAGCCATATGACCCAGGGACTGGTGCAGCCGCAGGAACAGTTCATGCCGCCACCACATGAGCCGGGTGTGCTTCCCCGGCAACTCGTGACCGTCCACCTCCGGTACCGCTTCGGCAGCGGCCCGCGGGGCCCGTTCCCGCGCTTCCGCGCGTACCAGCGCGATAAACCGCTCTATCTGTTCCGGCGCCGGCGCCGAGCCGTCCAGCTCCCAAAGCAGCTCGATTACAGCCTGCTCCAGCTCTCCGGTGGGCGACTCCGCCAGTGCAACAGGCGACGCGACCATGTAGTCGTCCACATCCATTTCTTCGCCCGATAACGTGCCCGCGATGTCTTCGGATGACCCGGCAGCGGCCAGCCGGTACACCTCCGCGATCATATCCCGGACCAGCTCCAGCCGTTCCGGCGCCACCACGGTTTCCGCCAGCAGCTCCAGCCGCTCCGAAAACACCTGCCGGGACCGTCGTTCGGGCTCGGACGACTCTGGCGCAATATCTGTAATTCCTGAGATAAACGACCCCTCATCAACCTCATCGGATGCCAGAAGCACGCTTGCGTCTGATTCGATATCAACAGCCTCAAATTCCATCAGCAGCTCAGCCGCACTGCGCGGTGCTTCCGGTACGGCCAGCTCTGGCACCATGTCCGACGCCTCAATGGCGCTATCCGCTTCTCGCGCGACAGGTGTCGATACCGATGCTTCACCGTCTGCCGGCTTCTCCACCACTGTTACCGTTGGCGTTTGGATGGATAACGTATGGATCTCCGTACCTGCCGGACCGGCTCGCATAAGCTCGTTGGCATCAATAAGCCGCGCCAGAATCTCCGGCTCCGGCTCGGCCAACGCGGCCCTAACTGTTGGCTCGATCATCGCTTCACTGAATACCGTCGCCCTCTCTTGATTGTACGTATCTGTAAGCTGAACGATCTCAGCTGCCGGAGTGTCTATTCTGGAAGGGGCCGGCAGTGGTATTTCGGATATGGCCTCAGCTGCTACGGATAGCTCCGCCCCGATTCTGGCCGAACCACCTACCGGGCCCTCCGCCACCAAAGGCAGTACTCTTTGCGCGCGTACCGCACTGGTAGACGGCCCTTGGGAGTTTACTGTCACAACCGGCTTTGATGATGGCTCGGTAGCCGTGCCCGCCTCCGCCAAAACCCTTTCGGACACCGCCGGGTTCACGTCAGCCTGTTCATGCGCCGCCTGCATCACGTTCAGCACCGTATCGCCCATGTTCGCCAAATAGTCCTGGACGAATCCCTCGCCATGCTGCTTAATCATTTCTTGTATAAAACCACAGCCGGCGAGGTTCCCACCGAATTCCATCGGCTAGACCTTCGGGGCAGCCTGGGCTGCTTCTATCAACCCGGCGTACATCAGGAAACCCTGCGGCCACCCCATCGCCAGATGCTGGACTTCACATTCTTGCGCAGCGATTATGGCAAAGGGCCCTTGATGCGCCTTAAACGTTATATCCTCGTCAGCAAGGCTGGCCTTACCCACCATAACGCAAGCCTCCCGCACCGAATCAGGGGTGGCCCAGCGCCGGTAGCGGCCTTTTTCCTCATCCCACACCGTGCGGCTTTCGTCAATTACGAAGGGGGCCGGTCCGATCTCATTCATTATCTACTAGTATATGCGATGTTCCCGGGAACTGCTACTGCTTGAGGTGGTCGAGCAGATCGGTCAGGTCGAGAGTATGGGCATCAGTTAGATTGAACTGACCGACGCGGGTGCGGCGCAGATCGGACATGTAGGCGCCGGTACCGAGCAGCTTCCCCAGATCCTCGACCAGCGAGCGGATGTAGGTGCCGCTGCCGACTTCGCTGGTGAATTTGACGAACGGATATTCGTAGCTGGTGAGGGTATTCTTGTAAATGGTGACCGGACGGGCTTCCATTTCCACCGCCTTGCCTTCTCTGGCCAGCTTATATGCCCGCTGGCCGTTGATCTTCATAGCGCTGAAGGCTGGCGGAACCTGCAATATCTGGCCTTGTAACCTCTCTAGAGCCCCCAGGATGGCCGTTTCATCCGGAACCGTATCGGATACTGCTGTCTTTTCGCCCTCTTCGTCGCCCGTGGTACTGGTCTCACCCAGTTTCATGGTGACTTCGTAGGTCTTGTCCAGCTTGGTCAGTTCGGGCATACGGCGGGTGTAGTCCTTGCCCACCGCTAGTACTAATAAGCCGGTCGCTAACGGATCGAGCGTTCCCGTGTGGCCCACTTTGGTGTTCTTGGGTTTGGTGCCGTTCGCTGCCGCGACCAGCTTGCGCACATAATTCACCACGTCGAAACTGGTCCAACCGGATGGTTTATCCACGAGTAGCATTCCTTGCATCCGTTTGATTATACCGTAACCCTCGCTCTGCAGACCCGGGGAGGGATAATAACCCCGCCACCGACTCCCGGTCTGCAGGACCGGAGAGGGATAGCGAGCTCACGGCGAAGCCGGGAGTGAAGCGTAAGGGGAACCCAGAACAGCCCAGGCGGGCTGTTTCTGTAGGCTCGAGGGAACCGTCGTTGGTCTGCTAGTGAGTTAGGCTAAGACTACGGAGGTTCTCCCTTTCAGACTATGGACTGCAACCACGCCGAGAGGCGAGATGGGTTGAGCAATGGACAGATCCTTCGCTTACGCTCAGGATGACAGGCGGGCGGAAGCCCTGTTCCCTATTGCAGCGGTGGCAGCATGGGAGGCGGCACCGGAGGCGGCGGCGTCTGACCGCCGGGAGCCGCGGCACTGCCGGGCTGCGGAGCACCCGGGAACGCGCTAGGCGATGCGGGCTGCGGACCGAAACCGGCGGGTGTCGACGGGCCCGGCTGCGCTGCGGGAGCGCTCGGACCGAACGGGTTTGACGGCAATGGCATATCAAGGGCGTCATCGGCCGGAGTGGTGCCGGGAGTCGGTTCACTGAAACCGGGGTTGGGTACAGGGGCGGCCGGGAACGACGGCGCCGGCTGAGCTTGGGGCACCGGACCGTGAAGGTCAGGGCCGAGCGGCTGGGCATTGAGCGCGGCGATGGGCTGCAGCGGATCATCGGCCGGCGACGCGTGGTTGTAGGCAGCCTCGACGGCATCACGGGCGCTATCTATCGTATCACCGGCGGGCGCAGGCGTATCGGCGCCGGGGTGCAGGTGCGGGCTATCGACCGACGCTTCGATTTCAGTCAGCGTCGTATCGTCGGTCAACGGAGCTGCCGGCGGAGACGTCTGCGGCGGTTGCCAGCCGGTAGGGGCAGGCTGCAATGGCGGCTGGGGGATGAACGGATCCGGTGCCGCGGCTGCCGGCGGCGTCAACCCGGCATCGGGCGGCAACACCGACTCGTTGTGCGACAGCAACGGGCCGTTCAGCGGCGGTAATGATAACTCTTCGGTGGACGGATCGAGCTGTTCGGGCATGATATTGGCCGTCAGATCAGCGTCGCCGAGCTGCGGCGGTTCGGTCATGCGGCCGTGACTGACCTCGGTGTGTCCCTGGTCCCCTGTCTGGCCGGCATTCTCACCGATGCCGTGCACGTTCGAAATCTCGGGCAATGGCGGCGGAGCCGGCAGGAGCACTCCGTCTTCATCGACGTGTATCTGGGGCTCGGGAGTGGGGGCGGGTTCGGCCGGTTCCGGTTCCTCCGGGTGGTCTATCTCGAGCGTACCCGGTTCGGGCGCAGGCGGCGCGGGCTGGTCGCCAGCGAAGTTCGCAGCAGCGGTATCGGATGTTGCCTGCGGGACTGCGGCAGGTACCGGAGCCGGCGGCGCGGTTTCCAATTCGGTCGAAATCAATTGCTGGTTGGCGCCGGCAGCCATCAGCTCGGCGCTGGCGCTCATGGTCCGCGGGCTGGTCTTCTCATTGCTGAAACGGTCCGTGCTGGCCACGATACCGGTCAGTAGCGCAGTGGCTATCTGGCCGTCTATCACCTTTTTGTCGAGGCCGCTCGCCAGGCCGGCCACCATCTCGCTCAAACTGCTGGCCGAGGTATCGATCCAGTTGATGGTACCGAGCGAGCCCTTGCCGGTGGTGCTCACACTGGCCACCGTGGCATCGTGCAGGATACGGCCGTGCGCCGTGATGGCGGCGTCCAGGTCCTGCTGCTCGCTCACGCCAAGCGCCACCACGATATCGACGTTGAAATCGCCCTGGCTGAAGTTCAGATCTTGCTCGGACAGCGAGGTTTTGTACGGCGTGATGAAGATGCGCACCACCTGGTCCTCGACCTTGTAGCGCAGTTTGTCGGCCTTGGATTTATCGAGTGCGATGATGAAATCGCGTAAAGAGTCAGTGTTCTTTTCGAGCGTGTCTTCGGGCTTCAAGAATTCGATGGTACTGGGCACCTGGCCGCTGAAGACGGCAGTGCCGTGCTTATCCAGCTTGTTCAGTGCCAGCGTCAACCCGATAGCCGCCGCCAGCTGATCCACGCTGGGGTTGGTACTGACCGTCACCAGGATGTTCTGCGCCTGTTTTATGCGGTCGATAAGTTGTTGCTTTTGGTCGTCCATGTTTGGGTTTTGAATCGCCTTCAGCGTGGCTGTTATATTCGGAGGCATAGTACCATATATCCATAAGCGTTGTCGAGGGCATTTCCCTGTTCCCCGGCCATTCGATAATCGGACATCGGACAGCGCTTTGGCAGGCACCTTTGACAAACTAAGCCGCCCCTGTTATATTAGGTGCAAAGATCACACGTAATATAACCTCAGGAGCCAAAGACTTATGCCCATCATCAAATCAGCTAAGAAACGCGTCAAGGTCGCCCGCAAGGCCACCGTCCGCAACGCCAAGACCAAGCGCGCACTCAAGACCGCCGTCAAGACCTTCGGCAAGGCCCTGACCGCCACCGACAAGAAGAAGGCCCTGAAGGCACTCGACAAAGTCCAGAGCGAGCTCGACAAGGCCGGCAAAAAAGGCGTGCTGCACCCCAACAAGGTCGCCCGCAAGAAGTCTCAGGCCGCCCGCGCCGCCAAAGCCGCCGCCGGCGTCACCAAAGCGTCACCCGCCAAGGGCAGCGTAGCCAAGAAGGCTGCCGCACCGAAAGCTAAAGCTGCCGCCAAACCGGCCGCAAAGCCTGCAGCCAAGAAGGTCGCTGCCAAGACTCCTGCCAAAAAGGCCGCTCCGGCCAAGAAACCGGCTGCCAAGAAAACCGCCAAATAAACCGGTCCAGCATTAGTTTCCAAACCGCCCATCCGGGCGGTTTTTTAATACGTTATGATCTGGCTTTGCTCAGCCGGAGCATTGAAATCGTCCCGGATGGCCAGTTTGCTGTGTCCGCCATCGCTTTCGCGCCAGGCGTCGTACTGCGGACCAAGCCGGCGCCAGCCTTCCGGATTCGCGCCGAACGTCTCGACCATCAGGATGGTATTGAGCGCGTGTAACGCATTAGGGTCTGCCGTGATCGTCGCCCGCAAATCGGCTGCATCTTTCGGCTCCATGAACAGGTGGTACGAAAAGTCGGCGCCCCGATTAATCCCCTCTCCTTCGAGGCCCATGGGATAGGGACGGACGCCCTCGGCGCCAACGCGCTGCGCGTGCGTCATCTGATAAGACATGATGGTCACGGCACCGTGCTCCCGATCATGGCCAGGCACTCGGTCCAGGAAATAGCTATCAGCTAACCGGCTGAACGTCACGATTTCGGATACCCCTTGCGTGTTCAGTAGGCGATACGCTTCGTATTCGGTTCGATGGCGGGGGAATTGCTCCGCGTCATCTTGCGTCGTGGCCGCGTTGTGTAAGAGATCCCGAAGGAATATCCGATCGGGAATGATTTCCCGGGACATGTTGGTAGCAACCGTGATGCCGCTGCGATTCACGAATCCGCGGAGCGTTTCCCACGCTTGTTCATCAATTTCGCCATGTTCTTCCCGCGCAAGTGCCGCCCTGCCTAACGCTCCCGCCTTGGCACGGTGCGTACGCGGCTCAGCCATACGCGTTTCTTTCGTATCCCAGAAGTCTGCTCGGCGCGGGCTGCCGGTCGGATACGGTCTGGTGGGTTGATCAGCTGACATTTAGTTTTGTATTCCTATACAAACATTAGCATAATTTTGCTAAATTTACAAGGGTAGTTTAGTTTGCAAGGATGAGGAGATAGTAGCGGACGGTTTCGTCGGCGTTCAGAGCTTCGCTTTTGAGGCGGGTATCGAACTGGCGGAGCTCGGTGATGAGCTGCTTGAGGCGGGTCGGCGTGATACGGCGAGCCAGCCCTTGGGTTTTGCGGACCGTGAACGGGCTGATTTTCGCTTCCCTGGCGATAGTGTCTCCGCTGCGTGAGCCGGCCGCTATCACGATGGCCAAGATGTGCAGTTGCCAGATGAGCGTGGCCAATACCTGCTGCGGCTCGACCCGGGCAGCACGCTGTTCGTCGTACAGTGCAGTGGCCCGCTTGGCATTGCCGGCGAACGCGGCGTCGAGCAGCTCGAAGATGCTGCTTTGGGGCGTACGGTCGGTGAGGAGTTCGATGCTGCCGCGCGTGATGTTCGGATCGTAGGCCGCCAGCTTGTCTACTTCATGCTGTAAAGTGAGTTGATTCGTACCCACCCGGTCGATAAGCAAGCGGGCATCGGCGGCGCGCAGGTTGCCGCCCTGCTGGGCAGCGTACTCGCTCAAGTAGCGCTCCAGTGCCGGTCCGTCAAGCTTGGCAAACTCGCGGAAGTCAGTATCTTTCTTGAGTTGTTTGTAATAGCTCAGCCGCTTGTCCAGCTTGGGTTCCACCAGCACTACGTCGTTGGTTTCGGCCACATCGCTCAGGAATTGCTCGAAATGCTCCGCGAAGTCTTTGTTGGCGCCGGGGCTGCGCAAAACCACGAGCTTGCGGGCCGCCAGAAACGGCAGGCTTTGCGCCGCTTCGCGCATGCGTTCATAGCTGGATTCTTCCCCGTCCAGCCGCTCCAGCCCCATGTCGCCATGCTCTGCCAGAAAATCGGCCGTAAGCTGCCGCAAGGCCTCCTGCCGCAGTACGTCATTCTCCCCGGTCAGTGTCGTAATCACCTCTATAGTATAGCCGAATTGTAAGCCAGATTGCTTTATCCACCGGTCCGTTGTGATACATTTACCTACACAATATGCCGAATTTAGTGATCGTGTCCAACCGCCTGCCGGTGAGTGTGAAGAAGGTAGATGGCAAACTGGAGTTCTTCCCGAGTACGGGAGGCCTCGCCACGGGCCTGAGCAGCTATACCAACAAGCTGGGCACCAAGTGGATCGGCTGGCCCGGCATCCCGAGTGATGGCCTGACCGAAGCCGACCGCGCCCACGTCGCCCGGGAACTGAGAAAACAGCGATGTTATCCGGTGTTCCTTACGCAACAACAGATAGATGAGTTCTACAGCGGCTTCAGCAACAGCGTGCTATGGCCGCTGATGCACGACCTGCCAGTCGATCCGACGCCGCCGGGTACCTGGCAGGCCTACAAGGCCGTAAACGAGCAATATGCCGACGAAGTGTTGCGCCTGAGCAGCGCGGGCAGCACCGTGTGGGTACACGATTATCAACTGATGCTGATGCCGGAAATGATACGCCGGGCCGGACGTAAGGACCGGATCGGCTTCTTCCTGCACATTCCCTTTCCGGCGGCCAAGGTGCTCACCCAGATCAGCCAAGCCAAGGTGCTGTTGCACGGGCTGCTCGGTGCTGACCTGATCGGTTTCCATACCCGCCGTTACGCCGAGCAGTTCATGAGTGATTGCGAGGAGTTGCTCGGCACACTGCGCGACCGTGACCGATTGCTGGTCGGCAAACGCAGCGTACGCGTCACCGAATTTCCCATGGGTATCGACTACACCCGCTTTGAGCAGGCCACCAAACTCCCCGCCAACCGGCTGAATGCCGCCAAGCTGCGGCGGAAATACCGCGGGCAGAAAATCATAGTCAGCGTCGACCGGCTGGATCTGACCAAAGGTCTGGTGGAGCGCATAACCGCCTATCAGACACTGCTGCGGCAGAACCCGGACCTCTTAGGTAAAGTAGTGCTGGTGATGATAGTAGCGCCTTCGCGCACTGATGTCCCTGCCTACAAGAAGCTGAAACTGCAACTGGACGAGACGCTGGAAAGCATCCGGGATGAGTTCGAGACACCCAAGTGGAAACCGGTGGATTTCATCTACGAAGTGGTGCCGCTGGACCGGGTCATGACGTACTACCAGATGGCGGATGTGGCGTTCATCGCCCCTATCATCGACGGTATGAATCTGGTAGCCAAGGAGTTCATTGCCAGCAAAAAGGATAACGACGGCGTACTCGTACTGAGCGAGACAGCCGGCGCCGCCGAAGAGCTGCGCGACGCCATCCGGGTCAACCCTGCCAAACCGCAGACCATGGTGCGCGGCCTCAAACAGGCCATCAATCTGCCCCAGCGTGAACTCCAGCGCCGGGCCAAGACTATGCAGAAGCACATCCGCGAGTTCACCGTACAGAAGTGGGCCGAAAGCTTCATGGATAATCTGCAGCGGCCGCTGCCTATCAAACCGCCGCTTCCGAAGACGCTTACTGCGACCCGGACAACCCGATTGGTAAAAGACTACGCCAAGGCATCCAAGCGCCTGCTGTTGCTCGACTACGACGGCGTGCTGCGTGCGTTCGAGACAGACCCCGCCGCCGCCAAACCTTCGGCAGTGGTCACCCGTCTGTTGCGTAAGCTGGGCAGCGACCCTAAGAATGACCTGATGATTGTCAGCGGCCGCTCCCGCGACGACCTCGGCACGTGGTTCGGCGATCTGCCGATCGGCCTGGCCGCCGAACACGGCGCACTCATCCGCCGGAAAGCCGGCAAAAACTGGCATCACACTAGCAGCAGCGGGCTGGAGTGGCGCCGGGAAGTTATCGACCTGTTCGAATACTTCGCCGCCGAAACTCCAGGTGCGCTGGTCGAGCAGAAGGAATGGGCAGTGGTGTGGCACTACCGCGCCGCCAAGCCCTACTACGCCCAGAAGAACCTGGTCGCCCTGCGCCGGCTGCTCAGGCCCGCCGTCAAACGTTACGGTCTGCGGCTGCTCGAAGGCAATAAGGTACTCGAGGTTCGGCCGAGCGATGTCAACAAGCGCCGCGCCGCGCAGGAGTGGTTGGTCCATGACCACGACTTCATCCTCTGCATCGGCGACGACGTCACCGACGAGGACATGTTCACTGCCGTACCGGCCGGCAGCTACAGCATCAAGGTCGGCGGCGGCCAGACGGCAGCGAACTACCGCCTCAAAAACGTCGACGAAGTCATAAAACTCCTCGGCAGGCTCTAAATCATAATCAAGTGCTAGCGGATGGGCTCAAAAAGCATGTTCAGGCGCTTTGGCGGATTGGTTAGGGCGTCGACATTGAGTGGCTCATCCGATTTGACCAGTCTGAGACCGGCCTCTTTCAGCGTGTCAATATACTCAGCGCGCTCACGGTGAATCATCGTCGCCAGCAGCGCAGATGTGCCTATACTTCGATGATAGGTGCTCTCTCCTGCTCGGACCAGCGGGCGGCTGTAGTCGGGATGCGGCACGGATATGATCAGCTTGCCGGCCGTATCTAACTGCCCCCGCATGACTTGCGCGAATTTGCTCAGATCCTCCACGAAGTGCACCACCAGCTTAGCGACGATCACCTCGAACTTCTCCGGCAGCGAGCCATCGTGGTAGCTCCACGCGAGCTTCCTTACGCTCTCATCCTGCAGCTGTCCAATCATAGCCGGTGAAATATCGGTGGCCGTCACCTCGTACCCGGCCCGGGACAATATGCTAGCGTACGTACCGTTACCACTACCATAATCCAGCACCGTGGCGGGCGAAGACGGCAGCAAGCCCAGCACCGACGGCCAGTTCGACCGCAACTCATAGTCGTACCCTGCCTCGAATGCGCCGTATTCGCGGGCGATTGGCTCAAACTGCATCTCGATTGACGACATCATTTCAGTCGCTGTTCCTTTGGGCAGATATGGGTGCCGCGGCCGGCCACGCGCAGTTTTATTATGGTCGCGCCGCAGCGCGGGCACGGCAGACCTTCGCGGCGGAAGACGCGGGCGAAGTCCATGTAGCTGCCTTTCTTGCCTTCGGCGTTCACGTAGGTATGATTCGACGAACCGCCTTTTTGGATGGCCAAGTTCAGCACATATTGCAGCTCGGTGAACAGCGTGGAAAGCTTCTGCTTCGATACATTTCTTACCAAGGTGGCAGGATGGATTTTCGCCCCCCATAGGGATTCATCAGCATAGATGTTCCCCACTCCGGCAATCACGGTTTGATCGAGTAACGCCGCTTTGATGCTGGTATTCTTGCGCCGCTGCAAACGCTCGGCGAACTGCTCGGCTGTAAAGCTCGCATCCAGCGGCTCCGGCCCTACCTTTTTCATGAAATCGATGTTCGGTACCTCAGCCGTGGGCAGCAGCCGCACCCAGCCGAACTTGCGCTGGTCGTTGAAGAACAGCTTGCTGCCGTCGGTGAACGCGAACTCGACACGCGTAGATTTATCCGGCAGATCATGCACCAGGCTGTCGCTCGGGTGCCCTGCCCCGAAACGCGTCTCGGGACTGACGAACACCAGTTGGCCGGTCATTTTCAGGTGTATTACCAGTGAATACTCACTGCTGAGCTCTATCAGCAGTACCTTGGCGCGGCGCTTCACAGCCGTTACCGAGCTGCCTATCAGAAACGCGTTCACATCCGCTTTTGTGTTCGGAAAAGACTTAGGTGTGTCGTGCGTAACGGCTTTGAACACACGCTGCGGCAGCAGCGTGCTCAAACCGATCCGCACGGTCTCAACCTCGGGCAACTCCGGCATACTCTAATTATACAGGGCTACCGATGACTATCGACGAGCTCATCTTGCCGAAGGGCTTCTTCATATTGTTCCAATGTCTCACCGAGCGGTATAGGTGCTAACATCTCAGGCGGATACTCTCCCGATACTCCGTCGGCCTGACTGTCGAGAACTCGGGCTTTCTGCTCCACCTCCTGGTCAAGCCGCTTTACGATTGGGTCATTTTCCCAGACGCCAAGAGCCGTCTTAGCGATTACGCGGCGGACTTCGCGCCCTGCCGGCCCATGCAGTATAAGCTCGTCTTCGGCGAGAGGTCCGGGATGCTGTAACCGCTGCGCGAGCAATATCGAAATGAGATTATCCCTACCCGCTGCGTTATCCATGATAATGCGAGCATCGACCATCTCCTGCCGATCCGCGAAACTAAGTTCCGCATCAACGGGACGATAGCCTTGTTCGGTCTGTTCGAGGTCTTTGTATTTCATGATGGACTATTTACATATCTTAGCATGTTTTTATGTTATATGCAATAGCGTTTTCAGCCAGCTCGTTGTTTGATGAAACGTATTATACTACCTGGACATGGCAGATTCACTTTCTTCGATATTGGGCGGCCGGGATTTCGACGAACCGCCGGAGATACGGGCGATAAAGGAATACGTGCGGCGGTACTATAACGGCGCCGAGGTAAAAGTGACGATGCAGCCGCACGCTATCGTGGTAGCGGCCCGCTCGGCTGCGCTCATCGGCTCTCTGCGCCTGAACCTGCCCAAGCTGGAGACCGCGGCGGGCACCGACAAGCGTATCCTGCTACGCATCGGCTAACAGCGATTCAAGCTCGGCCTTGAACTGTGAGAAGCTCTTGTACAAGATAGCGTGCATCCCGCTGCCCTGTGCGCCCTCGCAATATGACTGCTTGTCATCGGTGAATACGCATTCGTCCACCCGCACGCCGAGACGATCGGCGGCGATCTCGTACGCTTGCGCCTGAGGCTTGGCATAGCCGATCACGCCCGATACGACGACCGCGTCGAAGTATCTGTCGAGGTCGGCCTGGCTGAAGTAGCGCAGCAGCCCATCTTTGCCGACATTGCTGAGCACGCCGACTTTATAGCGGCCGCGCAGGTTCTCGATATAATCCAGCAGCTGCTGATCGTTCGCATCAGTCGTTATCGCCTGGAGCCACGCATCAACAGTGACCCCGAGCCGCTCCGCGAACACCGGCGCCGAACTGTCTATCCGGCCGGTGTGCGAGGCATAGAGCGTATCGGCTATGAAATCGTTGTCAGCCGCCGGATCGCCACCGAGCTCCTGGTATGCCCGGTGCAGCACATCCGGCCTCAAGACACCGAAGCAGTCGAAGATGATGGCTTTTATCATATCAGTTTCCCGAGCCCTAACTTGAGCGCCGGCAGATCCGTGTAGACCAGCGCCCGCATGCCGGCATACTCGGCACCGGCAGCGTGGCGTTCCTGGTCGTCCACGAAGAGGCATTCCGCGGGCCTGAGCCGCAACCGGGCCGCGATGGCGTGATACATCTCCGCCTGCGGCTTGGTGAGGCCCACGTGGTGCGACAGCACGATGGCGTCGAAGAGGGCTTCGTCCTCGGGCATGAACAGTTCGTCTATCACCTTGTTGGTGCTGGCGTTGCTGAGAATACCAAGTTTGTAGCGGGGTTTGAGCTCGGTGCGGATATAGCTGAGCAGCTCCCGGTTCACCACTGTGTGCTCCAGTTGGTAGCGCACCGTGGCCTCGCTTTCACCCGTCTGTTCGGCAGTGAAACGAATGAGCTCGGTGTAGTCAGCCTGGCCGGCATCTACTTTGCGGCCCAGTTTGAAGACCTCGGTCCAGACGTCCTCGCGATCGGTGAAGTGCTTGGTCTTGAACGCCTGCCAGCCATTGAGCGCCAGCACGCCGTACAAGTCAAAGATAACGGCTTTTATCACCTATCTATTGTACTAGAAACCGAGCGGTATGGGGTTGGTGAGCTTGTTGAAGTCGGTCTGCGGAATCTGCTGCTGGAACAGCGCCAACACGCCCAGGGCATTGCCCTTGAATGTACCTTGGTTACAGCTGGTGGACCAATACTGGAACACGTCTTTTTGGCCGTCGTTAAAAGTATAAATGTAGCGCTCGCCGGTCGGGCAGTAGCCGCGGTAATCGGTCAGGCTCTTGTCGTCGTTGCCTTTGGCAAAATTCTTGAGCTTGAGCGCCTGCAGGAACACACCGAACGCGACGCTGTTGTTCGGATACGTGCGGGTCTGTGTAACCGTACCCTCGTATCCCTGGATGATGTCGATTTCGTTGCTGGTCTGCGACACGGTGATCTTGACCTGCTGGTGCGCTTGGTCGATGTTAGTCGGCCCGTCCACGAGCAATGTGGCGGTGGCAGCAGTGTCGGCATATTTGCCCACATCGACCTGCTTGGTAGCTATGCCGCCGTGGCCCGAAAACGCCTTGACCAGCAAGACGACGATCAGCACGACAACACCGAGTACAACAAGCCCCGGTGAGCAATGGTCGAAGTATGTTTCGTGCATCCATAAGTAACTATTGCTATTTTATAACAAATAGTTGCTTATGGCAATGGTTTGGCCGGTCAGCTTATGTGATAGTCGGGACCTAGGGCTGCTTGCGTAACGAATTCTCCCGGCCGCATATGTCTCGGCATCTGGCGATCGCTGTGAAAGTCTTCCGCGAAACCCGGCATGGCGGCCCGGCCGACACGCCGAAGTCCGACATCTTGCATCACGTAAACCCTCTATGCCGCTCAATTCATCGGCCCACTGATCCCAGTTAGCCCGGCCGTCGCCGCGGCTGCCGTCATCGCCGCCGCGAGGTGCCTTCGATCCAATGTGGTCTATACTCATATTCTTATCCCCCTATCACCCCAGAGTAGACATTCCATAATCGACTACCGGCTCGAGACCGCTCTGTACCTATAGTCTGCCTTCCTATCCTGGAAAAGTCTGTAAGGAATCTGTACTTAGCTACAGCTTACGAAGAGCCATTTCGAACCACGTGGTGTGGCCATGTACCGACTCCCAGCTACCGGCCAGGCCATACGCAGGACCAGCTAACTCCTGGATCAGGTCGGCATTGTAGTAATAAAACAACCGGCGGCCAAATTGATCATCCTGCACCTCTTCGGCATATTCCGGACGATATTTTGACGAGATGTAGAAAATGCCATTCGGTCTCAGCGCCTGCACCAAGCCGCTAAGTACCGTACGGACTTCCGACTTGTTCAAATGGAGTAAGGATGCAAAGGCGAAAGCTATATCAATATCCGGAGGGTATTCATAATCTGCCATATCGGCAACTTCGAATTGTCCTTCCGGCACGTTTCGACGGGCAATTTTTATGAGCTCTTCGGATAAGTCCATACCGAGGTAATGCGGAGTACGCCGTACGATTTCTTTGGCATCACGACCATCGCCGCAGCCTATCTCAAGCACCGTGGGTTGCACGGGGTTACCGGCTAACTCAAACGCCCGATCGATATCTGTCACCCGAGAACCGAAGCCGGCGAAATAGTCGGCGAGCTTATCGGCTGAGTGATTGTAAGTATCGATAGTGATTTGACGTAGATCTTCGGACATTCTAGACGGGTTCGGTGTCGTTGGTGATTTCGCGGAAGCGGTCGGGGCTGGCGGCGTAGTATTTGACCCATGGGTCGTCGTCATCGAGGTCGAGCCGCTCTACGTAGACACGGTCGTGGAAGCCGCCGCGCTTGGCCCGGATGTCCGCCTGCACCGCACGCAGTTTGTCCCAATCGGCGCCATATTCGGCGGCGATCGATTCGATGACTTCCATGACATCCGCTAGCTCTTTCAGTGCGGCCTCGCTGTTCTCCAGGCTGAATTCCTGCGCCTCTTCCACCAGCTTCTTGGCCAGCGCCGGCAGATATTCGATGTCATCCAGCTTGTGCCACTCCACGCGCTGCTTCAGGTTCTGCATGTCATCGAGCACCTTGTCCCGTACCAGTTTGTTCATCAAGAAACTTCTCATAGCACCCCCTGCAGTTCTTTCTTAAATTGTTCGAAATTCTGGAACTGAATAGTTTGCATGCCGACCGAACGGGCACCTTCGCAATAAGCCGTGACATCATCCACGAAAACGCAATCTACCGGCTTGGTGCCGAGACGTTCTGCCGCAAGTTCAAAGATTGCCGTGTCGGGTTTGGCTATGCCATGCTGAAACGAAAGCACAAAGTCGTCAAACAAACTCTGCTGGTCTGGGCTAAATAACTCTTCGAGCCAATCATCGGAGGCGTTAGATAGGAAGCCTATCTTATAGTGAGGCTTCAGCTCGTCTCGTATAAATTCCAATAGCGGGATATTCGACGGATTCGTATCCAGCACGCCACGCGTTTCCTTGGTAGATATACCGGCAATCTGAGCCCGCTTCAACCACGAACTCGTCATAGGTAAGTCTGCCTCTGGAGGCCTGATCATCAAGGCCGCGTAAACGTTCAATTTTATCTGGCGTATCGGATAAATATTTCTCAAAGAATACATCCACAGAGCTTTCCACAAGCACGCCAAAACAGTCAAAGATGATGGCCTTTGTCACAGTTCGCCCCAGTTCTGGCCGATGGAGACGTCTACCAGGAGTTTTACGGGGAGGTCGGGGTCGATGGCTTCCATGGTTTTCTTGAGGACGCCGGCGACCGTCTCGGCGTCGGCTTCGTCGCATTCTACCAGGATGGAGTCGTGGATCTGCAGAAGTTGGCGGGCGCCGGGTATCTTATCAAGTTCTTTGTCGACGGCTACCATGGCTAGCTTCATCAGATCGGCCTCGGTGCCCTGGATGGGCATATTCATGGCGGCGCGCTCGGCAGCGGAGCGAACTATAAAGTTGCTCGAGTGGATATCGGGCATCGGGCGGCGGCGGCCGAAGAGCGTCTCTACGTAACCTTCTTTGCGAGCCATGTCTTTCAGGCCTTCGAGGTAGCCGATCAAAGGCTTGCGCAGCTTGAAATATTCGTCGATGAACTTGCGGGCCTGCTCGATGGTCATGCCGGTGGCTACGGAAAGGCCGTGCGGGCTCATGCCGTACAGCACGCCGAAGTTTACCGTTTTGGCGGCACTTCTCATCTGTTTCGTGACGTCTTCCAGCTCGCGGCCGTAGATCTGCGCGGCGGTGATCTGGTGGATGTCGGCGCCGCGGTTGAACTGCGCCACCATGTCGTCGTCCCCGCTCATGGCGGCAGCCAAACGCAGTTCGAACTGGCTGTAGTCGGCGCTCACCAGCCGCTTGCCCTTGCCTGCCACGAACGCCGTGCGGATGCGCTTGCCCAGCTCAGTGCGCACCGGGATATTCTGCAGGTTCGGGTCATTACTACTGAGCCGGCCGGTCTGTGCCACCGTGAGCGCAAAGGTGGTGTGCAGCCGGCTGTGGCCGTCCACCTGATTCGGCAGCGTATCCACATAGGTGTTCTTGAGCTTGGTGACTTCGCGGTAGTTCGTGATGAGATTGATGATAGGGTGCAGCGGGCGCAACCGGTCGAGCTCGGGCGCGGCGGTGCTGTAGCCGGTCTTGCCCTTCTTGACACCCTGGGTGGGCAGCTGCAACGTTTCGAACAGGATGTCCGCCAGCTGGCTGGGACTGCCGATGTTGAACTCCTTGCCGGCCTGGCCGTATATCTCTTGTTCCAGATCAGAAATGGTATCTTCCAGCTCTACCGCGAACTTCTTCAGGTACTCCACGTCCAGCTGGATGCCCTGATGCTCCATGCGTGCCAACACCGGTATCACCGGCCATTCCACCTGTGCCGCCAGCTCGGGCAGCTTCGGCATGCTGGCGAGTTCTTTGGCCTGCTGCTCGTGCAGAGCGCGGATAACGGCGATGATCTCGGGGGCGCGGCTCATCACTTCTTCGGTATCCAGATCTTCGAACGGCGAGCCGTCGTAGCCGAGGTCGGCGTGGGCCAGCTCGGTCAAAGTCTGTTCGCGCCGCAGCGAGTTGATAAGGAAAGCACCGATGAGCACATCGTGCCCCACTGGCGGCAACTCGGCACCGATTTCCAGCAGCAGCTTCAAGGTGGATTTCACATCGTAGCCGACAAGTAGGCTGACATCCGTGAAGTTGGCTGCAACAGTGTCGACATCCACCTTTGTGAGATCAAATGTATATGTATCTTTCCCGTCGGTGCTGAGGATAAGCACCTGCGGATCGCGGCCATGTTTACCGGCCGAGCGACTGTGCACATACATGAATTCGGAGGTCGGGAGCTTCACATCTTTCAGCTTCTCGGCCGTATCGATAATGGTGTTCTTGCCGGGCTTCAGCACGGCGGCGCTGGCGGCCTGCGAGTTACTCACTGCTACCTGCATGATCTCTGGCAGCTGCCGTGCCAGACTCTTGAATTCCAGCTTTTCGAGCAACTGCATAAGTTTTTCGGGCTGGACCCTGCTGCCATCTACCTCTGTCAGATCAAGTTTGAGAGGCGCATCGGTCCAGATAGCTGCCAGTTTTTTGCTCAAATAGGCCAGGTCTTTGCCGGCCTCGAGCTTCTTGCGCACAGAATCTTTGATGAGGTCCAGATTCTCGTACACGCCGTCCAGTGTCTTCCACTCTTGCAGCAGGCTGATGGCGCCTTTTTCACCGATACCAGGCACGCCCGGGATGTTGTCGGAGCTGTCGCCTTTGAGCGATTTCAGGTCCAGGAACTGGTCGACCCGTATACCGTACTTGGCCTCGAACGATTTCGGACTGTACAGCTCGATGTTCGAAAAACCGGTCTTAAGCGCATAGACATGCACGTGTTCATTTACCAGCTGCAGCATATCGAGATCAGAGGTGATCAGCATGGTCTCGATGCCCGCCGCCTCGGCCTGAACACCGAGCGTACCCATGATGTCGTCGGCCTCATAATCATCCAACTCGTACAGCGGCCAGCCGAAGGCCTGCAACAGTTCGTGCAGCACCGGCACCTGCTCGTAGAAATCGGGCGGCGCCGGCTTGCGGCCGGCTTTGTACTCCGGGTACAGCGCCAGGCGGCGGCGGATGTTCGTCTTGGGCTTGTCCCAGGCTACGGCCACATAGTCCGGTTTGAGCTTGCGGACGACTTCGAGCGCCATGGCGGCGAAACCGTACACGCCGCCGGTGGGCGTGCCGTCACGGGTAGTGAGATTGGGCATGGCGTAGTATCCCCGGTAGAACACCGATTTACCGTCGATTACCGCTAACTTCTTAGGACCGGCCTCTGCCACGCTTCAAACTCCTCTTGCTCTAGTATATCCCAGGCAATGCCTCTGGACTACCGAAAGAATGCGTTATACTACTATATAAGCAAACCCGATATAAAAATATGAGCAAAATCCACCAGAAGCTCCAGCTCCAGCATCGCCGGCACACCGGACGGCTGCTGCAGCACAAGCACACCAGCTATCACGGCCTGGCGATCATCGTCGTACTGGGCGCATTTTTCATCGTCGGCCTGAACGTGCTGGCCAAAGCCACCGCCGATTCGTTCTTCAACGTCTACGCCACCGTGCCGGCCACGATGCCGGTGGCCGGCGCGGTCATCACCTCGCCCGCCGAAGGGGCCGTCATCAACAGCACCTCGCTGACGGTGCACGGCGACTGTCCTGATGTCACGCCGCGCGTCGTCATCGTCCTGACGCTGGACGGTGTCAGCATCGGCTCGATGGCCTGCGACAGCGCCAACCAGTTCACGTTCCCAGTCACAGTGAGCGGCCCGGGCGAATACACGCTGGTGGCCCAGAGCTGGACCATAACTTTCGGCCGCGGCCCGGACAGCGCGCCCGTACACTTCCGGGCATTCTCGCCCATCCCGGCCGCCGGCAGCCGCATCGACGCTACCAACCTTCCTGTCATCAAAGCCGATCAGGCCTTCCTGGTCTACGGACCGACCAAAGACGCTGTCTGGACCGGTACCATCACCGGTATCAATTCACCGTTCAAGTTTCACATCGACTGGGGTGATGGCGGCCGCGACACGTACACCGTGACGAATGGCGAAAAACTGAGCTACCATCACCACTACAACGTCTGGCAATCATATGACATCACTGTTCAAGTGACCGACCGCGACGGCAATGTCACTACCGAGCACTTTGCCGCCGTGACACCGTACCGCGTGCAGGGGCTCACCGGTCTTGGCACTAGCACGCCCACCCCGCCGCCCTACGACCGGACCTGGTTCGGCAGCCTGTATGGCCTCTATCTGATGCTGCTGGCCTTCTTCGGTTGGCTGTGGGTACGCCGCCATCCCCGGCAATACGCCTTCGCCAAGGTGCCGGTGCACAGCCGCAGCCAAGCGCGCGGACGGCAGTATGCTGCGGCCAAGCGGCGGCACTATAGGGACGGCAAGCACTCCCGATGAAATTCCGCCCGAAGCGCTGGATGATAGTAGTACTTATATGTATAGTGCTGCTCGCCGCGCTGATAGTACTGCTGCTGCACTGGATGAGCGGCAGCTCTACCGGCACGGTAGAGGTCGGCAAGCCGAGCAGCTCCAGCCAGATAGCGGAGCCGCTGAAACTGACGAACGCCTACTTCACGGCGACCCTGCCGGCCGGTTTCACCCTGAAGCGCCAAACCGATGGCTCGGGCACGCCCACCCTGCTTCAGGTCTACGCCACGGCGAGCGGCACCCAGAACCAGCAGTTCGCCGCCACCATCGGCAACCTGCCCTCGAACGGCCTGAGCGGCGTGGCCGATTACAACCTGCGTGTCACCCAGCCGGATAACTATGCTCCCTACCAACTGCCTAGCCTGCCTGCCGGCGCCGTTGCGTACCGCGCGGCAGCCGATCCGCTGGCCTTTACCGTCTTTTGGCCCCATGGCGGCCGGTATGCCGAGCTTGGTTTCGGCACCGACGGGGCGGCGACTGAAGAGCAGCTGCAAGCCACCTACGCCCAGGTGCTGGCCGGCTGGGTGTGGCAATAAGTCGAGTTTATTGTCTATTCTACAACATAAGAAACATGCGCTAACAGATACAAATGCAGCCCTGGACAAGCCCCTGTTTATGTATTGCTTGTACCAAACGAATCCTGTACACTCTACTTAAGAGAAAGCATAAACACTTAGGAAAACCATGCGCTTACTAAAAAACAAAAAATTATCACATATAGTTCTCTCCGCCGTCATGGCGCTGAGTGCCTTAATATCGGTAGGTATGGCTCCTGCAGCCCACGCCGTCAACCCGTATGAAATAGAGGTCCGCTTCGACACCATGCACACCAGCTCGTTTACGAGCGGTATGGTCTGTGCCGAACCGGCTAGTACCGGTACCGAGGCCAAAGTCGTGCTTACCTTCCCGACGGGCTTTACCGTGAGCAGTACGACTAGCAACTGGACGGTCAGTACCACCAACACCGGTTGGCCCACTGGCGCCTTGGCCTGGCCGAGCATCGCTACCGCGACGGCTGCCGCTGGCCAGGTCGTTACCTTCCCGAGCGGTGACCTTACCGTCGGTACTATGTACTGCTTCAACTGGACGAACACCAGCGCCGCCTTGCAGAACCCCTCCAGCCCCGGGGCTTCCGAGGTAGGTTCGGTTACCACGCAGACCAGCGCGGCTGCTACTATCGACACCGACTCATTCGCGACCGCTACCATCGCCAACGACACGGTCGTGGTCACGGCTACCGTTCCCCCGACCTTCACCTTCGCCCTGAGTGGCAACACCGACGCCCTGAGCACACTTACGGCCGGCACCATCAAAGCCAGCCCGACACCGGTAACCGCCACCGTCAACACCAACGCCAAGAACGGCTGGACCGTCTGGGCTAAGGATGCGAACACCGGCTTGTCTTCCGCCAGTGCCGGCTATACCATCGCCTCCACCACACCAGGCACCCATAGTATCCTCACTACTACCAGCGAGGGTTACAACACGGGCGTAACCTTCACCCAGACAGGTGGTAGTCAGACGCCTACCGTCCCGGCGGTGTTCACAGGCGGTACGCTCGGCTACGGTGGTGGTCTGAACACTACCTTGGCACCCATCATCGGCAGCACCGGCACGGCCAATAACGCCGTCGTAACCCTGACCAACAACGTGAACGTCGTCGGCTCCACCCCTGCCGCTACCGACTACACAGACACCATCACCGTCGTCGGCGCAGGCCTCTTCTAGAGCTCCCCTTCACCGCATGCGAAGAACCGCGGCCCGTAACCGGCCGCGGTTTTGTTATACTGAGTACGATGAAGCGAGGGAAACTACTGCTAGGCGCGCTGGGGGCAGCGCTAGCCTTGACGGCTGCCGGCCAGGCCGCCGCGGCTCCGGCACCCGCGCCGTCAGTGCCCGGCGATTTCAATCTGCAGGTCAGCCCTTCCCCGCTCGTTACGACCATCAAACCGGGCCAGAAATCCGTCAGCCAGCTCAAGATCCATAATGCCGGCACCGGTACCGAAGAGCTCCAGATAGCCGCCCGCAGCTTCACCTTCAATAGTGACACCGGCAAGGTCAGCCTGAGCGACAATACGCCGCCGCCGATCGCCAGCTGGATCACTTTCTCGGCTACCAAGTTCACCGTACCGTCAGATCAAACGTACACCGAAGACATCACCCTGAACGTACCGGCCGATGCCGGCTTCAGCTACAGCTTCGCCCTGGTCATCAACCGGCAGAACAACCCCAAACCGGCCGGGGGCACGCGTGAAATCAACGGCTCGATCGCGGTCTTCAGCCTCATCAATGTCGATCGGCCGGGCGCCACCAGCGACCTCAAGGTCGTCAGCTTCACATCCGATAAGCGCCTGTATGAGTACCTCCCTGCCACTCTTAGCGTCCGTTTCAGTAACGTCGGTAACACCATCGTGCAACCCTCCGGCAACATCTTCATCCAGCGCAGCGCGAGCAGTAAAACGCCTCTAGCCACCTTGACGGTCAACAAAACCCAGGGCTACATCCTGCCCGGCACGCAGCGGACGGTGACCGCCGGCTGGAACGACGGTTTCGCGACATACCAGGCCGTGGCGCAGCCCGACGGTACCACCAAGAACCATCTGGCGATCAACTGGTCGGACCTGTCGCACTTCCGCTTCGGCCGCTACACCGCCAAGCTGGTCGCCGTGTACAGCGATGGCCAGCACGATGTACCGATAGAGGGCACCGTGACGTTCTGGGTGATACCATGGCGCGCCATCCTGGTGCTTATCGCGGTCATCGCGGCCCTATGGCTGCTGGCCCGCTGGCGAGGCAAGCGGCGCACGGAGAAGGCCGTCAAGCGTGCCCTGGCAGCCCAGGCAGCGGGGACTCTGGAGAGTAAGAAGCGTAAATCAGCGGAGAAGCCATCGTGAAGCGCTTGCACCGTCTCGGCCTGTCTCTGTGGGTTTTGCTCGTGCCGCTACTGGCCCTGACGCCGGCCGCTATCGCGCACGCCGCGACCGCCGCCGTCCTGCCCGACCCGCCCGCCGACTTCAACCTGCAGGTCAGCCCTTCGCCGCTGGTGGAAACCGTCAAACCGGGTCAGAAAACGGTCTCGCAACTCAAGATCCGCAATGCCGGCACCGGTACCGAGGAGCTCCAGATCGCCGCCCGCAGCTTCACCTTCGACAGCGACACCGGCAAAGTGAATCTGAGCGATACCGCCGCGCCGGTGATAGCCGGCTGGATCACCTTCTCCGCGCCCAAGTTCACCGTCCCTTCCGGCCAGACCTTCACCGAAAGCATCACCCTGAATATCCCCGCCGACGCCGGCTTCAGCTACAGCTTCGCGCTGGTCGTCAACCGCCAGAACAACCCCAGGCCGGCCGGCGGCACCAGAGAGGTCAACGGCTCCGTCGCCGTCTTCAGCCTCATCAATGTCGATCGCCCCGGCGCTACGAGCAACCTGAAGGTAGTCAGCTTCACCACCGACAAACGCCTCTACGAATACCTGCCCACTACCCTCAGCGTGCGCTTCAACAACGACGGCAACACCATCATCCAGCCGTCGGGCAACATCTTCATCCAGCGCAGCGCCACCAGCAAGACCCCGCTGGCCACCCTTCCCGTCAACAAGACAGAGGGCTACATCCTGCCGAGTACGCAGCGTACCGTCAGCACCAGCTGGGACGATGATTTCGTCACCTACAAGGCCACCGCTCAGCCTGACGGTACCACCCGGAACCACTTATCCATAGACTGGTCCAAGCTGTCGCACTTCCGTTTCGGCCGCTACACCGCCAAGCTGGTCGCCGTCTACAGCGACGGACAACATGATGTGCCCATCGAGGGCACCGTGACGTTCTGGGTGATTCCGTGGAAGCTCATCCTGCTGTTCCTGCTCGCCCTGGCCATCTTCTGGGGACTGCCGATCTTCATCATCTACAAGCTCATGAAACGCAGCAAGAATAAAGAGAAAGCCAATGACAAGCCGCACAAGACCGCGAAATAGCCGGCGCACCTTCCTACTGCTGCCGCTGGGGCTGCTGATAGCCCCCGTTTCGCTGTGGGCTATCGGCCTCAGCCAGCCGGCTGCCTCAGCCGACGTGCCCCCCGATTTCAACTTGCAGGTCAGCCCGTCGCCGCTGGTAGCGACCCTGAAGCCCGGGGTCAAGACCACGCTTCAGCTGCAGGTCCACAACGAAGGCACCGGTACCGAGGAGCTGCAGATAACGCCGCGCAGCTTCACTTTTGACAGCAGTACCGGCAAGGTTGATCTCAATGACACTACGCCGCCGCCCATCGCCGCCTGGATCAGCTTCTCGGCCCAGAAATTCACCGTCCCCTCCAACCAGACATTCACCGAACAAGTCACCCTGAACCCGCCCAAGGACGCCGGCTTCAGCTACAGCTTCGCGCTGGTCATCAACCGCCAGAACAACCCTAAGCCCGCCGGCGGCACCCGCGAGATCAACGGTTCCCTGGCCGTCTTCAGCCTGATGAACATCGACCGGCCGGGCGCCACCAGCGACCTCAAGGTCAGCAGCTTCACGGTGTCTAAGAAAGTCTATGAGTACCTGCCGGCAACCTTCTCCGTCCGCTTCAACAACGCCGGCAACACCATCGTGCAGCCCTCGGGCAACCTGTTCGTCCAGCGCGGCAGCGGCGATAAGACACCGCTCGCCACCCTGACGGTCAACAAGACCCAAGGCTACATCCTGCCCGGCACGCAGCGGACCATCACCGCCAGCTGGAACGACGGCTTCCCGTCGTATCAGACCGTCACGAACCCGGACGGTTCCACCAAGCAGAAGCTGGTCTGGAACTGGGGCCAGCTATCCCGCTTACGAATCGGCCGCTACACCGCCAGCCTGGTAGCCGTGTACTCCCAAGGCGGCCACGACGTGCCCATTACCGGTTCTGTCACCTTCTGGCTCTTCCCCTGGAAGATACTGCTGGTCGTCACGCTCGTGGTACTGCTGGTGCTCTACGCCCTCTACACCTTGGTCCGGAATATCGTACGGCGCATCAAGCGCACCGGCGCCAAACACAAGGCCAAAAAAGCCGGTGCCAAGCCGCCGGAAACACCGAAGCCGGCCGCTTGACAAAGCCGCCCCGGCGGCTAGCATCGGATGGCTAGTTCTCATCTGTTACAAGACATCCCTGCATGCCGGGTCCAAGGGTTGACGTAAAGGTTTACAAGCATGATATACTAAACATAAGCTTTCTTGTATAGGTAGGAAAAGCAAATACTCTGGTAAAAGCCCTTACGGCAAAACAGAGAAAAACCAAGTCAAACAGGCAAAGACAAACCATGCGCAACGAAAAAATGCGCGAGCAACTCAACACAGAGATTACTCGGAAACAATTCCTGCAATATATGGCCGGCGCCACTTTGATGGTCCTCGGCTTCAATAACCTGTTTTCGCTGCTCAGCGGCCACCGGTCGATTCAGCACGTCATGCACCACTACGACGGGGGCGATTTGGAAGCAAGCTTTGGTTCGCGGAGGTTTGGGGGCTAAACTGGTACTATGTCTACGCCGCAGCGCCTACCGATAGTTAACAGTGACGACGGTGTCTGGGGAGATATACTCCGCCAGTACCTGATGCTGCAGCATTACGATGACGGCACCGACAACCCGGGCGTCAACGGCGGCCACCAGAATATCACCATCCGGCCCGGCACCGCCACGGCCGGCACCGCCCCGCTGAAATTCGCCAGCGGCACCAATCTGACCACTCCTGAAGCCGGCGCGATGGAATTCACCACCGACACGCTGTACTTCACCATCACGACGGGGACAGTACGCAAGAAGGTGGCGATTTATGACGATACTTCCGGCGCCACCGGCGATACGTACTACCGCGACAGCTCCGGGAATTTCGTACGGCTGGCCGCAGGTTCCAATGGTCAAATCATGAAAGTCGCCAGCGGCCTACCCAGCTGGGGCACCGACAACGGCACCTTCACCACCAACACCCAGAGCGGCACCACTTACACCGTCGGCACCACGGATACCGTGGTATTCGCCGATGCCACCAGCAACAACATCTCGGTCACCCTCCCTGCTGCCTCCGGTACGGCCGGCTACCGCTTCTACATCAAGCGCATCGACAGCTCAGGCCACACCGTGACCATCTTGCGCAGCGGCAGCGACACCATCGACGGGATGACGTCATTCACACTCGATCTGCAGTACACTGCGTTCGGCGTCGTTTCCAACGGCAGCGCTTGGTATATCCTGTAGTTCAGTAGCAGAGCGCCATTTATCAATGCCCCGCTTGTACGTATACTAGGAGGTACTATGTCCGTGGGTATAGTTCAACAGACTGTCGCAGTAAATAATGGTGGTGCCAGTGCCGACGTGATCTTCTCATCAACACCGACCGCCGGTAACTTTTTGCTGTTTTTCGTAGCCTCCCGCGGCACATTCACCGTGACGCCGCCGGCAGGCCTGGTCACCGGTCCGTCGAGCGCATTTGGAGCCGGCGCCCAGGGCGGTTACTATTCGCGCGTGGTGCAATCCGGCGATGGAACCACTTGGACATTCGGGGTCAGCGGTGACTTCATGAACATCGTCGCCTATGAACTGAGCGGCGTGAATACCACCGCGCCTATCGATGGTTCTCCGGTGTTCTCCGCCGACACCAACGCACCTACGATGAATGACCCGGGCTACACCCCCACCTCTAGCAGTAACGGCGGGCTGGCATTCAGCTTCATAACCAGCGACGATGCCGGGGCTTTGTCGTTTACCGCACAGTCGCCTTGGGCGACTGCCACGCAGGCCGGCCCGGGCAGCACCGGCTATCACAACGGCTGGGTCAGTACTACCACCAGCTTTACGGCAGGCGTGCTGCTTGGATCCAACTGGAACACTGGCGCCGGGAGCAATAACTGGGCCGGGATCGTGATGGTGGTGAATCCGCCAGCCTCGCCAGGAACGGGTATGCCCCCGCTTATCTCCTTGCATGATATCTTCTCGTTCGCAGATAGCACAAAGTGGCTTGGTACCGGCAATGCCTCGTGCAACATCGTCAGTGGGCAGCTCGTCATCACTCCGACTGGCAGCTACCCGGGTTATTACTCCAGCGGCTCCTATAACCTGACGGGCAAAGGTGTACTGGTCCAGGTAATAAGCGCCCCGACCAATCCATCCGCCCCCGGTTCATCGGAAGGCATATTCGGCCTTGATGCCAACGGCACGGGCGACGGCTGGCAGTTCAGTGTCCAGGCAGACAATGACATAGTAGCCGTAGAGATAGTAAGCGGCGTGACAACCCTCGGGCCGAGTGTAGCCTGGCCCGGACCCGTCTGGCTCCGGATGTATGAATCCGGCGGTACTGCCTATTGGGACTATTCCCGGGACGGCGCGAAATGGGTCAATCTGTGGACGAAGACTTGGGCGGTCAGTAGTATCACTGCTATGTTCCCTTACCTCCAAGGTGGATATTATGCAGGGACCCCATCCGGTACGGCCACATACGATAACTTCAACACCCCTTTCTTACCCACCTTCGGCCTCAAGTTCTGACCGGTCGGAGTAATCCACAGTCGGTTTCGCTCTGAACGCCCCAGATGGTATATACTACGATTCATAACGTTTATGCATAAGGAGCGAATAGCACCGTGACCAGCCAAAGACTTCCTACTCCCGGCGGGGACAATGGCACTTGGGGTGATATCCTCAATGACTTCCTTGAGGTCGAGCATAATACCGATGGCACTCTGAGATCAGCTGTTAAAACAATCAACTCCAAAACTCCGACAAATGGAGCCGTAACGCTTACGGCCAGTGACGTCAGTGCAGTCAGTACAAGCCAGCTAGGAGCAGCCAATGGTGTCGCTCAATTAGACGGTACGAGCAAGTTAACTTCAGCGCAAATACCAGACTTATCAAGTACTTATGTACCAATCCCCGCCGGTGGTTCAGATGGCAGCGTACTACGGAAAAATTCTGCTGCACCTAACGGGATAGATGAGTGGGCGCCAGCCGCAACTATTGATACGACAGACTTGCCACATGCGCTAGGCGCTGCATCGGCAGGTACATCGACAAGTGCATCTGCAGCTGACCACGTTCACCCTATGCCGATATTCGTTGATTCTGCAGATCTTCCGCAACCGCTTGGAACTGCTGCTCACGGGGCATCAACTCTCGGTTCACCCGCAGATCATGTTCATGCAATGCCTTCGGTGAACACCTTGGTGGGGGCTAACATCTCTGAGCAAGTTACCTCATCTGAAATCACATTACCGCGTTCTTTGTCGGGAACGGACTCAGGATCTATCAGCCAAACTCCAGCAAGTGGTGTGGTTGGACTGACATACTTTGTTGCTCGTGCCGCCACGGTAGTGGGCCATATAACATTTTCAGTAGGCGGAACGGCAGCTTCAGGTGCAACCCATGCCTATGTCGGCCTTTATTCAGTTAATGCATCGACTGGCACATTAACGCGAACTGCTTTATCGGCAGACCAAGGTGCTACGGGCTTTCCCTATACCTACAACAAGACCGTGATAGCATTGACTAGTTCTGTGACTCTGACTGCCGGAGCAACCTATGCAGTAGCAACACTACAGATAGGAGCAACATCGGCAAGCATGTATGGAGCCTATGCTCAATCCGAAGCTTTCGGACTTACTCCACGGCTTACGGGAGAGTTAGCGGCACAGTCGTCATTGCCTAGCTCAATAACTGACGCGTCATTAGCCACTACCACCTTCGCTTTGTTTGCGATCTGCGGAGCCTAATGTGGCCACGAACTTACTTCCGTACGGAGTCGCAACAACTGACGTGGGGCCGAAAGCCTTTTCGGCAGGCGTGTATGCCAACAGTGTTGAGACTGAATATCCCGGCGGCAGTAGTCAGTGTGTCTTAACTCAGGATACTACCTGGACTGCCGAAGGAACGCATTCACTAAAAGCAGTCAGCGGGGTTAGCGGCTTTATATCTCTTTACCCCACGCAGCCACGCGGCATGGGCGCATCCGTCACCCCTGGAGCGACGTATACCGCATGGCTCGTTGCCAGGCAAGTGTCCAATGCTGGATTACTCGCCGGACATGCCGTCATAGTTTGGTTTGATGGCAATGGGGACTTTATCTATAGTACAAATGGGACGGAAGCGTCTTTGACTAGCACCGGAACTGCTCTGACGGTCTCTGACATTGCGCCTCCTAACGCCGCCCTTGCCATTGCTGAATTTACTGCAGATAACGCGAGCGCTGTGGGTGATGCGGTATGGCTCGATGAATTTGGCATATTCGCCGGCAGCACGCCTGGATCATGGACAGCTCCCACGGCACCCGGGGCACCTGTAACACCAGTCAGCGGACGAGTCGGACGTAATACCAATGGAACACTCAGTCTCGACGCGAGACTATTTCGTTTTGCGGGCTGTAACGTTTACTGGCTTGGATGCGACGATAACATTCGCAATGTGGGTACTCCTACCTATCCGACGAACTACCGAGCAGCGCAGGCCCTTACTACGGCGGCCTCAATGGGGCTAAAGGTAGTCCGTTCGCATACATTAGGTATTTCTTTAGGTTCAACCTATAGCGTTGAGACAGCGCTCGATACTTTTAATGACGCCGCATTTGAGCCGATTGATTATGCAATCTGGCAGGCTTCGCTGTTAGGCCTCAGGGTTATCATTCCACTGATCGATATGTATCGCTATTATACAGGGGGCAAATGGAACTTTGTGCATTGGTACGCAGGTCCCAATGATTGTCCAAATGGTGATTTCGAAACTGACATTAGTGGCTGGTCACCGAGTGGCCTTGCCATCGCACATGCCACAGATAATCACTATGCCGGAGCTGGATCACTCAAAATGACTTTAACAGGTACCGTTAACGGCGCTGCTTCGATTACCGTACCGGTTACCGCAGGCATACAGCGGACATTTTCTGGCAACATTCAAACTGCCCAACTTGCAACTGGCCTGTCATCAATGTCGATCGAATGGCTGAATAGTAGTAACGCGCAAGTCGGTTCACGATTACCGTCAAGACAACGAATCCAGCTGGGACAAATTATTGGGCTCCAATGACAGCCGTTCTCACTCCACCTACTGGTGCGGTTAACGCCGTAGTATCGATTAACCCGGAGATTGGAGTCGGAACTACGGGTAATGTGTATTGGTTTGACCGACTGCAGGTCGCATCCGTTCTTGATACCCATCCGGACACTAGCATTCAACCACAGAATGATTTTCCCGAACAACTGATGAGCAGCAGTTTATTATAATCCAACGATAATTGCAGCCTTTGAACGGTATATTGCACACCGCCTTAATCATGTTAATACGTATACCAACATTGCGCTTAAAGATGATCCGACAGTGTTGGCCATCGAAACCGGTAACGAGTTATATGATGCGCCATTCTCGTGGACTAATCAGATTGCAACCTACATAAAATCCATTGCGCCGAATGTGCTTGTCGCAGATGGGGCGGCCTCAGGGACGCTTGATGCCTACTTCTTGCCAGGATTGTGGGCTACTGATGTGGATATTATCGGCAGCCATTATTACCCCCCTAATACCGCCCAGCTAACTTCTGATGCTGTGACCGCGTCTGCAGCAGCAAAGGCCTACGTTATGGGTGAGTACGATTGGACGGGAAACTTAGCACCACCCACGTTAGCTAACTGGCAAATTCAGATTGAGCAATCTAACATTTCAGGAGATTGTTGGTGGTCACTTTTACCATACAAGGAAGACGACCACTCCGGAGGAACATTTCGACGGTTATCAGATATGGAATCCCGCTCCATCAGATGCAGATATACCTATACCGTCTAATGGTGGCGCAGCGTCAACCGATCACGCAGTGATGGCGGCTGCATTAATCCAGATGACCGATCATGCTTCAAATATGATCGCAACGCAGCTTGGAAGAGTCGTGATGGCTTCTTGATAGCTCTGATGTCAACCTATCTCTATCGTGACACGGAAGCCGCTAAGTGGTAAGTGTCGCACTAGTCTAGTTCTTCTGTGTCCTTCGTCCCTTTGTTCTTTTAAACTCTCTCGTTATACTTCAATCCATGGCCATATCGCTCATACCTATAACCGACAGTTTTTCTTTCGCTGATAACACGAAATGGAGTAACACCTCATTGCCCAGCACGAATGTTATTGGCGGCCAGCTGAATATTACACCTGACAGCAGCTATGATGGTTGGGTGAGTGTGAACAGCTTCGACTTTACCGGTAAAGGCATATTACTACAGGCTGTTGCCGGCCCAACTGACCCCACCGGCGGCGCAGCTGGTGCCCAAGGATATATATCTGTTGGCGACAGCGCCTCATCAGGCAACTGGTTCCAGATGGGCTTTAGCGCAGATGCGAGCGGAGTTGTCTGTAATGAGAATGACTCTAACACAAAGACCGATGGTCCCACCGCTGCGTACCAAAATAGCATGTGGCTACGCATGCATGAGTCATCTGGCGTCTGGTATTGGGATTACGCCTACGATGGCATCAATTGGATCAATTTGTGGTCCCGTAATTGGGCAGTTGCAAATGGCGTTACGTCCATGAGAGTTACTCTTCAGGCAGGTTACTACACGGGCACGCCGGTCGGGACGGCGACGTTTGATAATCTCAATATCCCGCTGGCGCCGGTGGCATGGTTGCACGGCTGATACATTGACCGGAGGGCCGGCAGGTCTTTGAGCCTTCTGCCCTTCCCGGTATACTGGTAGCTATGCTGATGGGTATACGATCTGAGGGGGCTGCGCGGTGAATACGCAGCCGTTTTGCGTTGGGGGCACGGGCATTGACAGCATTATCAATCGCGCCGTCCATGGGCCGGCGACGGCGTCCAGTAATAGAGGCTGTGAATCGTGGGACTGAGTTGCGTACAGCTGGCGACTTTATTCAGCACCGGCAGTTCGACTAAGGCGACAGGCAGCCGGACCTGGACAAGCGGGACGCTGCTGACCGTCACGATGACGATGGAGTACGTCACCGCCTCGCCGACCGTAAGTTTCACCTCGTCGGGTGGATCGATCACTTCGGCGAATGCTTTTTACGCTAACAACACACCTGGCTCGTTCCGGCATCCTGACGCAGTATGTCATTTACGTTACAACTGGCTGGACAGGTACACTTACCGCCACGCTGAGCGGGGGGTAACACCAACGGGTTCTCGATGTCTATTGCTGAGTTCACCGCCACGAACGGATTATTCTCGTCTACGCGATGAATAACATCGGCGCGAATACCTCGGGCTTTGTAAATGGAACCAGTTCGACATTCACCCGGACCGCAACGCTGCTCGGCAGCAACTCATGGTGCGTCGGCGGCGTCATGGATTATAGCGGCGTCTTCACCGCTACGCCTGTATCCCCGACGACAGCGGTGCTCGTCGGCGGGCGGTCGAGTTCGACGCCACGGGTGATGGCGACGGAGGCGTTTGGTCTTCGGCGACTCACTGTCGGTTCAGCCATCGCGCCCGGCTGGTGCCAGCTTGACGCTCGGCGTTACGTACTCGGCGAACAAAGGTGGTCAGGTCGGTTGGATCGAGGTACTCGACCCAACCACGGTGGTGCTTGTCAATCAGGCCGGTAACGGTAACACGACCGGGGCCACCAGCCTGAGCGTCACGATCACAGCCCCTACGATAGGGAATCTCATGATACTCGAAATCGCCTCGTGGGACGGCGTAACGAGCCTTGCAGACACCAGCTATCAGCGGCGCCGGCGTCACCACCTGGGCGCAGGCCGGCAACGTCTACGACACCCGAAGTAAATACAGCCTCGGTACCTGGATCGGCACGGTAGACGCGGCACCGACGACGACGATCTCGCTCACAGGTTTCCGCACCGGCACGTTCGCGGTGGCCAAGGTCTCTGAGTGGACTGGCCTGCCAGCGGTAACTGGCACCTTCACGACGGCGACACAAGGCGCCGCCAACCCGAGTATCACCGCGACGATCCCGTCATCCTGCGCACTGGCGATCGCGATGACGACGCTGGAGGACGACCTGTTCGGCACCGCGCCGACCGGCGGCACGGCGATGACCGACGCCGGCACGTCCGGCAGCAGTAACACCCTCAGCTCGCAGTATTCGATCGCCCCCGCCGCCGGTAGCATTACCTATGGATGGACGAACGCGGCCGGCTCGTTCAACGGCGTCCTGATGCTTACCGTATCCGCTTACACCGCCAGCAGTAACTCGGGCACCAGTACGAGCAGCACGGCGTCGGTCATACTTCCGGCGTGGAATGTCAACCCCGGCAATGACACCATCGTCCTCTTCGTCGCGAGCACCGTCAGCGTCACGTCACGACACCGACCGGCTATCGGATCCTGGAAGCGAAGTCGGGCACGGCGCCGTGCGGCATCGCCTATATCAAAGATGCCGGCACCGTCAGCGGCGACAGCAGCGCGACGGTCAGTATTCCCCTCTCGGGGGCGGCATCCTGGACGGTTCAGGCGCGAGTCTACCCGAACGCCGGCTTGGACATAGCATCAGCGATCAAGAACGGCAGCACCGCTTCTACATCAGCGGCATTCGCGGCGCTGACGCCGACGCTTGGTTCGGCAGACGGCGGAATACTGGTGGAATTCATCGCGGGGATGCCCGGCTCCGGGCAGACGGACACGCTGACATTGCCGGCGAGCTACGCCAACAGTGCCACGACCGCATCGACCAAGAGCGCATCAGTCAACATGTCGGCAGGGTCGTGGGATTCGACGTCGGTCGCGACTGCCAACACGTCCTACACGCCGCCAACCGTCACCCAGTCGGTATCGGTGAAATATGTCAACTTCGCATTCTCCCTACGGCCCAAACAGGCATTGCCGGTCACCGATACGTTCACCGGCACCAACGCGCGGCCTGGACACCGGCGAACTGGGCGCCGACGGCACTCGCCGCCGGCACGGCAACCATTCAGAGCAATGCCGGTCAGCTGTCGAACTCGGATGGCTACCAGAATACCGCGCTGTACCTCGCTGGCGCCCTCCCGACCGTCGACACCGACCTCTCGGTGGACGTCACCCTTGGCGACTACACCAAGGAGGCAGTTTGTCTCCATCGCCTGGCGTTCGGATGGAAGTGCCGACCCGGGTGGAGGTTCGGGCACCAATAACGGCTACGAGTTGGCGCTGCTTCCGTCCTACGGTCTCCTTGAATTGAGCAAGGCAGGTCGCCGGAGTCAACACGATTCTTGGCACGGACCCGCCATTCACGTTCCAGTCCGGTGCACTGCACGTCCGCATTACCCATATCGGCAATGTCGTCAATATCTACGCGTGGTACACCGGCAGCCAGCCGGGCACGCCGACTACGCCTATACCGATTCCAGCTCGCCCTACACTACGGCCGGCTCGCTCTGGCTCGGTTTTGAGTCCGGTACGACTGGAGTTGGAACAGAGACTGCCACGTTCGACAACGTCTCCTTCGGCTTCCAGCCGTGACTGGCACTGCCGTCGCTGCTGCTGCACTGCAGTGGATCCAGGGCTAGCCGTACAAGCCATCCGCCCGCTTCCCACTCTCGCACTTCCCGGTATACTTGAACCTATGCTAATGACTACAATTTAGTAATGATTCAGCGTGGTATATACTGTGATTAAGCGTAAGCATAAGGAGCGATAGAACTGTGGCCAGCCAAAGACTTCCTATTCCTGGTTCCGATGATGGTACCTGGGGTAGTCTGCTCAATGATTTTCTAGAGGTTGAGCACAGTAATGATGGCAGCCTTAAGATTCGGACGGACGGAACCTTCGCTCCCGCTACCGTAGGCTCGACCCTTCTAAAGGCAAATGGTACAGGGGGCTTCAGCTCTGCCACCAGTACAGATATCCCCACCATTACAGAGTCCCAGGTCACCAACCTCACGACAGATCTGGCGGCTAAATTGCAACGGACTCCTTTGGTGTCAACGTTGACTCCTTCGTCGAACACGTACACTCCTAACTGCTCAACGACTGATTTGGCGCTCATCGCTGCCCCCACGGCAAACTTTACCATTGCCAATCCCAATCCCTCCGGATCGGCCTCTGATGGCCAGCGATTAATGCTGCGCATCAGGAGCGGTACGACAGGCTATACAGCAACGTGGGGAGTGAACTATAGCTCTTCCGGAGTCTCCACATTACCGATAGTCGCGCTACCAGCTTCGAAGACGGTCACGTTCGGCTTCATATATGACGCGACCCGCCGGCAAGTGGGTACTCCTCGCTGCCGACGGAGTCGGTTACTGATGAATTTTCTCGCTCAACGGAAGACGGTGTTCACATGAGCGGATTTGTCCAATGGTCAAGCATCGCGGCACCCCGCGTCTACCTCGAACACTATTACCCTGACCGGAGTACATTTGGGTTCGACTTTGATTTTAGTAGGGAACGACTTTGACGCGCACCTCATAACGGGCGTCAGCGGTGGCGGCGGCACCTGGATACAGGCCGAACAGGGACTCTTCGGGTCGACAGGATCAGTTGAGATGTGGTACATGCTTGGCGCCACCGCCGGCTCGGTGACGATTACCTATACCTACTCCGTGGCTCCAGCGCCAGGAAACGCGCAAGTTGCGGTCGGTGAGCTATCCGGCTATGGCACTTTTGATACGGGCCGCATTGACGACGAACGCCCTCTGCCTCGACTTCAGTCACCACTCCTTCCATCACTCCCGCCGTGGCAGGAGAAATGATAATCGCTGTAAACTCGCGCGGCGATACACAAAGCGCCAGTCCTCTGGGCTGGACGGAAGTTCCCGGCTTTGAGTCCGCCGCCGCTACTTATGCAGACGTGGCATACATCGCCACGTCGAGCACCAGCGCTTTCACGGGTACCTGGACACAGAACTCTAGTCAGCCGTACACCATCGGCGTCATGGCATTCAAGCCCGATGTCCCTCTTGATCCTCTCGCTCAATGGAAAACGGCCCGGGCGACGGTGGCGTCCATACCGAAGGTGCTGGTTGTGGGTGATTCCATTGCGGAAGGACAAGGTGCCAGCGTCAAGACGAACCGCTGGCAGGACATTCTCAACGGCGCGCTCCGCACTAATGCCGGGTTACCGGCCGGCGGCGCGGGATTCGTTCCGAACTATTACGCTGTCGCTGGCTCATCGTCGCCATGGGGCAATACCGCGGCAGGCAACCTTACCGGAACGCTGAACACGGACTATGATTACGAAACGTGGATCGGACTCGGAGGACGCGGCGTCCAGCTCAATGACACAACTGCTACCGAGACCTTCACCGTGTACGGCGATAATGCTGAGATTTGGTATGCCGACGGATATGGTTCGGGCACAAGCTTTAAGTACCAGATTGACAGCGGCTCGGTCATCACCGTTACCTATACCAGTACTTACAGCCAGGGTCTAGTAGTCCCGGTAGCTTTAGGTTCGGTCGGTTCGCACACCATTAAGATCATGTGGAACGCCGGAACGCCGTCACCCGAAGGCATCTACGTGTACAATGGCGACAAGACGACCGGGATCCACTTCTACGACCACACGCACTCTGGTGCCACTACCGATGCATATATTGGCAGCGATCAAGATACAATCATAATTCCGAAGATCGCGCCCGACTTAGCGATCATTGAACTGGTCGGTGTCAATGATTTCCAGAATAGCTACTGCGCGCCGAGCCAAACGCTGATCAACGTGCAGGCCGCTATTACAGAGTTGAACGCGTTGACTAAGGTCCCGTCGATTGTCTTACTGATTCCGTATGCAGTGGAAAGTCCGACGACGAACACGCTTGGCTATACCTGGGCAGATTACGTCACGCAGCTGCTGACGATTACCGAGTCGAACGTTACCATCGTCAATCTGTACTCATTGTGGGGTACATCTAATGGAACAGGCTACTATGACTCCGACGGGATTCACCCGTCTGATGCCGGGCACGCGCAGATCGCCTCCATACTCGCCGGGGTTTTGGATCCCATGCTTACGTCACTCCCCTGGTTCGGGTTCTTTTAGCTTGATATACCCAGATAAGTTCCGGATAAAGACCACGCCGGCCTGAAGCAGACCATCACGCACTGAGTTCTATACCGCTTTTGGCTTCACCCGGAACGCCCCTGATGGTATATACTGTAGACATATAAAAACTCGGCTATTTTATGAGGGTCACAGAAACAATGGTAAACGTTCAAAATGTACCGGCCGCGCCTACGCGCAACAGGGGTAAGGCAGCCTATCGGCCGGCAGATTTTGGTGGTTTAGGACGGCACCGGGGCCAGAAAGTCATGGGGAATACAAGCTAGATGGCCTACGTACCTCCGCTGAACGGCGGCCGGATAAACGCGAGCATCGGCGGTAACACCGCGGGTGCTAGTACGCTTATATCCACAGGTACGATGGTTCTGGCGGGCGGCAACAACATTACCCTGTCGCAGAACGGCCAGACCATTACCATCTCCGGGCCATCCGCAGCGGCTGTCAACTTCTCTGCCGGCACTACCAGCAATAACCTTGGCTCGGTCACGTTTGCGAACAGCAACAACGTCAGCTTCGGGCTGAACGGATCGACCATCACCGGGTCGGTAGCCAGCAGTCTGACGAACATGAAGATCAGTGCCGGCGCCTCCAGCACCAACCTCTCCGCTCTGACCTTCAGCAACTCGAACAATGTCTCGTTCGGGCTGAACGGGTCGGTAATCACGGGTTCCATCGCGACCAGCCTGACCAACGTAAACCTCAGCGCCGGAACTACCAGCAACAACCTGTCGAACGTTGTCCTCAGCAATGCTAACGGTGTCAGTTTCGGGTTGAACGGGTCGACACTGACCGGGTCGGTAGCGGCGCAGAGCAACCAGACACTTGCCTACTCGGCCGGTGGCAACACCTCGCTGACCTCTGCCGGCACATTCGACGCCCGCAGCATGTATCTGAACGCGCTGGGCGGCGCTTCGGCCGGGTTCTCGGCCAGCTCCATGTTCCTGTCGGTCCCGGCCGCATCGCAGGTATCCGTTACCGGCATATTGAGTGCCTCTACCAACGGCAACACCGTGAGCCTCGGCGCCCCGGCCTTCTCGATCGGTATGAGTGCCCTCGGCAATACCAGCGGCACGACCGGCACCGTGTCGAACCAGCTGATTCTGGCCGGCGGTAACAACGTGACGCTCAGCCAGTCCACGGGCGCCGGCGGAAATACGATATCGATTTCAGCGGCTGCCCAGAGCAACCAGACACTTGCCTTCACTGCTACCGGCGCGAACACCACGCAGAACAGTACCGGTACGTTCAATGCTACCTCCGTGGGGGTAAGCGGCGGCGGTATCGTGTCGGCCGGGTTCAGTAACGGCGCGCTGCAGATTTCGGCGACGCAGAGTGTCCAGACGCTGGGTCTGATAGCCTCAGGCGCCAACACCTTCGGCACCTCCAGCAGCGCTCGTGACGCTCGCAACCTCAGCATGAGCGGTATGGGCGCCGTCCAGCTCGGTTTTTCGACCGACAGTATCTTCCGTATCTCGGCACCCGTGCAGAGCGCCCAGACGCAGAGCAACATCCAGGCCGTCATCGCCAGCGGCAGTACGAACTCTACGGGCAGCATCAGTTTCGCTAACTCCAATAACATCACCTTCGGGCTCAGCAACAATACCATCACCGCGTCGTTCAACGCCGGCGCCCAAGGGTCCGACACCTTCGGCATGAGCAACCTGGGCAACACCAGCGGCACCAGCGGCGTGGTGTCGGGCAGCCAGTTCCAGTTCGCCTTGGCCGGCGGCAACAACATCACGCTGTCGCAAAGCATCAACGGATCATCAGGGACCATCACCGTCTCCGGTGCTAACCAGGTTCTCTCTGCCAGCAACGGTTCGTTCGCCTTCCAGACGGCCGGATTCAGCAACGCGAATAACGTGACATTCGGTACCAGTGCCGGGAGTATCATCACGGCCAGCGTGGCGTCGCAGAGCAACCAGACAGTGGGACTGTACGCGCTTGGTAATACCACGCAGAATTCCAGCACCAGTCTGGATGCCCGGAGCCTTAGCTTCAACGGCTTGGGCGCTGCCACGATGGGCTACTCCAACGGCTCGATCCAGGTGTCGGCGCCGGTGGTTTCCAGCATCTTGGCCACGGGCGCACTCAGCATATCAAACAATGGTAACACGGTCAGCCTGGGCGTCCCGGCCTTCTCCGCCGGTGTGGCCAGCACAGCACGGTGAGCAACCAGCTGATTCTGACGGCCGGCAACAACATCACTTTGTCGCAGAGTACGAACGCTACTGGTGCGACTGTTTCCATAGCCGGCGGTAACGGGGTGGCAATGTACGACGGCGCGGCCAGCATATCCAGCGGTACGGCCTACTTCTCGGATGCTAACAACGTATCGTTCGGCATCAATGGGCAGACCATTACCGGGTCGGCATCGTTCAGCCAGACGAACCAGATCCTGAGCATGTTCGCCACCGGCAATACGACCGACAATACGACCGGTACCTTCGACGCACGAAGCATTACCCTCAACGCTTACGGCGCGGCCAGCGTCGGCTTCAGCGGCGGCTCGATGCAGATGTCGGTACCAGCCATATCCGGCCTGGCAGCTACCGGTGCCGTGAGCATATCCACCAATGGTAACACCGTCAGTATCGGCGCGCCCGCCTTCTCGGTCGGCGTGGCCAGCAACAGCACGGTGAGCAACCAGCTCATCCTGACCGGCGGCAACAACATCACGTTGTCCCAGAGCACCAATGCCACCGGCGCCACCGTGACGATTTCCGGCGGTAACGGCGTGGCGCTTTCCGGGGCGGGCGGCGCGGTTACCAGCGGCACGGCATCGTTCGTGAACGCCAACGGCGTCAGCTTCAGCGTCAACGGCCAGTCTATCAGCGGGTCGGTGGCGGCACAGAGCGTCCAGACACTCTCCGTCAGCCTGACCGGCGGCAGCCTGTTTAACTCCAGTACCATGACCCGCGACGCCCGCAGCCTCAGCTTCAGCGCCATGGGCGCCATGAACCTCGGCATCAGCAACGGCATCATCCAGATGTCGGTACCCAGCAACTACCTCACCACCGCCCGCGCCAGCAACGACGCCATCGGCCTGAACACCGCGGGAACCCACGTGACCTGGACGGTCAACAGCAGCGGCTTGTCGCTGAACGCGGCCGGCTACGCTGGTACCAGCTTCTCCGGTACCAATGTCAGCGGCACCGTCAACAGCAACGGCGTGTCGCTGAGCGTCGGCGCAGGCGGGGGCTACAACTCGGCCGAGTTCGGAGGCTCCACCGCGAACAGCACCATGCCGCTCGTGTGGCTCGGCAGCACGAACGGCTCCGGCAACCTAAGCTTCGGACTCACCGGTTCTACAGTCACCGGTTCGTACAGCCAGACCAACCAGACGGTCGGCCTGTACGCGCTGGGGAACACCACCCAGAACTCCAGCACCACGCTCGACGCCCGCAACCCTCAGCTTCAACGGCTTGGGCGCTGCCACGATGGGCTACTCGAACGGCTCGATTCAGGTTTCGGCACCAGTTGTTTCCAGCCTGTCGGCCACCGGCGCCGTAAGCATATCGAACAATGCCGGGACCATCAGCATCGGCGCGCCGGTACAGACCAACCAGACGATGGGACTGTACCTTACCGGTAACACCACCCAGAGCTCTAGCGGCACGCAGGATGCGCGCAACCTGACATTCAACGGTTTGGGCAATGTGAGCGTGGGCTACAGCAATGGATCGGTACAGATCTCCGGCGCAGGCGGTGGTGGCGGCGTGGCGGTAGCGGCGGCCGGTGGCACCCTTACCAGCGGCACGGCCATGTTCAGTAACGGCGGCAATGTCAGCTTCGGCGCTGCCGGCCAGAATATAACCGGTTCGTATTCCCAGACCAACCAGAACATGAGCCTGTACGCCGTCAGCAACAGTACGCTCGGAAGCTCGTCGACCCTCCTCAACGCCAGCAGCCTGGCCTTCAAGGGCTTGGGCAACGTGAGCGTGGGTATGAGCGCCGGCTCGGTACTCATTTCGGGTTCAGGCGGAGGTGGCGGAGGTGGCGGCGTCGCCCTGTACGACGGCACTCATAGCATCAGCAGCGGCACCGCGAACCTGCAGGCCAGCGGCGCGCTTACGCTCTCCGTCACCAACCAGTCACTGCAATTCTCGGTGCCGGCCACCTCCAGTCTGTCGGCTACGGGTGCCATGAGCCTGGCCACCAGCGGCAGCACCGTCAGTATCGGAGCGCCGGCCATGTCGAGTCTGTCGGCCACCGGCGGCCTGAGTTTAAGCACCACCGGCAATACCATCAACATCGGCGCGCCGGCCACTTCCAGCCTGGTGGGCACCAACGGCATCAATGTCTCGGCCAGCAGCAACACCATCTACTTCGACGGTTCCGGAGCCGGCGGCGTAGTTAGCGACTGGGAACCGTTCCCGCTGCAAAACGCCTCGCTGTCAGCCAGCCAAATGGGCCAGGGATCGGTGTACTTCCTAAAGCTACAGCCTATGGCCAACGTCAGCGCCTCGCAGTTACTGCAACTGGCTAGCATAACTGTCACTACAGCTACTAACTCCTCGCATAACGGTACTATCTCATTCGGTGTCGGTATCTACACCGCGAACGGTTCGACGCTGAGCCTTATTACCCAATCTTCAGGGACCACGGCTTACAACTGGAACGTTACCCGAGCTACCAGCGCCACCGCGGTTTCCGGCCTGAGGGGCTTCACCATACCCATAAACGTAAGCATGTCACCAGGCAATTACTGGTTAGGTCTGTGGTCCAGTACATCCAGGGCCGGTGCCGCCGCATACTCGGCCTCAAATATGATGTTCGGCTATGCATCCGCTACAGCCACTGCTTCCGGCACCGCCGCCTACACTTACCAAGGGATTATCGGGCAAGTGGCAAATGCGACGCAGGGCATACAAGAAGGTGTCGGCCTGTTCGGCGCAAGTGCCGCGTTACCTTCCAGCGCGGCCATGAGCAACATCACTCAGAACCTCCTCGCAAACGTCCCCGCGCCATACATGGCCTTCAAGAACATGACTTGGTAGTGATTATTATCACGTTCCGCTTATAGCTATCCGCTCCCTGCCGATAGTCCTAGCCCTGGTGCTTAGGAATCCTCTATAATGGTCAGCACATGGGACGAGCAGTAAGTTTGGGATATGTATACCGGGATAAGTGCCGATGAGCGCGCCAGCCGTTGCTTCCGTAGGCGTCGGTGGCGGTTCGGGCGTCCTCGTACCGTCCGGAGTGGTCGCGGGCTCGCTCGTCATTGTCGCCCTGGGCTTCGAGTGGGCCGAGGGGCACCACGGCGCCGACCTCTGCTTCGGTCACGGTCACGGGCTTTACGCTCGGCAGTTTCGTCACCTATGACGCGGGCAGCTTTTATGAAGCCGTCTATATGTTCTACAAATACGCCACCGGGTCGGATAGCGGTTCCTATACGGTCAATGACAATACCGTAGCTGGCGCGAGTGTGGATGAGGGAGATATCCTCTCGGCCCGTATTACCGGTGGCCCTACGTCGGGCAACCCTTTCGTCGATACATTCCAGTCAGCCACCAACACTACCGCGACAACCGCGGTCATGTCATCGTTTACCCCCGGTGGTGATAATTCATTGCTGCTGGCTCTTTTATGGGTCGATAACAGCAGTACTGCTACCTTCCCCGGTGGCTGGACCACTGATACGTCCGAAGGCAGCGGGGTACCATGTCGCCCTGGGACATACTACACAGACGACTGCTGCAGCTACCGGCAGCCTGACTTTTTCCGCCGGCGGCACATCTGACGTAGTTGTTCTGCTCGGAACCATACGGGCACCTTCTACGCTCGTTACCTTGACACAGTCCAATACTAACAGCACCGGCGCGGGCACTGCCACCAGCCTGACGGCCACCTTCGGCAGCACACCTACGCAAGGTGACCTGTTGATAGCTGCAGCCGGCGGCAACAGCGCGCTCACTATGAGCTCCAGTGGCTGGTCGCTGGCCGCCTCCGAGACCCTCATACAATCTGCGTATATCTGGTACAAGATCGCCGGCGCCAGCGAGTCCACCAGCGTGCAGGTTTCGGTGGGTTCGGCCGATACCATCGTGCTCGCCATCATGGAATTCAGCTCCTCCGGCGGCTGGCCGTCTTCACCGCTGGATAAGACGGCGACGAACTCTGCCGGCACGCCGGGCGCCAGCATAGGCACCGGCACGACCGGCACGACCACATCCGCCAACGAACTGGCCGTAGCACTCGTGAACCCGCACGGCTGGTCCCTCGGCGCGCCCGCTTCCCCTACCTGGAGCAATAGCTACACCAATGTCGCCACCGTAGCCGGCACCACCGGCGCCACTACCAGCGCCCGTGTGGCGTTATTCGTGGCGACAAACACGTTGAGCTCCACGTACCGATGGCCACGAGCAGCCGCCAGCCGGCTGACCTTCAGGGTGTAGCGCACGCCATATTGGAAACCGGTGGTACTGAAAGGCCCATAGTTATATATATCGCTCCACCAGTACGTGGTCTGTCCTGGCGTGACCGTCAGCGGCGAACTGGCCGGATACGGTCCCGGGGTTGATGGCGAAACCGATACGTGCGTGCCAGCGTCGTAGTAGCTTGTGGTGCTCACACCGGTGCGTCCCGTGATATTCCACTGCGCCGACAACGGCGAGATGCCACCAAGCACATTGCCGCAATCACGCCGGATAGAGAATATCGAACCGTCAGGGTTCACGAAAGCTATGAGATTACCACCTTCATCGGCATGGCCATCGACAAAGAAACCGAGCATCCCGCCTTCTTCGCTCCCGTCATTCATACCAGAGCCCAGACAAGATTATCCTTACACTGGGTGTGGGGCTTGTTACAGGACGTGCTCACTGTTCCAGAAACTATTGCCGTATGGGTTCGGCCAATCCCACACGACGCGGGCGTCAGCCGAATACGCGTTCACCATCGATGCCCACGTAGCAAAGTCATCTGAGCGGCTATGGCAGTCGCCGCACTCACCGAGTACGTCCCCAGGCCATGCAAACTCGTTTCTATGATAAACGCGGCACCCACTTGGTTGTAAGGCCGTATGGGTATCCCATCGTAGGAGCCGCTCCAGGAGGAAGGAAACAACAAAGCCTGCATGTAGGCTACCAGCGCGGGGCCGCTATTGATGTTTTCCCGGAATGGCCAGACCTACCCGGTAACCGTTACCGTCAAAAACCCCGGTAGAAATGACGTCGGATCCGCCATTGTTAGTCGGATCTATGGCATACGCTTTCGTAGTATGTAGGCCGTACACGAAAGCCATCACGCCGAAGCTGCCAAGCACGAGCGCGCACAACTTCAGCCGCTTCATAGTGGGCAAATCCTGCCGTTCTGCAAGTCCTGGATATATTGCTGGTAGGTCGCGATGTTAGAACCGAGAAGTCGCTCTTCTGAGCTTGTGCCTCTTGGACCATCGTCTGGAGCAGCGGGATCAGTGTCTTTCGCTCGCCGGCCTGATATCGTGCGTTGAATTCACGGTATGACACATTCACTTGCTGCGAGGAGTCCAGTTGGACACCCTTTTCGTAGTCAGCAGCCGCAGCAGCGTATTGCTTCAGACCGTACTCGGAATCACCCCGGGCGATATAGGCTTTCGCCTGATCGGCGTCCGACGTGCTGCTGTCCTTGATGAGTGCCGTACTATCAGTCTTCAGCTTTGTCGGATCGGTGGCATAAGAAGTGGATGAGCTGACTGCTTTTACGAGAGCCTCGTGTTTTTTCTTGGCAGCGGCGACAGTCTGCCGGTGATGATGAATCGTACATAGACTGCCCATCCTACAGCAACCAGAATCACCAGTGCGGCCAACCCCAGCAATGCTAGACGTATACGGGGGACCCACGTGCCACCATTGTTTCGAGTGCGCGGAGTACCCACTGACAATACTCGCCGTCACGTTGTCGGTAGTCAACGGTTTCATTTCTTTTTTCTGGTTCGCACCCATAGTTACGTATGAGTATAGCAAAGCGTTTGTGCTTGCACTACTTTTTTGGTTCGGTTAGCGCGGACCTACAGCACCGGCGGCAGGCTCGTAATGGCATCGTAGCCTCCCAGGTTATTGGTCGTCGCCGCGCCGGGCTGGGCGAGCCAGAGTTCCGGATCGTAGATGAACCGCTCAGCCGGCGGACTGCCGGCGGTCAGCTGGCCGTAGGTCCGGTGCAGGATGAACTTGCTGGCGCTGGCCGAGCCGTACACCGACAGCTCATGGTTGCAGTTGTTGTAGTCGTTGGTCCCGGTGAGCGGTATCGGTGTCTGGGTGTTGTCGACGCAGCTGTAGAATACGCCGCTGCCCTCGGCCACGAAGAAGCCATGGATGTGGTCGACGGTGTTCAGCACCCGGATGTCACCGTTCTGCACGTAGACATTGAGCCGCGGAATGGCGCCGATATTCGCGAACGAGTCGCTCGTGTTCACGTAGTCTATGTTGCCGCCGATGTATGCGTAGTGCCCCGTCCCGGTCACGACGACCGTGACGCTCGAGCCGGATGGTACCGTACCGGATATCTGCACATTGGTCGCGTACTTGTACACGTAGTCGTATTGGCAGCCAGACTCGACAGATTCAACGGGCTCGGCCCGGTCGTGGCACCCGTTAGCGAGCTGCCGGCGTAATCCGGGATGCACGGCATGGTCCCGAACGAACCGCCGTAGTTCGGCGGGCTGACCGAGGTGTTGGCGAATGACAGCGACGAGCCGGTCACCGAGCCGGTACCCAGTCCGCTAGCGAAGCTGGTCATGGTACCGGTCGCCAGAGCCCCCAGCTGGGAGCCCGCACCGTAGAAGCTGCCGCTGTCACTGTTCCACGAGGTGATATTCGCGGTCGTGCTGCCGCCCGTGCCGCAGGGGTTGGCGCCGGCGACCACATCCCCGCCCAATATGCTGAGGAAGGGCTGGAATGCTACGGCCACGCACGACGCCGTGCTCCTGCCATTACCCGTCGTGGTCGAACTGGGCGGACTGAACGCCAGCGTCGCACACAGATATTTGGCCGTCTGGCCCGCCGCCACGTTGACCGTGTCAGTGAATGTGATGGGCGTGCCGAGCGTCACGGTCTGGTTGCAGAGGTTGGTCGCGCCGACCGTTTCCGCGCCGCCGATGGCGGGCGCCGTTGTACGTGTTGCTTCCGTCCAGCGGCGGCGGGATGGTGTTGGCGTAGAAGTACCGGGCGGAGTAGCAGATACCGGGCGCGGTGGCGCCATTGGCCGTCAGCTTGTCCGTGAAGGTCACCGAACCGCCGGGCGAGACGACCGTCGAGCCGGCAGTCGTGACCCCGCTGAGGGTCCATGGCGTCACTGGGGCAGAGACTTTGACGCATTGCTGGGGAGACGTGCCTACGGCGTAGTTATTATCACTTATCGGCAGATAAGCAATCTCCTCGCAGAACGTATCACCGTTTCGGGCATCCGCCGGAACCTGCCACACGGGTTGAGTACATATTGAGTGGCGTCCGTTCCGGGTTCGATGTTCTGCTGTACGGGGTCCGGAAACAGCCCGGCGGTACCGGCCGTCAGGCTGACCGAATCGATGACCGTAGTGCCATACGTAGTATTGGGATAAGTCGGATAATACTGGACGCGTATAGCGGTATGGGGAACCGTAGCGTAGACACAGGCCCGCTGCAACTGCCAGCCGCTGCCACCCGGCAGGCTCGAGGGGTATGCGGCACCGACTTCGTTGCTGCTGCCGCCTATCAGCCAGATCGCGAACGTACCCGTACTGGCCGGCCCGGTGCCCGCCCCCTGGTTCGCCATCTCGGCTCCCGCGCAATAGGTCTGGCCGGGAATGACATTTACGGGTACATCCTGGTAGATACTGCCTCCGGACACGATGGCATTGGTCGCGGCATAGTAATTGCCCTCGTACGCCGGATTGGTAGCGCCCGAAGGATACACCACGAAATTCACGCCGCTGGCATTCCATCCCGTAGCGCCGTTCTCCCAGTTTCCATTCACTAACAAACTGGTAGGTGTCACTTCGTTCTGCGTCAAGGCCGGACAACTGGCCGTAGTAGGCGCAGTAGTGGATGACCAGTAGGGCTGCGTTGAAGGCCAGTTACACCATGCCGCCGGCTGCCCGTTCAGGGTATACCGCACGCCATATTGGAAACCGTTAGTTGCCAGCGGCCCCTGGTTCACGACGTCGTTCCACCAATACATCGTCTGGCCCGGCGATACCGTCAACGGCGAACTGGCCGGATGCGACCCGTTCGATACTCCGGCTATGGATACGTTTGCGGCCGCGTCATTATAGCTGGTGGTGCTAACGCCCGTACGGCCAACGAGCTTCCAGAGCGACTGCAGCGGGCTGATCTGGCCGATCAGGTTGCCGCACTCGCGCCTAAGTGCCACGTTGCTGCCGTCGGAGTTATAAAAGACTATCAGCGTCCCGCTCTCGGCCGAGCCCAACGAGTAGAAGCCGAGCCCGTGACCATCTTGCGACCCGTCATTGTTGCCCGAACCATACACCGCCGCGTCGTTACAGGTACCATGCGCTCCGGTGCACACGTGCTCGCTGTTCGTAGTACCCGCACCGAAAGTATACGGCGTAGACCAACCTATGCGGCCGGATTGATTGTATGAGTTCACCATCTGGGTGAACGTATTCCAGTCGTTCATCGCATTGATGATAAGCGTGTCATTGGCATTACCGTTATCGTAAGCTTCCGTCTGGCCATGCAGCATGGTTTCGACGATGAAAGATGCGCCCAGCCGATTGTAGTAAGACTGAGGTATACCGTAGCTATTCCCCCCGTTGACAAAGACCAGGCTGGACATGAACTCCAAAAAGGTCGGTGCGCTGTTCACGCTGGCCGGGATCGACCAACCTGCATGATCCCCCCACTGAATACACCTGTAGAGAGTACGTTGCCTGCCGCCATTGGCAGGCGCGTTGTAGGCAAATGCTTTCTTGCTGCCGCTCACGTTCAGGGCCACCAGTGCGATGGCGAAGACACCGAACAACAGTGCTATCGATTTGAATGAGGCCAGACGGTATGTCATAAAGGCAGCGTTTTTCCCGCATTCAAGTCATCGATATAGCTCTGGTAGAGTTGGATGGTCGAGGGGGCGAAATCGTTCGTTTTCTGGCCTTGCAGTATCTTTATCTGAGTTTGCAGCAACGGGATGAGCACCGATTTGTCCTTGCCTGCCTTGTAGCCGACGAAGAACTCCGAGTAGCCGACCTGGTCGGCGTAACTCGCATCGGCCGTGACGGCGTTCTGGAAATCGGTGTAGGCGCGGCATATTGCCCGGTCGCCTGCTCGGATTGGGCCCGTGCCGCATAAGCCTGCGCCCGCTGGGCATCCGTACTGCTTTTGTCATTCAGCACGACAGTACTTTGCGCCTTGAGGTTCTTGGCACCCGTGGTGGGTACCAGCGGGTTATTTATCACCTTGATGGCGGCAGCCTTCTTCACCTTGGCGGCTGCGACCTGTTGCCGGTGGTGATGAATCAAGCGGTAGCTCCCGTAGCCCACGCCTGCCAGGATCACGATGGCTACCAGCGTTAGGACCATGAAACGGAGCTTGGGCCCAGCATGCAGCTTCCGATTCGTGGCCGGACTGTGCGGTGCCATAACGACCACGTCGCTCACCGACGGAGGTGTTGTCTGTGTTTCATCCTGCGCACCCATACTTGAGTATGAGTATACCAAAGCATAAGTACTAAGTCATCGCCGTTTCATGCCTTGTTCGATCCCGGAATAGCTTCCGGATCCTGCAATGCATCAAACTTTGAAAATAACACGTCAGATTGCTTGCTTGCCTGTTGGCAAACGGTGACGTGTACACGTCTTTTTTGGCCGGAGCCGAGGAGCGAGTGTATGGCTGGATGCCATCTCTTTGCAGAGGAACACTCGCTACCTCAGGCCAAGGCCGAACTTACTGCTCCCGCATAGACAACCGTGTTGAAGTTGCTGGACGAGATGGCCGCGTTAACATCGCCACTACAGGTGATGAGGATAAGCCTCGTACCCGGCGGAATATCTGTCGTCAATGCGGCTTGCAGGTTTGTCGTGGTCGACTTATCGAGACGCGTGGTCACATGAATGACACTGAAGGTATCGAGGGTTTCTACGCCCTGCGCGTTCTTACCTTGAATGCCGATCAGCATGCCCTGTTGGAGCAGCCCGAAGTTGTTGCCAACTGCATAACCCTGATTATTGAGGGCGGCGTGCGTCGTCATTTCCGCGTACCCGCTTCCGCCCGGCATCACTGCTGGGAAGAATTGGTGTGGCGCATCAGGACTTACAGGACCTCCGCTCCACCAGGTAACGGTGGTCATGTTCTTCGGTACGGGCAACGTCAAAACGGTCTTTTCCCCTGTGTGGAGATCAGGTCCGTAAAACGAAACCCCGGCCGATATGGTCGTATTTACCGCGGGGTTGAGGCCCGTGATATATATATGTTCAGGGGTAATCGGCACGACTGCCGTCGCTGGATGCGGCGGGGTCGTGACCGGAGAGGTCGGCGTCTGCGCTGGTGGCGTAGTCGCCGATGGCTCTCCGGTCACTGTGGGTGGCGCACTCGTTGGCGACGAGTTTTGCGCTGTCGTGAGCGAGTGCGGAACTGGTGCGGCGTGACTGCTGCTTGCTCCGTGCACCCGAGAGTACTCAACAACTCCCGACACGATGCCAGTAATCACGACCGCGACCAGAACCACCACTATCACATGGAACCAGATGCGCCTACTGCGCGCGATGCGCCCGACGGCCACGCTGGAACCAGATTCCACCGAGAGCAATCAGCGCGACCAGACCTGCGATCATGCCACCTGTCCACCCAAATGAGATACCGTGTCCGTCAGTCGCGGCTGCGACTGGCTGAGCTGGCGTCCCGCCTGTAGTAGGAGCTGGGGTGGGCGTGACCGTTTGCTGCGGTGCGCACGTCTGCATGGTGAATTCGAAACTGACGGTCGTCTTGTCGCTGCCACCGATGTTCACGGAGTAGAACCCAGGCTGGATGCCTGTGAGCTGCACCGAACCGGTGGCACCATCGGCAACTGAACCGAAGGTTCCGGACGTAACGAGCGCCGTGGTGTTCACATTGGTCACCGAGTAGCTGTATGTGACCGCCTGGTGTGTGTCATCCGCCGTGTTGTTGACGATTATCGTCGTAACATCGGTGGTGACACCAGGAACCACGCACCCCTCAAAATTGAGGGTTGCCGTCGGAGCCGCAGGCTGAGCAGGCGGCGGAACCACTATGGTCTTGCAGATGTAGTGGTCGAGCTTGAACTCACCGCAGAAATCCTTGTCAACGGTTGCCGAAGCGTCCGTGACGTGGAGTCCGTTCTTGAACGACACGCTGTAGGTAGCCGTGTCATTCTTGACACCCTGGAGGGTGGCGGTAGCCGACGAACCGTCGCTGAGCTTCACCGAGATTGACGCAGGTCGGTCCTTCCCGACCTTGGTCAACGTGAATACGGCACCGGCCGTGCAATCCTTGCCGCTGCTGCAGTCCTGCTTGAGGGACTTGGCATCGACATGCACGACCTTGGTTGTCGGTGGCGGCGGAGTGACTGCATTCACGGTGACGGCCTGCGTCGCCGAGTCGGTCAGTCCTTCCGCATCCTTCACTGTCACTGAGACCGTGTCGGAGCCCGCGTTCGCGAGAGTGTGCGTAGCCGTAGCGCTGGCTTGGAAGCCCGTGCTCGTGCCGTCACCCCACACGAAATCGTACGTGACAACTGCCTTGTCATCCGTGCTGGCTGACGCGTCCGCGCTGATCGCGAGTGGCGCATTGCCCGACGTAGGAGTGACACTCAGCTTGGCAACCGGCGCCTGGTTCGGCGGCGGCGTAACGACCGGTGAAACCGTCAGAGACAGCGTCGCGACATTGCTGTCCGCTTTGCCATCGCTGACTTGGAAGGTCACCGAATCCGTGCCGCTGAACCCGTTCTGGGGCGTGTACAGGATCTGGTTGTTCGAAACCTGAGCCGTCCCATTGGCGGGCGTACCGAGGCTGGCGACGACGATATTCAGGGTGTCCCCGTCAGCATCGCTCGCCTTGCTCAGCACATCCACGTAGATCGCTGTGTTCTCCGGCGTCGTTGCCGAATCGTTTCCGGCGACCGGAGCGTGATTGGCAGGAGCGGCCGGATCCACCGTCAGCGTCAGCGTCGATGAATCGTTTCCGGCGCTGTTGGTGTTGGTAGTGATCGTAGCGGTATACGTGGTCGTAACCGACACAACCGGGCAAATCTGCTGGCTGCCGCCGGGCACTGACTTACTTGGGCTTTGCGTCCAGCCGGGGAGATCACCCGTCGCGGTCAGTGTGGTGGCATTCTGTGATGTCCACAGGATGTCCTCGCACTGCCCCGACGTCAGGTGATCACTGTCCGACCACGACATCAGCACGCTCGGCTTCACCACCTTCGGGTTCACCGTCACATTGACCTTTCCGGTGTCGCCATCGGAGAGGGTGTAGGTGAACGAGAGCTGACCCGTGTAGGTGAAGTCGGGCATGAAGTTGATACTCGACCCGTTGATGCCGGCCAGTCCGAATGAAGCCGATGGCGGACTCACGTTGGTGATGGTGACATCACCGGTAGCCTCCGGAATCGGGACGGTCACCAGCGTGCCGACCGTGGTCGAGACGTTGATGTCAGGCAAGACGGTAGCCGCGCCTGCGCTGGCCGTGATGCCGGCGAAGGCGAAGCCCCCGACAACGATCGCAACAATTGCAGCCACGACGATGCTGAGGACCTTGTGGCCGGAACCGGCGGACTTTGTGCGGCCCGCGTTGTCCGGCTCGCCTCCATGGGCGTTTGGGTGCGCGTTGCGCCCCCTGATGTGTTGAGACATGCGCCGTACCTTTCTGCAGAAGAATCGTGGCCCAGGTAGGGTCACGCGAACAGGTAAAACAGAAGGTGGTGCTAGCCTTTCTCTTGTAGTGGCATCCTCGTATCGGATACAGGATCAAGACCTCAGGTCCGTGCCCGAGCTTTGATCCCATATCCGCGCGAAAGATGCCACCTGAAAACGTGTACAAAATTTAGCAATCTGACATGTTAATGAGCTAACACGCGGCTGGCTCCGCGAGTAGCACGCTCAAAATACGGCTGCTCGAGCAGAGATGTCCCATCGCACCGTTAACACGCATACTGTACTAATTATTCGTCAATATGTCAATATCATGTGCGATTTGTCACCCCTATACACCCTGCTTCTGCCCGCTGCCGCCCAGCGGGTACAAGGAGGGGTCAGATTGTTCTTTGGTGCGAGTGCGCAGGATGGGCGGCCAGGGCCAGGGGGAGCGGGCTTCCGCTGTGTAGGCGTCTGCCCGCTTCCCCTTGCCCGGCACGAGTCAACCTGACTCTATCCGATTCTTAACCCTGAACGATACTTTCCGTGTCCAAGCGGCCGGCGCGTACAGCGTGTCGCTTGCGTACGATACGCATGCACCAGCCAGGGGAACCTGCGTTCGAACCTTTCCTGTGCTACCGGGTTGTTCCCGAACTTCCGGACACAAAGTAGTGCGATGAGCAATGCGATGGACATCAATCCGGCTACCGCGAACAGCGAATCGCTCAATGCCTCGCTCTTGCCGGGCCGTTGACCGAACGCGACGTTCTGTGCGGCCGGCTGGACGCTGCTGGTATTCAGACTCGCAGAATCACTTGGCTTCGGAGCAACCGCCGCAGCCGGGCTTGGATTGGCCGGAGTCGCGGTGGCACCTGCCTTCGGTTTGGCCGACGCGCTGCTTTGCTTGGCCGGACTCGCCGAACTCTTGGCAGCCGCCGTGATCTTGACGACTACGGCGTCTTCGCTCACGACTTGCGTCACGGGCAATGCGGCACTCGAACCGGGAATGGTCGCTGGTGGCGGACCGGCCGGCCGGGTGCTGGCGCTGCTGGATGACGCGGGCGTCGTGGGTTGGCTCGACTCTGTGGTGACCGTCGGGTCCGGGGTCGTATCCGGCGTCGGTGTCACGGTGGCGTAAGCGTCGGCGTCGGGGTTACCGTCGTCGGTGCCGCGCTCGTGGGGTCTGGCGTCACTGACACCGGGTCACTCGTGATGACCGGGGGCGTCGTGAGCGTCAGCGTCGGATCCGGGGTTACCGTCACGGTAACCGATGCGGTGATGCTCGGAACGTCCGTCGGCGGTATATCCGTCGGATCGGTCGCTGCCGAAGCACTGTTTCCGCCGCTTAACACGATGATGATTGCCAAACCGGTAACGGTCGCGGCGGCGAGGAAACTCCTCCGTCGCGTCAATCGTTCCGGCTTCGTTCTCGGAGGTCGGCGATGCCTTCCTCTTGTGGTACCTGCGGACATGCGGCTCCTGCCTCTCGGTAGATGATGCTCTAAAGGGTGGTACACGAACTGAAACCTCCTGACCCGGAGATCTCGGTTCGTGCACCGCCTGAAGAACGCCATACCAAAAGACATGCGCATAAAAAACAATCTGACTTGATAAGGTGCCAGCGATGGCCCGGTCTCACGCCGGCGGCAAGCACAGGGTGCGTACCACGGCAGCGGAGTCACGAGTAACCCACCGTTAACACATCATATTTTGCCAAATTTAACAGTTTTTGTCAAGTTGTAGCACTTTCTGCCACCCCTGTTCGCGAATCTACCTCTTCTACCCGCTATCTTTCGATAGTGCGCACGAGAAGTATGCCAAGATTGCTATGCGCCCGAATGGGAGCGGACAAGTGTACGGCAGAACCGAGGAGTGAGCACCAGAGGCGCAAATGCGGCCGTAGTGCCCACTCCATCGGTTCCAACCATGCTGCTAACCATGTGAGGTAAGCAACGTACTGCCTTATTTCTGCGGAGCCTTACGTCCACGCGAACCTAACCAGCAGAGAAAACCACCACTGAGAAAGAGCAAAAGCCCCCAAACAACGTGGTTTTCGGTCGTACTACCGGTCAGCGCAAGTGCGGTCGTAGGGGTTGCGACAGGTGTCACCTTGGTGGGTGTCGAAGTCACATCCTGAACGATCGCGGTCGGCGGGGCGATGGAACCACTCGGCGTGCTGACGCTCGTCACCGGGGTGGCGGGCGGCGTCACGACTGGAGTGGACGTGATCGGAGTCGTCGGGGTCACGACCGGGGTCGGCTTGCACGGAACGCAGGCATCTCCCCTTGTCGTTCAGAACCTCGACACCTGCCTTGCAGACGGGCTTGGCCGGAGTCTTGACGACCACGGGCGCACAGCTCGTTTTTCACTGCCTGGTAGGCGGCGATCGCGGTGTCCGTGTCGGTCCGATTGTCCGTCCAGCTTAGCTCAAAGGTGACTTTTCCACTCGGGATGGTCGCCTTGCCGGTGTCGAGCACGAATTGCCCCTGATGACCGAAGGTCACCAGCTTGGTAACGGTGGTGCCGTAGGCAGTCTTCATGGCGACGTTCATGTGCCTTCGGACGAGCCCTTCCTGGTTGTTGTACGTGCCGCTTACGACGACCGTGTTGTTGCTGCCGCATGCGGCGTTGGCCGAAGCGGTGCCGGTCCAGGCGGAAGCGTCAGCAGCGACGGCGATGCCGGTGATGCTGAGGCCGGCGAGAACCAGCGGAACAACGAGTGCCTTACGGTTGAACTTGAACATTGGTACTACCTCCTGTTAGCGTGTTTTCGAAATCGGTAACCCGAGATCGAAAACCGTGACTTGCGGCGATTGCCACAAGACCGCGTCCCCCGCTAACACGGGCCGAAACCTCATATGGAAATGAGCGCTCGGTCCGTGCTAGCGGGCAGAAAGGTACACCATAGAAATAGGTACTATTAGCAATCTTGACATGTTAAGGTGCTAACAGATGAGATCGGTCTCACGCCGGCTACCCTCTAGGGTTACTCTGGCGGAGATAACTCCAACTCACGTTAACTGCAGTATTATAGCAAAACATAAGCGTTTTGTCAATAGTCTTAATGCTTTTCTACCCCTGTTAACTCGCACCCTGTCATTCCCGCCCTGAATCAAGTTCAGGGTAAACTCCGGCGGGAATCCATCCCCTTGTACCACCGAGAGACAGGGCTGCACCCATCGTCTGAAAGGGCAACCCAGAAGGGTTTCCCTTACGCGTACCCGGCTTCCCTGCGGGAAACCGGGCCGCTAACCCTTCCGTCCTACAGACCGACGGCTTGGCTCACCCCTGTTATTCCGGCGGCCAATCTGCTACACTAGCCCCTATGGCCTTATCTATCGCGATTGTCGGACTGCCCAATGTCGGCAAATCCACCCTGTTCAATGTGCTGACGCACAGCCATATATTGGCCGCCAACTACCCCTTCGCTACCATCGAGCCCAACACCGGTATCGTATCGGTACCCGACCCCCGTTTGGCGGTACTAGCAGCCCGATACCAGTCACGCAAGGTTACCCCCGCCTCTGTTACGTTCGTGGATATCGCCGGATTGGTCGCCGGTGCCAGCAAGGGCGAAGGACTCGGCAACCAGTTCCTGGCCAACATCCGGGTCTGCAACGCCATCGTACATGTGGTGCGCGCCTTCGAGGACTCCAATGTTATACATGTAGAAGACCACCTGGACCCGCGGGGAGATATCGATGTCATCAACACGGAGTTGATTCTGGCCGATCTGCAGACCGTCGAGCGCCGCCTGCCCAAGCTGGAAAAAGAAGCCAAGGCCGATGCCAAGCTGAGGCCTGCATACGAAACCCTGCAGCGCGTGCACGAACTGCTCGATGCCGGTACTCCCCTCTCCCATGTCATTCCTTCCGATGTTGTCATTCCAGCGCAGGCTGGAATCCAGTCCGATCATTCTGCCGAAGGCAGCAATCTTCTGAAGCCCGAAGAGCTCGCTCACATCGCCGACCTGCAACTGCTCACCGCCAAGCCGGTCATCTACGCCTTCAATGTCGACGAAGCCGGCCTGCAAAACGATGCGCGTCAGAAAGAACTCGCCGCCATGGGTCGCGCCTGCGCAGCATCTGTTCGTCTCCGCCAAGTTGGAAGACGAGCTGCAAAGCCTGGACGAAGCCGACGCCGCCGAACTGCTCGAAAGCTATGGCCAGACAGAGCCCGGCCTGAACCGGCTGATCCGCGCCGCCTATGACACATTGGGTTTGCAGAGTTACCTGACGGCCGGGCCGGACGAGGTCCGGGCGTGGACCATACATAAAGGCGACACCGCGCCGCAGGCCGCCGGCGTCATCCACGGCGATTTTGAGCGCGGCTTCATCGCCGCCGAAGTCGTATCATATCCCGACTTCATCGCGGCCGGCTCCATGGCCGCGGCCCGTGCCGCCGGCAAAGTCCGCACCGAAGGCAAAACCTACGTCATGCAGCCCGACGACATCGTCGAATTCCGCTTCAACGTCAGCAAGTAATGATACCGTAACAGACAGTCTGGAAGCACCCCTACGCCTTATACGGTGAACGTATAGTAGTTACCGGTCGATCCGGCGGATCCGGCAGTACCGGTATCGGTCGGTGAGCCTGCGGCACCCCCTGACAGAGTCAGCGTCGGCGTGCCGTTGATGGCTTCCGCGACGATGACCACCGAGCCGCCTCCACCACCGCCTCCACCACCGCAGTTGCCGGCACTTAGCGTTCGCCCTTGCCGCCCTTTGCAACGAATGTCACGCCGGACATCATGACTACCCGGGCAGCGATAAAAATAACCCCACCTCCCGAACCACCTGCGCCGCCGGGGTTAGTCCCCATCACCGCCGCCGACCGATCCCGAGATACCGCCCCCGACATAGGTAGTACCGCCGACACCTTCTAAGCGGCCAAGCAGCGCGTCTACCCGAGATGGAAATCCGGCCAGTATACCACTCGTCACGATAATGCCCTGCGTAGGAGCGGCAATAGGGCCGCGCCGGTGGCGCCGGCATGGCCGCTGCCATTACCGCTCGCACCCCCTGCCCCGCCGACAAGGCCGACCGTCTGTGAGCCACCGAAGCCATTACCCCCAGTGCCATTGGCACCTGCCGTAGAAACTCCGATTGAACCGACCGCGCTTGTTACGCCGGCAGTTGAAGCGCTTGCATCGTTACCGTTATTCTGCAGCGTCCCTTGCAGATAGGCGAGTTGCGTGGCGTAAATCCGGAAGCCGGCCGGATTGACGGTGAGGCCCGTCGCGACGGTCAGGATGGTGGCATGCACGTCCCGTGTCAGGGTATAGACCAGGTTCGGTGCCGAGCCCGTCGTGGTCGCGAAAGCAGCATAAGTGGGTCGTGCCGTTCAGCGTCACCGCTCCGTCGTAGCCTGAACCGAAGTCGCTATAGCGCGGCCGGGAGCTAAGCGTAGGCGTACTGAACGGGTAGCTGTTCGCCCCCTGGACGAAAGCGGCCAAGCTGGCTGAATCGGTACCCGAAGTGTCGATCGTATAATCTCCCCCGCTGCCCGTATTCTGACTCCAGTAACACAGCCCGATGCAGCGCGGCATATGCTTCAGTAACGTTCCCCACATACCGCGAAATAGGCAGCCTTGTTCCATCCTGATATTCCTCCGGCTACCCCCACTTCTGCGGCTAGAAACGGCTTGGAAGACAGAGTCGTCAGGGCGGTATACATCGGCATCCACAAATCATAGAATGAGAGCTTCTCGAACATCGCATTGTAGAAATAAGCATCCGTGGATACCAGGTCTACGTAGTCGTCACCGGGGTAGTAGGGGGTGGGATCGATCCCGACCACCGGACTCGATGGACCATACGTTCGGGTTCCAGCACCACACGACGTTCGGGGCTGTCTGGGAACTAGGATTACCACCGTTAGCATTGGCACCATTGAAGAAGTCGACTACATACTGCCAGCCGGCTACGAATGAGGCCGGCGACTCACCCGCCCCGAAGGTGCTGCTGAGCGTAAACTCATGTGCGAGCCGGATGATGATCGGGCCGTTGACAGCCTGGCAGCGGAAGATAGCATTTAAGAGATTCGCGTCTTGTGAGCCGTCAACGAACGAGCCGAGCGTCGTGATAGGATCCCACATGACCTGGGGGATCGCGCCGAGCGCCTGGCACATCGCGATCTGGTTCGTGAACAAGGGCGCATTCGGGAATGAAGACGATAGCAATACCATGTCGGCCCGCCGCGGCGCGATCTGCGTATTGAATGCCTCTAGCTGTTGGGGCGTAGGGTTGGCGCCTCCAGGCGCTACTCCTAGGAGCAATCCTCGGGAAGAGGTCTGGATCGCCGAGGCCAGCAGCGCTTCAGCAGCCTGGGCGCGACTGAGCATATCGACCGAAGTCGGCAATTGAGATGCCGTCAGTTTACTACTGCCATCTAGTGTGGCCACCCCGCCGGCAACACCAAGCTGGGAAGTATTGACTGCACTCACATCGCTAGCAGTGAGGTTCACTGCCCCATTCGTAGGAGTCTTGGAGTTGACTGTCTGAACCGATGAGTTGGCCTTCGACAGCGCGGTGGCTATATCACTGGCTTTCTTGAGGGTGCCATCGGCATTATGCTCAACCTGCAGGAAACCGTTGAGGATGTCGCCCCAGGTACCGTTGTCCGAACCGGGTATGGGCAGACGCTGGGTCATGGGCAGTTTACAATGTAAGATATATCTAGCATTAGCGGTATTTTACAATTAGAGTTGTGTAAAAAGCAAGATATATCCGGTAAAAAAGTATCTGACATTTCTGTAGCGTTAATACAGAATGAAAGATGCTGACTTATATCGAAAATTGGGACACCGGATTGAAACGTTGCGTAAGGGAGCGGGCCTCACACAAGAAGAACTTGCGGAGCGGGCGGATCTGCATCGGGCATATTTCTGGGATATCGAGCATGGCCGCAACATCTCTATCAAGACCGCTCACAAGATAGCGACAGCCTTGAAAATAAGCCTGAAAGACCTGTTCGACTTCTGATAGTCCACCAGCCGGCAAAAGCTCAGCCCGAGAACCGTTCAGACTCTTAGTAGAAGCTCGGGAACCGGCGGCGGCGAGAGAGCATGGGGACTTTGGTGTAGGGATTCATCGTCGGCGTGTAGGGCGCAGGACCCTGCTGGGTCTGGGCCATTGCCGGGTTGAAGGCGCCGAGCGGGATGGGCGTGCCGGCCGGGGCTTGCATCTGCTGTTGCGCGACCATGCCGTGCTGGCGGATTTCCATCACGCGTTGTTGGATGTAGTTGACGCATTTGCGCAGGCGCGGGCCGCTCCAGCTGTTAAACACTAGGTTGCGCATCGGTGTGAAGATGCGGACGGTCGAGCCGAGCAAGCGGTTGTGGAAGTCCACTTCCGCGATCATGTCATAGCGGATATCTTCTATCGTCAGTAACATCGGCTTACGATCCACCAGCAGCACCCGGTAGTTGGTGACCACTAGCATGGCGAAACCGCCTTCGTAAGAACCGTTCGTTGCCTGGGCGATGACCTCTTCGGGCATCAGTACGTTGCTGAGTTCGCGGATTTCGGCGCGACCCCAAAATGTGAAGTTGCAGCCAACATGTTTCAGCTGCTCCTCTACCTTTTGCAAGCTAACCATGTCTATCCTCCTGCGGCGGCTCCTCCTGCTGGTGGGCTCACCTTGTACCTTCACAGTATGCTACCGGTGCCTGGAGACGGCAGTTAGGTTCGTCACAATGCCAACAAGATTTTTATCACACTTTTGGGCTGGCTATAGGGCGCCCTTATCTGTAAATTGTCGACGCTGCCACACCGGCGCTTCTCGAACGATCGTTGATATAACAGAGGTATAATGATTTTTTGACGTAGTATCGTATGCCCTGCAGCGAAATCCGGCTTTATCCAGCTAGCCTCCAGCCGTGCGACAGGCAAAGCCACCTTACCGGCCACAAGCGTAAATAGACTGGACTGCATCTGATATTTTATGAAATAATGTAGCTATGCTGGCGAACGCAGACGAAATGCGAGCACTCGTCAACTTATTCCACGGTGGTACCAAGTTGACGTACTCGAAAGGCGAGTTCATCATTAGACCCGGCGAATCCCTGCCGGGTGTTTTTTACCTGGAGGAGGGCTTGGCCAAGGCGTACGACATCACTAAGTACGGCGAAGAGAACCTGCTCATCATCCGCAAGTCCGGCGAAATCCTGGGTCTCACCTGGGCCGTGACCGGGCAGGACCGGCATATCATCTACTCTGCTTTGGCACCGACGACGGTCTGGATGGTGTCGCGCGACACGCTGACCAGCTTTATACGCAAAAATCCCACGGCCGCCCTGCCCATCGTCGATATGATCACCGATATGTACCGCCTGCACAGCGAACGCATCATGACGCTGGAATACCGCACGGTGCGCGAGCGGCTTATCTCATTCCTGCTGACCACCGCCAAACGCTTCGGCGAGAAAACACCCGGCGGCACCCGCATCACCGTGCCGCTCAAGCACCAGGACATCGCCAGTTCCATCAGCGCCACCCGCGAAACCACCAGCCGCGCCCTTGCCGATCTGGAACGCAAAGGCCAGCTCACCAGCGAGCAGTCCTACATCACGCTCGTCGACGAACCTACGCTGCGGAACTTCCTCTAGCCCCCGCTACTTCCAATTAAGCACGATATCTTCAATGATACGCACCACCCGCTCGTGTTTCGGCAACCGGTTGTCTTCATAATAGTGGTCGATGGAGATGATATCCTCGATGACGTTCAAGCAGAGGATCTCGTCGGCCAGGACGTGCATATGGTCGGTGGCTGTTACACTGGCGAACGGTGCCACCATCACTATGCGCTTGGTCCGGATGGGCTTGAGGTAGCTGGCCGCAGCCTGCATGGACAGGCCGTTGATCAGTCCGTCGGACACGACGATGATGTTGCGGCCGCGCAGCAAGTCGGCGCTGATGATACCGCCCGAGCCCAGCAACCGGTTCATCTCGAACAGTTTCTGCAACTTCTGCTGTTCGATGTAGTTGAAGTTCTCGGACCTAAGTTCCTCGAGCTCGCCGGCCGAGTACATGTCGTTATAGGTCAGGTCACCGAAGTGGTCTATCTCGGCTAAGATGTCGGTTTCGCTCTGCAGCTGGATGGGTGCCACCAGCAGCATACTGAGCAGGCAGTGGAGGGCCGCTGCGATCTGCGCGCCGACCAGCACCCCGCCGTCACTCAGGCAGACCACGGCACAGTCCTCATAGCGGTATTTGGGCAGCAATTCGGCAGCCAATAGCTCCCCGGCTACTCGGCGGCTCGGAAAATAATGCATAAGCCTTATTGTACATGAGAGAACCGAGATAGGTTCTCTCATCGCGCGGGGTTTTGCGATGCAAAACTCCGGCTGCTCTTTCCTGAGATAGGTACAAAATAACCTCGGAATAAATCCGAGGTTATTTTGAGTCAGATTAATCTCACCGGCCCTCGGTCTGCAGGACCGGAAGGGTGCCAGCCCGGCGCGAGCCGGGCGCAGGCAAAGGGAAACCCCTTGGGGTTTCCCTTTCAGACTATGAGACGCCTACGCCCGGAATTGACGCTGGATGCGGAGCCGGTTGAGTACCTGTCGGATATCATTGGGCACGGGCTTTCGGTCTGCATTTGAGAGCTAGCCTAACTTCCGGAGCAGATAGAACCGCTCCACATTCCCCTTACCGCCCGGAACCTCCGAATCGGCTTTATCTACGATTTTGAAGAGGCCTTGCGCCCAAGCCTCGAAATCTTTCAGAATGTCGCGGCGCATCTTGTCATTTTTGATGACGCCCTTGTGCTTCAGGCTGCTCTCGCCTGCTTCGAACTGCGGTTTGACCATCGCCACGATGTCGGCCTTGCCGTCGACCAGTGTCGCCACGTGCGGCAGTATCTCGCGCAAACTTATGAATGATACATCGCCGACTACCATGTCGATGTGCTCGCTGGTCTTGAAATCACGGATGTCGGTTTTCTCATGCAGTTCTATGCGATTGTCGCCGCGCAGGCTCGGGTGCAGCTGGTCGGTGCCGACATCCACGGCAATCACTTTCGCCGCCCCATGCTGCAGCGCGTACTGCGTGAATCCGCCGGTGGAAGAGCCCACATCCAGCACTGTTTTGCCCACGAAATCCAGCCCGAAGGTCTCGGCGGCGCTTTTAAGCTTCAGCGCCGCCCGGCCGACATACTGCTGCCCGGCCGCTACCCGTACATCATCAGTTTCCGAAACCTGCGTGCCCGCCTTCGTGATAACGCTGCCGTTCACCTGCACCTGCCCCAACCGGATGTAACTCTCCGCCTGGCTGCGGCTGCTCACCAGCCCCCGTTCCGCCATCGCCACATCCAGCCGTTTTTTCATCGCTCCACCCCTAGGTGGAAATTGCGAGCCACACCGCAGGTATCGCCAGGCAGCAGACGCACCAGTGAAAATTCGGTCACGTCGAGGCGGGTACCCTTGCGCGGCGGCTTCTCGCTGGCGTGATGGGTGACGTGCGCGGTATATCTGTCACCTATCCAACGCTTGTCACGGATTTCGCCGGCGGCGGTTTGGACGCACTCCGCCAAAGTATCGTGCAGCCGCTGCACGTCCGCCTGGTTCTTCACGAGCGTCACGCGCGTATCTTCAGCGAACTGCTCTTCCTTGCCGAGCACTGCTTCAAATGGGCGTAAGCCGGGGATGATGGCATCCAGGTCAGCCACCAGCTGCCGAGCCGCCGGAGCTACGAACCATGTCACCAGCGTTATATGCAGCGGCCACGTATCGCGGGTCCGCGCGAATTCCTTGCCCACGGCCTGATGCTCCAGAAAGTATACGAGTATGAAATCACCCTCACTCGGGCCCTGCGAGCTCATCGGCTGGCCGCCCGTCACACCGCCGCCCTGCATACTGCCGACACCGAACGCCGCCATGTTACGCTTGCTCCGAATCAGTCACGTCAGACCGCCGTTTCGTCCGATGGTGGTGACGCCGTGAAGCTATAGTCAGGATTCTGCTCGCGATGTCTCTTCGCTTCGAGCGAGACACGGATACGCTGCGCCAACCCGACCGCATCGAGGCTCGTTTGAAGATCCATTTCGCGAATGATGTCCCCGTCCAGCTTGAAAGGAACTGGCGTGTACCGCGTGCCATCCTCAGCACTCATTCCTTCACCCGCTCTCGGTATGCACCGGTCGCCGTATCCACGCTGATCACGTCTCCTTGCTTGATGAACGCCGGCACGCGGATGGTGATGCCCGTCTCGAGCGTAGCGTCCTTTTGGATAGCGCTGGATGTATCCCCTTTTACCGCGTCTTCGGTGTATGTCACCTGCAGCGGTACGTTCTTGGGCAGCTCCACGTTTATCACCCGGTCGTCAAACGACTGCAGCTGGATTTCGTCGCCCTCCTTCATGTAGCCGGCGCCGTCGCCGACCAGGTCGGCATCGATTTCGAACTGCTCGAACGTTTCAGGATTCATGAAATGAAAGGTGGTGCCGTCGTTGTACAGATATTGGGCGGCCTGGTTGGTCACGCTGGCGCTGTCCACCGTCTCGTTGCCCTTGAACGTCTTATCGAGCACCTTGCCGTCAAGCACGCTCTTGATGCGCACGTTGACGATGCTGCCGCCGCGCCCCATCACCTTCTGGTTATAATCCACTACCCGGTACGGTACGCCGTCCATCTGGAACAACACACCCTTCTTAAGATTCGTTATCGATAGTGCCATCAACTTCTCCTTTTTCTGTCATGCTGAACTCGTTTCAGCACCCATACGGTATTGCTTATTGCCATGCGAACTTCCTCTTGTCATTCCAGAAGATGTCTACACGGTGTTGTTATTCGAGCAGCGTCGCACTCAAATCTCGCCACTCAGGATTCGAGCCCTCAATCAGCTCGATCTTCCAATCCCGTTTCCATGCCTTAATGTTCTTTTCCCGGCGGATTGCATCCTCGGGGCTATCATATGCTTCATAGTATACCAATCTGTGCACGTAATATTTACTGGTAAAGCCTTGCCGAACACCGGCACTATGCTCATCACTCCGCCGTGCGAGATCATTGGTTACTCCGGTGTACAGCACTCCTCCCGGCTTGCTAGCTAAGATATACGTAAAATATTGTTTTCTCATGCTTAAGATCCAAGATTCCAGCTTTCGCTGGAATGACAACTTATGTGGCTGCCTCAAGTGTATCCATTATCTGTTCGTAGTCCTCATCGGTCAAGCTGCCGAAAGCCTGCTGCATGGCAGCCATCTGCTTGAGGCCCATCGTGTCGCCCGACTCGCGCCAGGCCATGATGGCTTTGTTCATTTCCCGCTGCACCACGCTGAAGTTACTAGTCGTACCGTCCATCGCACCGAAGAAACCGGGGATGACATGCTTGGGCTTGTTCATGCGGTCCAGCAGGATTTCTACCGCGTCATGTATGGTCATACCAGCCATCCGTTTATCTGCTCGCATTGGGCTGAGATCTGGGCGACGTCGGCCGGCCCGAACGCCATCCCTGCCACCAAGATGGCCGCCTGCAGTTTCGCCAGCCGCTTCTTGGCCTTCACGGCGCACTTCAGCTGCTCCTCACGAGTCTCGCTGAGTTCGTAGTCACGTATATCAAGCCGGGCATCCGTCGCCAGGCGTCGGATGCTCGTCATCGCCTTCTTCTCAGCCGGCTGGAGCGTATCATCATCAACCTGTCGTATCAGCGTCTTCAGCGCTGTCTCGACCCGCTGCATGGCCACGAACGGCGAAGTATTGTCCATACTTCTATTCTCTCACGCAGAGACTACGCTTTAGCTACGAATGGGAGTAAAGCGATGTGCCGCGCGCGCTTGATAGCCTGCGCCAGGTGGCGCTGCTGGCTCTCGGTGAGCCCCGTCTTCTTGCGGGTCTCGATCTGGCCGTATTGGTTCACGTAGCGCTGCAAGGTCTTGAAATCCTTGTAGTCGAAATACGCGACGTCGGTGCGGTGTTTAAAAATCTTTGCCATAGTGTTCCTTTCAGGAACCGATATCCGAAGTACCGGATATCGAATTCCAGGTTAGTTATCGTGTGCTTTCTGTAGTCCGTAAAGCATTTTGTGCACTGTATCGCACTGTTCCATCACTCTTGTGAGCAATGTTTTATCAATGTACCCTATTCCCTGAGCAATCAGCAATTGGTTCTCCAGCTCAGTCAGCGAACCGTTGGCCATAATAGAAATGGCTCTTGTCTTGACTACTCTTTCGCCCGTACCCTTCGGCAATGTTCGATGAAACCGATACTGCCGCACGGGTCATCTGGCTGCTTAATCCGTAAAGTTCATGCTTGGGAAACTTTTCCGATATCTTGTAGACTCCCACCGCAAGCTTATATGCTTCCTGCCAAACCCTTAGATCCCGAAATGTCTGAAACTTTTTAGCAGGTCGTTTAACTGCGTATTCCATATCCGATACTTCGTTACTTCGGATACCGAATTAGAATGGGATGTCGTCGAGGTTGATCGGTTCGTCGCCGATGTCTTCGATGACGACATCATCCTGCTTCTTGCTCGGCGCCGGTTTGCTTGAGCCGGAACTGCCGCCGCTATCCGAACGCTGATATCCTCCGCCGTTCGATCCGCCGCCGCCTTCGCCGCCAGGTCCGCCCAGGAACGTTACATCCTGCGCGTTCACCTCGACCTTAGAGCGTTTCTGGCCGTCGCTTTCCCACGAGCGGCTCTGCAGCCGGCCGTTGACCAAACAAGGTCGGCCCTTCGAAAGATATTGCGCTACACGCTCTCCCAGCGGCCCCCAGGCCACGACATCGATGTAATCGGTCGCTTCCTGCCAGTTGCCGTCCGCGCCCTTGTAGCTGCGGTTCAGTGCGAGCGAGAACGAACATACGTTCTGCCCGTTCGGCGTCTGCCGAAGTTCGGGGTCCCGTGTCAGGTTCCCCATCAAGATTACTTGGTTGAAACTACGTGCCATGTGGCAACTCCCTCCTCGAGAAAACTATGTTCTCTATTAATTGGTACTATTCACGTTACTCTCTCATTTTTGCAACGTCAAGCTCGCCGAATCCCGAAGTATCGAATGCCCGAGTTGTCGGCCCGATACTTCGATAATTCTATATTCGGACGCCGGTTCTTACTCTTCGTCGTCTTCGTCACTGCCTTCGCGTTCACCGCGTTTGGCAGCCTGCTCGGCCTTGAGCGCCTTGGCAGCTTCCGCCTTGGCGATAGCCTTGAGGTCCGGCTTGGTGATCAGGAAACGGATCACTTCGTCGGTGATGTTCAGCACGCTTTCCAGCTTCTGCACATTCGCACCCGGCATGTCCACGGTGTAAAACACGTAGATGGCCATGTCGTGCTTGGCAATGGTGTACGCCAGCTTGCGCTTGCCCCAATTGTCAGTGTTGGTGATCTTGGCACCGTTGTCGGTGAAGATTTTCTCTACCCGGCTGGTCGCCTTTTCCAGGTCGACTTCCAAGTCGGGATCATACAGAACAGCAATCTCGTATTGCATTCATTGCTCCTTTGGTTACCGTGCCGCATGCCTTGCGCACATTGCTGCGTCAGTTGGCTCCGGTGCTCGCTCGCGGTACCTTTTGTACCGGTCGCTCCGCTCCTCGCCACTTCCTTGCACTGCGCACAAGTCCTGTACCACGGGCAGCCCATGCTCACTAGGGACACAGGCTGAGTTGATATAACCCCACTATTCTATCCTATCTACCTCTGTTAGTCAACCCACCCTAAGCCGTCTCGCGGTACATGGCAAGTTTATGCGCCATGGCATCCATCACCGGACCGAACCGCCGCCCGCTGCTCAGCTTGGCTTTTACCAGATCGCGCGGATTGTTCGGAGCCTCGGAGAGCGTCCGGCGGGCGGCATTACGCACGCTCAGGAGCCCCTGTTTTTGCGCAGTACTGTACACCGCCCCGAAAGGTTCGACCGCACGCTCCACAATCTTGGCGGCCAGCGTATGGCCCAGGTACAGCTTGCGTTCCCGGTCATGCGTGTCCAGGAACTCATTAAGCTCGGATTCGTTAATGTGGTCCACGTCTTGCGCAAGCACATAGCGCCGCAGATACGCGATGATCGGCGTCTCGTTGCCGATCCGCAGTTGCCCGCTCTCCCACAGCGTCCGCCGGTCGTGCTCCGACAGTTTCCGCTCTATCGGCCGCTTCTGCCGCAGCTCCAGCCCCACGGGCGGCACAAAGCCGCCCAGGCCCAGCACGAATGTCGCCGCCAGCTGCTGGGCGGTGGCCGGCTGCATCGGACCGATCATCTCGCAATTGTTCCAGATATCATGATGCTGCGGGTAGGCCGTCCACTGCAGCCGTAGGTTCAGCAGCCCATATCGGGCATCAGGGTGGTCGAGCACGGGATTGGTGCTATATCTGACCTCGACACGCGGGTATTGATGATCCCAGTCCGCCCGGCGCGCCAGGTTTTTCTCATCCAGCCGCACCGCCGGCAGATCGGGGTTCGGCATGAAGCAATACGGTAGGCCGCTCTCCAGGTCTATCGGGCGGGTCGGATAGGCCTCGGGCAAGATATATGGGTGACCGGCTAGAATCGCCGGCCGGATAAAACGAACCGCTGCGGATCCCAGCGCTGCCTGTTCGGCAATCAAAAAGCTCCCGCCGGTGTCGGCAGGAGCTTCTGGTGGTTCGGATGCTGTGAGGTGGCCTGGTGGGAGCAGGCTAGCTGGCCCTCTATCGTCTCTCAAAATATCGGTACCAGCCGCCATGCATCCCCCATTCTGGCTGTTTGTTTTACCAATATGTTAGAACGCTTACAGAAATAACACAAGCATAATGTCTAATTTTGTGTTCAACTTACCCTGTAAACGTTCCATTTCTTACAACAATAAGCGTATTCCTGACAGAGAGAGCTATCTGTTGTAAGCTTTACGTTATGAATATCCGCATCATATCGGGCTGCGCCGCATGCAACAGTATCAGGCACACCAGCAAATCAACGCACACATGTACCACCAGTACGTACAGCAGCGACCGAGTCTTTTGGAACACCCAGCCTTGGGCAAATGCGTACCCGAACATCGGGACAGCAGCCCAGTGGTGGAACCCGACCCGCCACAGGAACGCAGCAAACATACACGCCTGGAGCACGTTCGCCCATACGAAAGGCATATATTTCCGCAAGACTCCAAGCACCGTAGCGGTAAAGAAGAACTCCTCCCATATACCGGTAATCATGGTAGACACGAAGACCGCCGTGATCTCACCCGCCTGGCGCCCGACATGCCAGCCGCTAATCGCCCCGGTAGTCCGGAAATAGTACGGCCATAACAGATAGACTACCAGCACCATGCCCACAAGATAAGCGATTTCCCACGCCGCCCAAGTGCGGCGCCAGTCAAACCGGAAGTGTATCAGGTGTTCCCGCTCAAAGTATCGAGACACAGCGTATACGATCAGTACCGCGCCGACTATCATACCGAGAATGATGATAAACATATGCAGTGTGAATATCGTCGTCAGCGGCGTCACTGCCAGCAGCAGCGTCGATGCCAGCAACGCCAGCATATAGCGCCGTATGCTCGTGGGCAGCCATAGTGCTAACAAACCGGCAGCCGCGAATAACACCCCCGACGCCGCGTGCCAGTGTACTGCCGCGCCAAGGATATACGCGCCTGCGATAAGTATGGCAGCCGCTAGCGGCAACGCCTGGGTCCGCTTCACACGGATGTCCGGCATGATGCGGGCCGCGCTAACCATGATGCAGGCCCGTCACGAATATGTTAAGCCGCTGCGGATGCTGGGCATTGATGAGCGCCAGATACAGCACGAAATCAAGTGTCAGATGGATCGCCAGCAGATACAGCAGACTGTGCGTGCGTTTGAACACCACGCCCTGCAACAGCGCGAACGGGAATAGCAGCAGCGGCATCCAGGCCTGAAAGCCGAGATCGAACAGGAAACACGTCCACAGCACCGCCTGCACCGTGTTGGCCGCCGCGAAGGGTATATGCCGCCGCAGTAGTGCCAGCACCGTCAGCACGAAGAACAGCTCGTCCCATATACCCAGGCTGTTCGTGCCCAAAAACAGCGTGAACAGGCCGCCGGGGTCGGTCGGCAACCGTCCAATTCAGGTAATCCCCGGTGTGCTGCATCCAGAACGGCAATATCAGATACGCCAGACCTGCCGTCAGCGCGATGTAGCCGAAATGCCACCAGTGCCACCGCCCATTGGTCAGCGGAAAGCTGATGATCTTTTCCTTATATACGAACTTCGAGACCACGTACGGCCCCAGCACCGTCACGGCGAGTGCCGCACCCATGATAGCGATGTGCCGCAGCGATAGATCCGTATTGATCGGTATCAATCCCAGGATAGCTATCATGGGATAGATCAACAACAGATGCTTCGCAAATGCCCGACCGGTCAAAAGCAGGCTGGCTATACCCACGGACCAACTGATCCAGCCTAGCAACGCTATATGCGGCACCAATAGCAAAAAGCCGGCCAGTGCCAAAAGTACCAGGCTGGCAAGCTTAAAAACGGTGCGACTCATCTTGGCATAAAGTATACCAGCCGCTCAGGCACAATAACTACTGCTTGGTGATTCTGGAGGTGATCGGTGGCAGCTGCCTGCCGCCGGAGATATGTTCGATGACACTGACTTCCTGAGCGGCGCCATCTTTAGTAGCGGATGCCCGGTGACCACCCTCTTGCACGACCGTGCGGCCAAGCAGATTTACTTGCCTGCCTCGCTCAGTCACTTCCTCCGCTTCTGCAGCACTCAGCGCCTGATACACCTCTTGCAACGTCTGGAATTTACCAGCACCGCTGGCCACTAGCGTGACCGCCAGCTGTGGACGGCGCACCAGCAGCTCTGCTATGTCCTGATTCGTCTTATTATCCGTCACTAGCTTCATACTCTGGCTGCCAAGCCGAACTTTATCATACAGCCACTCAGCGCCTGCGTGCAGGCCTATCAGATCATTGGCATGATCATACGGCATGGAGCTCTTAGTCAAGCCCATCAGGATATCCCCTTCGCTCATAGCCGTCATGCCGGCATAGTCCACGAATGCTACCGCTCGCGCGATGACATCCGGGTAACGCAACAGCATCTCGGCCGTATCCATGCCGCCCAGCGAATGCCCCGTCAGGTTCGCGTCGGGCGCAAGTATCTCTTCATTCTTCAGAATATCCTGGATGCCGTGCAGGCGCTGAGCACTCTTGTCTTTGACTACATCACGGTAAGCTTCAGGATCGCGCCTCAGATCACGGTTGGCATACTTTTGGTGATTCGGTGCAGCGGACATGACAACATCGTGTCCGTACGCGGAACCAGTAGCCGCCATATTGTGGGCGGCGCGCTCCGTAAGCCAGTCGCTCGTCTGTCCGACGCCTGGGGAGTGCAACGTATGTGCCGGTTCGTCGCCGGATTTGACGATGGCGACAGAGAAAGGCTCATTATCGGTAATTTCAGCCGATGTTCGGATAGGTACCGTGCCCGAAACGACTGTTACTTCCGGATGCTGCGCGCTTTGTTCCTGATGGATGATTGACATATTGAAAATATGATAGCATAAACTTTACTAATTGGCAATGGGCTTATGCTTGTTACCATCTGGAATGGTAGCCTACCCGGACACATGCTTTTGCCGCTTGTGCCGTATTCTTTCCAAAGCCGATAGGTTGAAGTTGACAGCGGGTGCTATATGCCGTTAAATGCGCGTACACCCACCCGGGGTGGTTTAACAATTTGGAGGTGGTCTTCATGACCGCAACACTCGGCACAACCCCCGCACGTGCGCACGGTGGCTTCGGAACCGGCGGTGGTCTACACCCCGACGGTGGCGGTGGCGACATTGCCAACCCCGACGGCGACGGCAGCGGCGGTATCCACGACAGTGGCGGCAGCGGCGGCAACTTCGGCGACGGAGGCAGTGCCATTCACCCCAACGATGGCTTCGAAGGCAACGGCGGCGGCAGTGACGTCCACGGAGGCGACGGAGGCAGCACTAAGCTCGCCGGCGGCGCAGAGGGCGCGCTCGACAGCGAATCGGACAAGCCGACAGTCGACGACGTCATCCTTGCCATCACCACGCAATATCCGCAGTACGATCCACCGGATTGCATTCGGATGCTGACCTGGCTCAACGAGGAGCTGCTCATACCACTTCGGCGTGAGAATGCCTACATGGTCCACCCGACGACCGAGCAGATGGCCGGCCCGGAGTACGACATGTTCGACACCATCGTCCCGCATAGTGAAACGCCGCCCGTTCCGGGCAGCACACATGACGTCCTCACCCGGCACGTCATCGATCCCGCGCGCGGCGAGAACATGCTCCTGCACTACCAGGCCGTCGAAGGGGGCCGCACCTTCTGCAAGGTCGCTTTGGGCCTCTATGTCTGAGCGAAGGTAGCGCAGAGCATCCATTCCGGACGAAAGGAGTGTAGCTGCCGTGTGGCGACCCTGACCCGTTCGGGGTCGCCACACGCGGCAGCACTGCACCACACACGTCGACCACCTCCAACACTTCTGCAATTAGCAAATACGCCCTCCAAAAGGGCGTATTTTTATGCCTTCTCAGGTGTTATACGGTTTCAGGGAAGTTTTCGTCCAACGCTTGATCGGCTTCGCTGGCCTCGCCGCTGCCGAAGACCTGGTCCATGCTGGTCACCAGCACCTCTCGCGGGCGGGAGCCGTCGGCCTGACCGATGATGCCCTGCTCTTCCATTTCCTCGATAAGGCGGGCGGCACGGCCATAGCCGATGCGCAGGCGGCGCTGCAGCAGCGAGGTAGAGGCTTTCTTGTTTTCTATGACCACGTGCACGGCGTCGCGGAACATATCGTCGTCGGCTTCGGAGCCGCCGGGGCCGGCATCCGCCACCACGCCGCCCTTGCCGATGACCACCGGCTGGCTGACGACTTCCATGTTGTAGTCCGGCGCGCGCTGGTCGGTTATGAAGCGAGTGACCTTCACGGTTTCGCCGTCACTGATGAAGGCAGCCTGGACGCGGCGGGGTTTCGGCATATCGCTGGTCAGATACAGCATGTCACCCTGGCCGAGCAGCTTCTCGGCGCCCATCTGGTCGATGATGGTACGGGAGTCGATCTGGGAGGCCGTGGTGAAGGCGATGCGGGCCGGCACGTTGGCCTTGATGAGGCCGGTGATGACATCGACGCTCGGGCGCTGGGTTGCCAAGATAAGGTGGATACCGACGGCGCGGGCCTTCTGGGCGATGCGGACAATCAGCGCTTCCACATCGCGAGCGGCCATCATCATCAGGTCGGCCAGCTCGTCGATGACGATTACTATATAGGGCATGCCTTCAACGGTCTTCAGCTCGTTGTATTCGCCGATGTTGCGCTTCTTCTGCTCGGCCAGCGTACGGTAGCGGCGCTCCATCTCGGCCACGGCCCACTTGAGAGCGCTGATGCACTTCTCGGGCTCGGTAATCACCGGCGTCAGCAGGTGCGGGATGTCGTTGTACGGCGTCAGCTCAACCGTCTTGGGGTCGACCAGGATAAGCTTGAGGTCGCTCGGCGTGTTGCGATACAGCAAGCTGGTCAGGATGTCGTTGATCATGACGGACTTACCGGAACCGGTCTGACCGGCGACCAGCAGGTGCGGCATGCGGGACAGATCTGCCAACACCGGCTTGCCGGAGATGTCTTTGCCGATGGCGAACTCCAGCGGGTTCTTGCTCTCGGCCCAGTCATGGCTGCCCACGATGCTGCTCAGACGCACGATGGCCGGCTTGATGTTCGGTACCTCGATGCCCACGGCGCGTTTGCCCGGGATGGGCGCTTCCATACGGATGCTGGTGGCGGCCAGGTCGAGCGCCAGGTTGTTTTCGAGCGCGGTGATCTTGGTGAGTTTGACCCCGGTGGGCGGCTTGAGCGTGTACTGCGTGACGCGCGGACCGATGTTGGCGCCTTCCATCTCAACGTCGATGTTGAAGTTCTGGAAGGTCTCGCGGATGATCTTGGCGTTGCCTTCCACATTGCCGGCGTCGGCTTTATCCTGCTTGGCATCGAGCAGGTCCAGACCTGGGAATTTCCAATCGGGATCGCTGGCCGCCGTGAGCGCGGCGTGGTTTTCCTGGTTCGATAATTTCTGCGCGGTGTTACGCAGGCTGCTGAGGCGCGGACCGGGCTGAGCGTCGCCGTGGTGCTCCACCGGCACGCCTTCGTTCATCTTGAAGCCGTTTTCGGCAGCTTTGTTCTTGAGCGCTTCCAGACCGTCTTCAGCGTCTTCGCGGTCGCGGCGGTGGAACAGCTTGAGGATGATTTTGGGTGAGATGCCGAAGGCGAAGAAGAATGCAAGCACGGTGCAGATAAAGAACAGCAGGCTGGCTGGCATCTTATCGAGCAGCGTCAACACCGCACCGCCCACACCCTTGCCGATAGCGCCGCCGTGGCCGCCGGCGACGGTTCCGTCGGTTAGTTTAGTGATAAAGGCGGTATGGAACCAGCTGCTGGCGAATATCAGCAACCCTGTGATCCCGAAGAGGTTACCGAGTGGCAATCGCTGGTCGTCGGCTTGGAACTTATAGACGCCGGCATACACGAACGCTACCGGTGTCAGCCAAGCACCGTAGCCGAACAGCGCGTAAGCTGCCTTGAAGAGGCCGGTGGGCAACGCTCCGCCCGTACCGAAGCCGCCGAGCAGCGCGAACAGGGCCAGCAGCAGGAGCAGGACCGCGCCGGCATAGCCCCAGAACGCCGACCGCTCGGTTGCGATGGGTTCCGGTGCCTGCTTCTTTTTGGATGCTTTTTTCTTTTTCGCCATAACTATTTATATTTTACCAGATTTTATGAATCTTCAGGCTGTTTCGGCCGAATGGTCCGCTGGATATCTTGCCTTGCTAAAAAGGCGCTTAGTTCATTATCGGCCAGGTTTGCCATATATATGTAGAGTTCGTTCTCCGGGTCACGACGCAAGAGGTCAGCCTGCATTTGCCAAGCCTGCATGCGGAGTCTTAGATCCTTACCATCTTTCGGTACTTTTTCATCAGCAATGATTGCCGCTATAGCCGGGTCTTCATCATACGGCACGTACTCGTATTCATCCGGTTTTTGCTCGGGGCTGAAAGGATTCGGAGCATTTTCTAACATGCCAATATTATAGCAAAATTTACAACCTTTGTCAATCCGCTCACGCTTTAGAGGATGATGCAGCGCTGGGATGAAGTGGGCTTGGTCGCACTTGAGCCGGAGGCTTCGTCGTAGAGCAGCACCATCGAGCGAGCATGGGGGTTCTGACCGTCGATAGAAGTCTGGCTGGCACATTTCGCTTGCGGCACCAGATACATCAGCGAGGTGTCCGGCACTTTCAGGCCCGCTTGGTACGGCACCAGCTTGATGTTCTGCGGCTTGAAAACACCCAGTTGCGCCACTGCCGACGTAGAAGGATCGCACACCTGGTTGCACATCACCAGGCTGCCGCCGTTCACCGAAAGCTGCGTCGGCAACGTGCCGTTATTGGCCGCCACGTACTGTCCGATTGCACCGGCGACGATGTTGACGTCCAACAGCTGGCGCTGGGTGTACGTAAGCGCCGTGAGAGCCACCGGCTTCGCGATCGGCTCCTGATGATAGTGGCGGCCCACGGCGAAACCGATGCCGCCCAGGATGACGACCAGCATGATGCTCAGCTTGATGAAGCGTTTCGGCGTCCATTTGCGCACCACCTGCCGGCCGCCGCGGCGCAGTTCTTTGCGCTTGTCGCGAGCCGACTTCTCGGGTTTCTGGGCAGCATGATACTGCGCAAAGGCTTCATCGGCCGCAGGCTCCGACCAACCGTGAGCCACCAAGTGTTCACGGACGCTCTTCTCACTGTGGCCGGCAGCCACTTGAGTAGCGAGGTAGTCTACGATCTCTTGGTTTTTCATGTTACTTATGATTATACCAGGAACAAAAACCGGCCTGGTCCGGTAGACCGGCTAGTCCGGTTGGTCTTGGCTGAGCAAGCGGGCGCGCATCTCTTGGAAACGTTTCTGCTGCTCGGCGGCGACCTCTTCGGCGGACTTGGTCTTGCCCTGATGGACCGTCTGAGCGGTCTCGGTCTTGCCGCCGATGATGTTCACTACCGGGATGACGATAGGGCTGCGCTGGGTCTGCTCGAACAGATAGTGGGTCATGTGATCCTTGAGTTCTACCTTGAAACGGTCGAGGTCGACGCGCTTGAAGCGTTGCTGCACTGCCCTGCGTACTTCATTGCGGAGGCCGTTCATCAAGTCTTCCTGTTCGCGCATGTAGATGAACCCGCGGGAAATGATATCCGGGCTGGTCAGCAAGTTGCCGTTCTTCTTATCGACCGTAATGACCACTGCCACCAAACCTTCCTCGGCCAGCAGCACGCGGTCTTTCACCACCACGTTGCTCACCACCGCCCCGGTCTGATCGACCAGGATGGTTCCGCTCGGCACTTGGCCGATGATTTCCATCTTGTCCTGCGTCAGCGCGATGACTTCGCCGTTCAGCGCGTTCACCGTGTTGGCGCGCGGGATACCCTGCTCCACCGCCAGGTCGATGTGCCGCTGTTTAACGCGGTAAGCACCGTAGATGGGGATGAAGAACTTAGGTTTGGTGTACTGCATCATCTCGGCATATTCGTCCTGGCTGGCGTGTCCGGAGACATGCAGCGGGCCGACTTTGTCCAGATCGTGGTTGCGGGCTTCGAACACGTGCACGCCCATACGCGTCATGTTATCGACCATCTGGCCGATGAGCGCGTCGTTGCCGCTTTCAGGGATCGGCGTACTGCTTAGGATGACCGTATCCTGCTCCTTGAGCTTGACGTGGCGGTGTTCACCGTTCGCCATGCGTTGTAGGGCGCTGCTCGGCTCGCCCTGACTGCCGGTCGCGACCACCACGACTTCTTCGTCTTTCATGCTGGCGACCGAGGCGATCGGTATGAAGGTACCTTTCGGGATCTTCATGAAACCGTTGCGCACTGCCATCTCGAGCGTACTGACCATACTGCGGCCGTCCATGGCGACTTTCTTGTTGTGGTGCACGGCAGCGTTGACGATCATCTGCACGCGGTTCATATTGGTACTGAACAACCCGACGAAGATCCGGCCCGGCGCCTGGTTCATGATGTCGACGAAGCTCTGCTCGATGGTGCTCTCGCTGGGCGTACGGCCCATGCGCTCTACCGTGGTGCTCTCGGAGAGCAGCGCCAGCACACCCTCATCGCCCAGCTCTTTCAGCCGTTCGATGTCGCTGCGCTCATGGTCGAGGGGGTTCTGGTCGAAGCGGAAGTCACCGGTGTTGATGATGCGCCCTACCGGCGTATCCAGCACCACGCAGGTGCTGCCCGGGATAGAGTGCGTGATGCGCACCAGCTCCACGAAGAACTCCGCCGACCTTGAGCCGTTCGTGCGTATTTTCGTTCATGGTCACCGTCTGCAGTTCGAAGCCGTCGGGCATGGGCAGACCGAAGTTCTCGAAGATTTCTTCTACCCGGCCGATGGTGAATTTGGAACCGTAGATCGGCGCCGGGTACTTGGGTACGATGTGCGGCAGCGCCCCGATGTGGTCGAGGTGGCCATGGTGATGACATAGGCCCGCAGCTTGTGCTTGATGCTTTCCAGATACGCGGTGTCGGCGATGCCATAATTGATGCCCGGCAAATCGACGCTCAGGTCGTTACCGGCATCGATGATAACGGCGTCGTTCATGTACTCGACCAGCATGGTGTTCTTGGAGCCGCCGCCGTCCATACCGCCTAGGCCGATGACCTTCAGGCGCGGACTGTCATCGATGAAATTGGCCCGTCTCTTCTCGTCGACCTGCGCCGGCATGAATTGGTTGGCCACGCGCTGGGCGTCCATCTGGGTCCGCTTCTGGGCGCGGACGGCCGCACCGCGGCTGACGCCCGGCTTTTTCTCGCCGTTCTGGTTGTCCTGGCCGCCGTTCTGGCGACCACGGCCGCCACTTTGTGGGCGACCACCCCTGCCGCCGCCGTTCTGGCGTGGAGGACGTGGGGGTCTATTTTCGTTCGTTGGTTTATTATCCATATGTTATTTCCTTTCATGTTCAACCGGGAATGTCATTCTGAACGCGAGTGAAGAATCTGTTTGATAGATCCTTCGCTTACGCTCAGGATGACGCAGTAACCGGTCGTTAGTAATTAATCGTTAATCCTTTATCTTTTTTAAAATTGCGGGGATGAGCGCGAAGTCGTCTATCAGTGTCTGGCGCATCCCGCCGTTATACAGTGCGGCGGCCGGGTGGAACAGCGGCAGATAGACCCTGCCGGCATACCGTTTCGGTTGGCCATGCACCTGGCTGATTTTCAGCCCGGGCAGCAGCACATCCATGCTGTGCCTGCCTAGGGTGACAATCAATTTTCGGCCCAATTATATCGAGCTGCTCCTGCAGGAACGGCAGAAAGGCTTCCTTTTCCGCCGGCAACGGGTCGCGGTTGTTCGGCGGCCGGTATTTCACGATATTGGTGATGTAAATATCCTCGCGTTTCATGTCTATCATCTCGAGCATCTCGCCCAGGAACTTGCCGCTGGCGCCGACGAACGGCTTGCCCTGCAGATCCTCGTTCTTACCGGGCGCCTCGCCGATGAAGACGATGTCGGCATCCGGGTTGCCATCGGCGAAGACCAACTGCGTGGCACCTGCTTTCAGCTCCGGCGTTACGCCGCTTTTCTCTATCCGCTCTTTGAGCTCATCCAGCAGCTGCTGTTTGGTCTTGGCGGCACTCATTTCTTATGCACCGCCAGCATGTAGACGAAATTCTGCAGGAAGCCGAACAACAGCACGAACGCCAGCGCCCAGATCCATAGGCTGCCGTTGCCGATGGCCCAATTCAGCGCGGCCAGGCTCAAGCCTAGTTCCAGCACCCCGAAGACCAGATGCCCAAGCCGCGTCTTGTGAAAGGTATCGATAGCCCGTGCGTTCATCTACTTCTTTCGATTAGCCGCGACCTGGAGGCCCAGGGCAAAAACCACCGGTCAGTGCCAAGAGCAGTGCCAGACACACCTGAAGCGCGCGCCATGAATCGCTGCCGCTCTGGTTGCTTACCCAGGGCAGTACGCACAGCAAGCCCAGGAGCAATGCCAAGCCAAGTAATGACGGTACCGTGATGCCGCTGGTCGGCTTGAGTTTGCTCGCACCCTTGCTCTTTTTTACTGCTTTTGCCATTTTCTTGGTTCCCTCCCTTATTTAGTACTCTTAGCCGGTTTTACGGGCGTTGCCGCCAGTCTCATCATCGCCAACCGGGTTGCCAGCGTTGGCTGAACGCGAAAAGCGCGATCCCGCCCCACACTGCATTACCCGGCTGACGTTCTTGAGCGAAATGGTAAATGTTGAAGAAGGCTACGGCGATGCCCAGGATGGAAATGAACACGATGATCATATCCGAGGCAGATCGTCTGGCATCGCCCGCCATATTACTTCTTGGCGCCCTTCTTGTCGGCTAGCTCCCGCGCGGCGGCTTTCATGGAAAGCTGCAGGCGGCCGCGATCGTCGATGGCCACGAGCTTCACGGTCACCAGGTCGCCTTCTTTCAGCTTGTCGCTGGGCTTCTCGGTGCGCTCTTCGGATATTTCAGAAACATGAACTAATCCATCCTTGCCCGGCATGATCTGCACGAAGGCACCGAAGTCGAGCACGCTCACCACGGGCTTGTCGTAGTAGATGGCACCGACTTCCGGATCCTCGGTGATACCCTTGATCCATTGGATAGCAGCATCGATGTGCGTCTTGTCGGGGCTACTTATCATCACGGTGCCGTCATCCTTGATGTCGATCTGCGTCTCGGTCTCGGCAGTGATCTTCTGGATGACCTCGCCGCCCTTGCCGATCACTTCGCGAATCTTGTCCGGGTTGATCTGGATGCTCTCGACGCGCGGCGCGTACGGGCTGAGCTCGTCTCGGTGCGTCGGCAGCGTCTCCAGCATGTGCTTCAAGATGAACGCCCGGCCATCCTTGCCCTGCATCAGCGCCTCTTTCAGCACGCTTACCGGCAGGCCATGCACTTTCATGTCCATCTGGAGTGCTGTGATACCCTTGGCAGTTCCGGCTACCTTGAAGTCCATGTCGCCGGCAAAGTCTTCGGCATCGGCGATGTCACTCAATATATAAGTCTTTTTGCCATCGACCATCAGACCCATGGCGATGCCGGATACGGGTGCCTTCAGCGGCACGCCGGCATCCATCAGCGCCAAACAGCTGGAGCAAGTGGCAGCCATCGATGTCGATCCGTTCTGGCTCATGATTTCGGTAACGGAGCGGATAGCGTATGGGAATACGCTCTCGTCCGGCAAAACTGCCGATAGTGCTCGTTCTGCCAGGTAGCCGTGACCGATCTCGCGGCGGCCGGGCGAGCCTAGGCGGCGCACTTCACCCACGGTGTAACCCGGGGCATTGTAGTGATGCATGTAGCGGCGCTCGCCATCGGTCACTTCCATGGTGTCAATCATTTGGGCGTAGCTCATTGGAGCGAGTGTAACGATGTTCAAAGCCTGGGTCATACCGCGGGTAAAGATGCTGGAGCCGTGTGCACGCGGCAACAGGCCGGTCTCGCTGGAAAGCGGGCGGATTTCGTCGAGCTTGCGGCCATCCGGGCGGATCCCGTCCTTGACGATGCCATTGCGGACATCTTTGTGGATAGCCAGCTGCAACGCTTCATCGTATTCACCGCGCAGCACCTTGTATTCGGCCTCACCGATCTTCTTGGCGAATTCGTCGTGCATCTGTTGTTTCAGCGTTGAAACGACTTCGTTGCGCTCCGGGTACGGCAGGCGCAGATCTTCACCCAGCTTACCTTCGACCCAAGCGTCGACTTCCTTCTGAAATGCCTCATCGGGTAGGTCGAGCACGAATTCCTGAGCAGTTACGCCCACTTTCTTCACAAGCTCTTTCTGAACTTCGACAGCCGGCACGATGGCCTTTTGCGCGAATTCCAATGCTCCGGCCACTTCATCTTCGGTGGCTTCGCGGGCGCCGGCTTCGACCATCATAATGGCGTCAGCGGTTCCGGCTACGACCAGGTCAAGTTTGCCTTCGTTCAGTTCCGCGGCCGACATAAACGCCTGATATTTACCCTTGTCGTCGATACCGACTCGTACACCGGCGACAGGACCGTCAAACGGCGCACCGGTCAGCATGAACGCCGCAGACATGGCAATCATGGCAATCATATCCGGGCGGAACGTTGGATCCATAGAAAGCACGCTGGCCACGCCCTGCACTTCGTTGCGGTAGCCTTTGGGCCACAGCGGACGGATGGGGCGGTCGATCAACCGGCCGATCAGGATAGCTTCGTCAGAGGGCCGTCCTTCGCGTTTGATAAAGCGGGAGCCGCTGATCTTGCCGGCCGCGTAAAACTTCTCTTCGTAATCGATGCTGAGTGGAAAGTAATCGAACCCGTCGAGCGGCTTGCCAAGCATAGCAGTGCCGAGCACTACGGTTTCACCGTAACTCACGAGCACGCTTGCCGTGGTACGGAAGCCCACGCGGTTCACTTCGAGCGTCAATGGCTTGCCGCAGAAATCCGTGGTAACCGAAATAATGTCCTTGCCATAAGGATTGACTGTTTTATTGCTGGTTGTTTGGCTCATTTCTACCAAATCTTTCTGTTCTGGTTACCTGGGTGAGGTGCAAATATAGAGCTCCAGTCTTGTGCTGAACGAGCAATATATCTGGTCCCAACCCACGTACGCTGTAGAACGTATTAATGTGCACAAGTTCGGATCCTCGAGTATCTCGAGAGTCCTGATTTACGCACCTTAGCGGCGAATGCCAAGTTTCTTAATCAAATCTAGGTATGCCTGGCCGTCTTCGGCAGCGATGTACTGCAGCAGACGCTTGCGCTTGCCGACGAGCTGCAGCAGCCCGCGGCGGGCAGCGAAATCTTTCTTGTTCACCTGCAGGTGCCCGGTGAGTTCCTTGATGCGCTCGGTAAAGATACCGACCTGCACGGCCGCACTACCAGTGTCGGTCTTGCTAGCCTGCAAATCGGTAACGATCTTCGTCTTCTTTTCGCTTGAAATCATGCGCTATACTTCTTTCTTCACTTCACTGAATGTTAGAGATTACTGATGGCGTTGACCATGATTATACCAGCTGCCCACCCCTAGAGCAATGGTGAAAATAAATTCCGTACTCAGCCTGAGGCTTGGATGATTCCAAAACTCGGGTTGATTGACAGGTAGTAGGGTTCGAGTGGCGGGTGGGGCGGATGGATATCCGGCAGTGAACACCCGCGGCGTCTTTGGAGCTTACTTGCGTTAGCCAAATAGGCTGTAAGTACAGATACATCTGTACGAGTAAGCTACGACAACAAGTCCGATATTCACCAAAGTGAATCTCTACAGGATGATTCCTGTCTTGTTGCCGTAGATGAAGTTTACACTTCGCACATATAGTTCATTGCGACCCGGAATGCGGCCCCAAGTACTACGCTGCACGCGTGAAACTCCAGCACGGTCCTGCCATCATGTATCTTGTGCTTCTTTAGGGCATGCCCTAAATCAGGATCACTACACAGATGACGGCCCTTTGCTTCTTCTTTCGGGAAGACATACTTCTTTTCTGCAACGAGCAGACCAAGTTCTTCCACCGAAAGTCCTGCGACGACTTCCATTACCTTTTGGTGCAACTTCTCTGTCGGTACGAAGCTGTAACCAATGTCATTAGGACAAGGGCCTACATATTCGGACAACAGCACGTCACGTAGCGTGAGTTCCCGCGAAAGCATGACGCGCATAGCGAGCCGTTCCGCGGTCTCATGTCCGTTCATCATTGCATACTCCCCAAGGGTCGCGAACTGAACGATTCAGTCGGCCAATCAAACCATCAAGGCCGATCTGGTTGGCAGACTGAAAAACTACCTGTCAAAGTGCTATCGGAGCGGGTTTATCAGGGACAAATTTCCTCAACGAAGCCTACACATAATAGCATAAATCAGTAAATTTGTCAACGCTTTGTCTTCTTCTTTTCTGCTTTGAGCAGTTGTATGAGGTCCATCTCAAGCCCGGAGCTTAAGCTCGCCCCCTGCTGCTCTCCAGGGGCATTGAACGCCTCCAGCTCAGCGACGACATCAGTCGTATCAAGGCTTACAGCAAGTGCCCGGTACAAGGCCACCCGCGCTTCCGGAAGAACGACATTTGCTTCAAAGTAAGCGCTAGCGAACAATTCATGACTCACACCTAACTCTTCTAGGTCGTGCACGGCACCGCGCTCTTTGCTGTAGTAGGTCGGACCATCAGGTGCCTCAGGATAGGCAATTGCCAGTAACTGTTGCGCGACTTCTTCCGTAAATGCCTCATCAAGCCACGTCAATCTGTCTTCAGATCCAAGGCCCGCTTTATTTGGCGCGCTCATGACATCCTGTTGCAGTGATTCATCGTAACTGCCGAAAGCTGTCTGACCGGCTAGCTGATGGGTCAGTTCATGAAAGACCGTGTGCTCCAGGTGATCGGTATCGACGCCGATGTACGAGCCTATTTCTCGTTTGCTGGGGCTATATTTAGCATCTAGGAACCGCTTACTTCTATCGAGAGCTAAACGGTCATGGAAGACGATATCGATCCTACGTAGCCGAAGTTCAAGCTCTTCTGTCGTAAGCGGAATCGAGCCTTCGGTGATTGCTCGTTCTGCTGCCAAACGGAAGTCAGCGACAATTCGTGCGATCTCTGGCGAGCCGGTAGTCTCACCGTTATCATAATGGTAATCATGTTCCGCCTTGTAAGCTGAGATCCGGTCACGATTCCAGCGCGCAAATTCAAGCAGCGTGTCAGGATCTGCCACCCTTAGGCCTGTATACACATTCATACGGCTCTTTGCTGTGACACGTTCTCGTAATTCTTCGGGTAACGGCAACGCTTCAAACCATTCCTCGGGATCACGTTCCATCATACGGAACAGATCATCACCGAACTCCTCGACGCTGGCGTCATAATTCGCCTGGGCCCGCTCTGTCATACCCCGCATGCCAAAGCCACGCAGGCTCTCCAGGCTTTCGAAGCTTGATAATACGCCGTATCCTAAGTAAGTCCCCTCGAGCTCATCGTCAGCCTCTTTTGACCTCGGGCCAAAGTCAGTAGAAGGCTTCAGGAATGAGTACTCGATACGAGGGTCAACCAGGAGTCCTTTGTCGAATGGATCGTGCGACCAGTATTCGACCAGCCGGGTATCATCAGCTGCCGTTCCCTCACCGATAGGCAACGTGGGCAGGATTGGGTTATCTCCTGAATCGGGGCGTTTTTCTGTCATGGTTTTTATGTAAAGACTCTAAGGGTAAGTATACCACCAATATCCAGCAATACAAGGCTCAGCCTGAAGCTTGAATGATTTCAAGATTCGGGTTGGGTTTGACAGGGTAGAGCTTGGAGCGGGGTTGGGGCGTGCGGGTGCACATGGCCACGTGGCGGCAAGGTCGGAAATCGAATGTGAGCTCAAGGGCTGCACTTAATCCGATACCTCAGATAAATATCAGATATTTATCTTCTCTTGCCGCCGGATACTCCGCCGATCTATGGTTCATTCGCAGGAAAAGATTATGCGCGCGCCGGGCCGTAGGTGTTTCGCAGCATGGGCATGCACAATTGATCGCGCAGGATTCCGAGCAACCGGCAGATGAGCACCAGCGTGAAATCGCAGGCCACCGTGCAGGCAGTCTGCTTGCTGACAACTATCGGCTCATCGGCACCGGGTTTCGCTTCGCGGACGAACTTCAGGTCATCGTCGGTGATGTGGAACACGCGGAAGAATTCCGTGCGGACCAGATCGTTATCCGGGTCCAGCTCATCAGCCAGCCGGCTCATGACCAGGTCGTACGGTTCTTCGCGGAACTTCTTGTTCGGACTGTCGTACAGCTCTTGGGCTGTGAGCTCGAGGTCGCGATTAATGTTCAAAGCGATCTCTTGAAAACCGATTTTGATTGCCATGTCCTGCATGGGGAGCCCCTTCCGAGCAAACTAGTAGTGGTAGCCAGGTAGATCCAGCTTCGCCGGGCGCGCATACGGCGTGCCTGCTGAGGCTGGGTCTACAAACTTTCCACTGACTCTACTCTGTCAAAGTGCGTCGGAGCGAGGCCAACATAAAAATGACTTCGCTCAACGAAGCACAGACATAGTACCATAAAAACCATAAACGGTCAACAAGTGTGACCGCCTACTTGGCGCGCTTCGCAGGCTTGACATCGGCCGGCCCGGTGCCCTTGCGCACCAGCTGGCCCTGCGGCGTCACCTGCCAGTTTTCGGGGCTTTCCTCGCCAGCGATAAACTTGGCGATGAGCCCGCTCAGCTCGGCACCATGGCGCTTGAGCGCCTCTATCTGCATCTCCTGCTTGCCGATCTTCTCGTACAGCTTGTCTTCCATATTTGCCTAGTATATCACTGCCTCACACGCTGCTGGCTACACCCAAGAAGCTTCAACCGTCAGCGTAACGGTGTAGGTACCACCGCTGGCCGAGGTAAAGATCCCGGTGTCCGTATCGTAGGACAAGTCCCCGCCATTGGTGTATTCGTTCCCCAGATAGCCGGGTATCACCGTAAAGCCGTCGCCCGTAGTGCCCGCCTGCGCCACACCGTTGCAGGAACGAATGATGGCATTTGAACCATCGGCATTCGAAACGACGACCCTAACCTTGAAGTTGTAGTGGTCGTATGTGGTATCGACGCCGGTAAGTACGAAACTCGTGTAGGTCGCCACCCCACCGGCCGGGAATGTGAACGCCGGTGAGGTCAGGTAGGTTTTGAAGTTCCCATAGGTCTGGCTGGCCGGGTCGAGTGGCACCGATTCCATGACATCGAGGTTGAACAGCATGGGATACGGCATGGTTATGGAGCCCGTGATCTGGGCGACCGGCATGGTAGTCCCGCCGACCGGACTGTCATCGAGCAGCAGGCCGCTGGAGTTGATGGTGAGGACATGGCCGGCGGTGTCGATATCGAACCGGCTGTTCGTATCATCCCAGGCCATGCGCACCTTGTGGTCGACACCGACGGTCGTGAAATCGATGTACGGTATGCCGCCGGTAGGGGAAACGATTTCGATGTGACCATTGCTGTTGCCGTTCGTCTCGACGCCCAGACCGACGCCCGGCGTGTTCGGCGCGATGTCGAGACTATTGTCGCCGGTGATGAAGAAATCTTTGGATGTGTCGACACCAGGGTCAGTCCAACTGGAACCGCTTTCAAGTAATCCATAGCTGACCAAAGCCGAAACCAAAGATGAACCATCGCTCGCGCTCTGCTGCCAGGATGGAGAGGCTCCGAAAAAACTAAGGGCCGGGTCGTCGCCATCACTCATCATTTTCATCACTTCGCCCGTGGCCCAGAAAGTGATTTCCGTGGCTGGGCCGCCGCCGGTGACCGAGAAGAGTTCATCGTCGCCACTGTCTTTGATTACCAGCTGATCAGTGGCCCCTGGCAGCTTGATGACCACTCCGTCGTCGCTGTTAACTTCGAAAATGGTAGCATGACTGTTATCCTGAACGATCAGATCCATAATCTCGCCGCTACCGACCGTAGCGAGCGTACCACCAGGGGTACCATCGGCCGCGATCCAGGCCAACGCGTTGGCGTCGCTGTCCTGCCACTCCTGCAGGTTCGCCGTCTGGCTGGCTGAGGCCTCTATGATCTGTCCCGGGATGTCGGTCTGCAGGTCGATCAGGAATCCCTCGTTCGGCCCGGGACCGCCGATGGTAAAGCTTGGCGTCAGGACCATGGTACCGCCGGCGAACAGCATGAAATCCGCGACATCGTTGAAGAAGTCGCCGATCATGATAGTCAGCGGCTGATCGGTGTTTTCATTGCGCAGGATCTGCAAATTGGCAAGGCGCGGCTGGCCGAATTCGTCCATGGAGAAGTCCGGGAACGAATCGAGCTGGATCTGGCCGCCCAGAAGAGGTCCGCCGTCACCATCCCCTATCATGGTGGCGACCCCCAGCATACCGCCCGAGGGGTCTTCATCCTGGCCCGGTAGCGTACTGATGAATGCGATGGCACTGCTGTCCTGCGACTCTATAAATGCCATGTTCTCGCCCGTAACGGGTTCGTCGCTCAGGAAGATGAACCAACCCGGCACCGTACCGTCGCCGCCGCCGTCACCACCCCCACCGAACAAGCTGCCGCCGATTCTCGCCCAGACGGCGGTGTCGGCATCGCCGGTGGCCGTGCACTGCCAGACGGCTGGTGTCTGGCCATCGATGACGACATCGCCCTGGCGGCCGGCGACGGCACCGTTCGGGTCGCCCTGCCGGGCACGGAAGACCACGCCGACCGTCTGCTGCAGGTCGGTCAGCTGCAGGTCGCCCCAAGCCGTGATGGTCGGGTTCGATGCGTCTGCCGGGTCTATCTGGCCAACAGTTAGCATAATACCGGAGCCCGCTAGGTTGATATTGGCGGTGGTCAGGCCCTCTGGTACGCCGTCGGTCCACATGGCCGCCCCATTGTCATAAGGGTCAAAGGTGCCGTCGCCCAGGTAGAGCCCATCAGTAGCGTCGGAGGCCATGAGCCAACGCGGGTATTCATCGCCAACTTGGGCAATTACGAAGGCCGGCGCAGGGTTGCCAAATACGGCAGTGTGGTACGCGCCGTCGTCGAAGTCATTGGTGTAGGTGGACGTATCCAGCGAGAACAGAGCCGGGTCGCCTACCGGCAGGCCCGTACCGCTACCCCCGCCGGTCAGCGTACCGCCCGGCGTACCGTCGGCTGCCAGCCACGCTATGGCGTTGCCGTCACTGTCCTGCCACTCCTGCAGGTTGCTGGTGGCATCAGCCCCCGAACTCTTGACGCTGAGCGGTACGACATCGCTGCCGGCCGGCTTGATATGTACGTCGCCCCAGGGCTCGACAGTGAAGATTTCGTTGGTGGTCTCGCCGCCGGTCCGATTGCCTATCTTGAAGATACCCACCTCCTGCTCGCCGGAGCCCTGCACGAACAGGATCGTCGCGTTCGGCTGCTGCTGCATGAACACACCGCCGCGTATCTCGCCGGTACCCAGCTGCAATGAACCGTCAGTGCCGACGTTGAAGATATTGGTATGGGAGGAGTCAAGCAGCGAGATACCGTTCGTGGCGCTCAGGCGCGCGACCGCTTGGTCCGGGGTGGCCGCCTGAAACCTATCGCCGTCGAAACCGCCCAGATAGTTGCCGTCATCATCCAGCACCTGCCAGGCGTTCCAGCTGTCCGCATCGGATGGCTGCTGGAACGTAATGACGTTGTAGTCGGCATCGCCGTCATCGGGGTTCGTGGTGTGGAGCTCACCGGTGGCGTCATGTACGGTCCATCCCGTCGGCAGGCCCTGGCCGTTGCCGACGGTGTTGTCCACATAGAACTTAGTGGCGGCGTCCTGGCCGTCCGTAGGGTCGGCGAGATTGATGATCGGATTGCCGCCGGCGTCTATCGCCGCGCCGGCCTTGATGGTGCCGTCGGCATTATGCGAGACCAGCAAAAAATCGTTGAGGATGTCTCCCCACGTGCCGTCATCATGTCCCGGATTCGGTAACCTAGGTGTATCTGCCAC
>JBBCFY010000004.1:0-56367 GCA_037200465.1 Candidatus Saccharimonadota bacterium | reverse complement strand
GCTCTCAGTGTAGCATTGAGTGAATAAAACTGCTCATAGATTCGCCCACAGTTTGATGGTGAATTCTGATATGATGAGACAATCAAATCCACCTATTCGCCACAACAAGTTGAGTTGCTGTTTGGAAGTCGTCCCGAACGTTGGTGGGTGGCGGGCGGCCATGCAATTGATTTATTTCTTGGCCAAGAGACACGAGCCCATGAAGATCTGGATGTGGTTATCCTGCGCAGGGATGAGGCGGCCTTCAGGGCTCGTCTAGAGAATTGGGAAATCTGGCCAGGCTTGGGTGGTAGCCAGCTTGGCGAGCAGCCGATAGAAGCAGATGAAACCGTGCCGGCAGATATCAATGTGCTATGGTGTCGTCCCCCCAGCTGCCACCGAATGGGCTTTTGAGCTGCTACTCAATGAAAGCAAGGGCAATAGCTGGGTCTTTAAAAGAGATCCTGATATTAGATGGTCCTTACCGCTGACTACCTCTCGCACCACTAGCGACATTCCGTATCTGAACCCAGAGATTGTGCTGCTACACAAAGCTGGACGTAATATCCCTAAGGACCAAAGCGACTTCGAGCAGACAGTAGACCGACTAAGCTCCACCGCCGTAAAGCGGATGGTTGATGCTTTAGAGATAATTCACCCAGCTCACCCTTGGCTCGAACGCTTAGCGCACGACCCAGTCGCACTTTACGAAACAGCGTAGATCAGGTATAATTTAAAGTAATCTACAGTTAGCAAATTAAAGGGTTCGCTGGTCGAAGATCTGAGATATTGCTGCTGGAGAAATACACTACGAAGGAGGCATGTAAGATATGCCAAAAGAATTAACAATGGATGAGCTGCTAGCCGGCAGCGACATCGCAGGCTTGACTACCGGTGAGGTAGTTGAGGGAACGGTTACGGCCGTTAAAAAGAACGAAGTTTGGATCGACCTGGGCGCCCGTGGCGTCGGGGTGGTCATGCGCCGCGAGATTGGCTACGGCCAAACGCTCGAAGAGGGCCAGACCGTCACCGTCAGCGTGATTGATCCGGAAATGGACGAGGGCCATGCTTTATTGAGCATGAAGCGCGCCGTCAAGGATCGCGGTTGGGACGAGCTCCAGCGCGTCCACGAAGCCAACGAAATCGTCGAAGTTATCGCGTACGACGCCAACCGAGGTGGTCTACTGGTCGAATTAGAGGGAATTCGCGGCTTCTTGCCGGTTTCTCAGTTGGCAGCTGCCCATTACCCACGGGTTTCGGGTGCTGACAAAGACGAAATTCTGCAGAAACTGCACGCGCTGACTAATCAGCCTTTGCGAGTTCGCGTCCTAGACGTCAGCCGCAAAGACAATAAGCTGATTTTCTCTGAGAAAGAAGCTGTCAAAGATGACATGCAAGCCCGCTTCAGCGAGCTCAAGGTCGGCGACACCGTAGAAGGTGTTGTGACTGGTGTCATCGACTTCGGTGCTTTTGTCACGGTTGACGGTATCGAAGGCTTGATCCACATCTCCGAAATCTCTTGGGAGCGTGTCGACAATCCACGCAACTACCTCAAGGTCGGCGAGACCGTTAAGGCTAAGATCATTGCTATCGACAAGGATCGTTTGTCGCTCAGCCTCAAGCAAATGAGCGAGGATCCATGGCTGGAGCAGGTTAAGGCCTTCAGCAAGGGTGACGTCGTTGAGGGTAAAGTTACCCGCATCACGCCATTCGGCGCCTTTGTCCAGATCAGCCCGAGTGTTGAAGCCTTGGTCCACGTTTCTGAAATGAGTGACGACGAGACCGTCGATCCCGAGAAGCTTTTCCAACTCAACGAGAAAAAAGAATTCAAAGTGCTCGACATCGACACTGAGAATCGTAAAATTGCTTTGAGCCTCAAAGAGGCTAAAGCTGCTAAGCCCAAGAAATAACATGAAGATTTAAGGATCACGGCCGCCTGGCCAGAAAGGAGTCGACAATCATGGCAGAAGAATCAACTACCACCGCAACAGAGACCACAACTATCGAAATCGAAGACATGATCACCGTCGGCACCTTGGCTGAGCGGCTGTCGATCCCCGTCTCACGTTTGATTGGCGAGCTGATGAAAAACGGCGTCATGGCGACCGTCAATGAGCGGATTGATTTCGATACCGCGCTTATAATTGTCGAAGAGCTTGGCCTCGGTTTGAGCTTATCCAAGCGTAAAGCCGCCGAGGACGCGGCGCCGGTTCGGGTCAAAGCTGTCGCCAGCGACAAAGCCGCCGCCCGTCCACCAGTCGTGGCCGTGATGGGCCATGTCGATCACGGCAAAACCAGCTTGCTCGACGCCATTCGTGGCGCCAATGTTGTTAAGGGAGAGGCCGGCGGCATCACCCAGCACATTTCGGCCTACCAGATCGAGCACAATGGCCGTGCCATCACCTTTCTCGATACGCCCGGTCACGAAGCCTTTGCCGCCATCCGCGAGCACGGCGCCCAGCTGACTGACATCGTGATTATCGTCGTGGCCGCCGATGACGGCGTCAAACCGCAAACCGTCGAAGCCATCCGTTTCGCCCGCAAAGCCGGCGTCAAAATCCTGGTCGCCGCCAACAAGATGGACAAAGAGGGCGCCGACATCAACCGCCTCAAGCAAGAGCTGTCCGAGCACGACTTATTAACTGAAGAGTGGGGTGGTGACACCATCGTCCTGCCGGTTTCGGCCAAAACCAAAGACGGCATCCCAGCCCTCTTGGACATGCTACTGCTGGTGACTGATGTTGAAGAATTAAAAGCCGACGTCGATGTGCCAGCCCGCGGTCTGATTATCGAAGCCCATGTTGAGCAGGGCCGCGGCCCGGTCGCTAACGCGCTTATCGAAGCCGGTACGCTCAAGCCCGGCGAATTCATCGTCGCCGGCAGCTCCTACGCCAAAGTCCGCAATCTTGAAACGACGGACGGCAAGCCGCTCAAAGCCGCTACAACCCGTCGATGCCGGTCACCATTACCGGTTTCAAAACCCTACCCGAATTCGGCGACGAATTCACCGTCGCCGCAAATGAGAAAGAAGCCCGCCAACAGTCCACCCAAACACTTAACGACAAGCAAGCCGCCGGCAACCGCACCGACATTGGCAGCTCCGAGTTGATCCGTCTGATCAACCGCGACAACAAACTGCAAGAGCTCAACATCATTGTTAAAGCTGACGTCAAAGGCTCACTGACCTCTGTTATAGACAGCCTCCGAGCGATGGACACCGACGAAGTTTCCGTCCGGATTGTCGGCTCCGGTGTCGGCCCAGTCAGCGAAAACGACCTCCACCAAGCCCATTCCAGCCACGCCATTATTTACGGCTTCAACGTCCCATTGCCAACTAGCGGCCGCCAGCAAGCCGGCCGTGACAAAGTTTCCGTCCGCCTCTACAAAGTGATTTACGAACTCATCGACGACGTCAAAGTCGAGCTTTCCAAATTACTCCGTCCCGAAATTGTCGAAACCGAACTCGGCCGCTTAGTCGTCAAAGGCATCTTCAAAACCACCAAGAATGACATTATCTGCGGTGGCGAATGCACCAAAGGCAAGCTGACCGCACCCGCCTTGGCCCGCATCACTCGCGGCGACGAAAACCTCGGCGAAGTCGAAGTCACCGGCCTCAAGCGCGGCCCGGCCGAAGCCAAAGAAATCTTTGAAGGCGAACTCTGCGGCATGAGCCTCAAAACCACCAAAAAGATCGAACTGGCCGAAGGCGATCGCATCGAACTCTTCAGCCGTGAAACCGTCCAACGCCAACTCTAATCTGACCCACGTGCACTTCAAACCTGACCTCTGTGCTTGTAACGGGGCGTTAGCCCCGTTAGTGCTCTAAGCAGGTTAAGCTGCCGCTGGAAGTGTTCGTAAGCTACCCTAATCCAGGAGCGACACTTCTTGGGATTGGTTGTGTGCTGCTTACGTTGCTTTGGTGGCTTGGTAACTGCGTACAGCAATGCAATACCTAGGAAGACCAGCCACAGCACAACCTTGAGACTGGTTGGCCGGTCAAACTTCAGGCGGTGCAGTCCAAACAGATGTTTGGTATCCTTGAATGTCTCTTCGATCTCAAAGCGGTGGTAGTAGATCTTTACCACGGTATCCCTGTTGCTGCTCATGTCATTGGTCAGGATATACCAAGGTTCGGTGGCTTTCCTGCTCTTTGGTGAGCGTACCACGCGCAGCCTCAGGTCAAACAGCCGTACCGTCGTATCCTTTGCAGACAGCTCACCAATTCGTAGCTGTTGGTCGTCACACTCGGCGTAGTTGCCAGCTTTCAGCCGAATGTAGAACGTTGCACCTTGAGCGTGCAAATGCTCAACAATGGATTCATTGGCAAAGAGCCTCGATCAAACACCAGCTTGGGCCAGAAGCCCAGACGGTCAGCCATGGTCTGCAAGGCGTCAATGGTGTGGCCGGTAAAGCTCTGCTGCGACCGGGCGAATTGCATGTCAGTCCTGAGGGTTCGCCAGCGTGAGGAGTCATTGCGACTGCCCGCAGCTGGGATATGCAGTGCATAGGTGGTCTCCACCATACAGGGAATGGCCCGGCCATTCCTGGTTTGGATGGCACCAACCAATGCCGTTAGGCCATCGAAGTCGCTGTGGTCGATGTTGACGTAACTGCTTGGCTTGACCAAGCTGAGCTGGTCAAAGACAGTGCCAAGGTGGTTTGCCAATTTGTGGTTCGCAAGCAGCCGTCGTACTTTACTGGCAGCCGTGTTGGCATTCGCTACCACTGAGCGGGCATTACTGCCCGCACTCTGGAATGGACGGAGGGCGAAGGCCTCCAGTCCAAAACTGAGCTGCTCTTGCCACTTGGTCGGTACACTCGGTAGTAGTTTGTTTTGAATGAGACTACTTGAGTCACGTACAATATCTGTTGACGACATATTCTTCCTTTGTTTTTGTTAGAGATTACAGAGATGAGTATGTCGTCTTTTTTAATCGCAAACAAGAAACAACCGGCTAACGCCGGTTGGATTTGGTTTGAAGTGCACGTGGGTCAGAACTCTAATATTGACAATAAGCTACCGATGGTATATAATACGGATCTATGAATACACCTAAGAGCCTCCCACAAGGATACGAGCAGCGCGATCTTATCAAATCAGGCACGCCAGTGCCTGGCGTGGTTGCCGTCCGCGCTGGATTTGATCCGCTGACGCTTGAGATGGGCCGTAGAACCCGTATTGGCGTGGCGAATCATCCCGAGTGGACGGGGGGCCTTCTCCTAACAAATCCAAAAACTGGGGCTGAGGTTGGTATAACTCCAGACGAAGCCGCCAAAGGCATTGCAGTGGGCAGGGCAATGCTTGGGCTAGAGATCGACGACCCGCATGCGAGCCGAGAAGCATTCGATCTTTGGACTGATGGTGCAAATGGCCTGATTGTTGCACGGAAACCATCGGAGGCTGACAGGACACGAAAAGTACACCTAAACCCGGCCGATGATCGCAGTGACTGGTACGCACGACATATGGATCCTACCGATTTGACTCCTGAGATTGCTGCTGATGGTCGACCGATCATGACTCGATTGCCGGGTGACCTTCGCTAAATACCCATACTTTGTAACGGTCAAGGTGATATAATATTGGCATGTTAAAAATCGACAATAGCTTACTTGAAGAAATCGGCCTGGGTGGCTTGCCCGAGGTTGAGAAAAATAGTTTCCTGAGGCATATTTACGAAACGCTCGAAATGCGAGTTGGCATTCGTCTTGCCGACCAAATGACCAATGAGCAGCTTGATGAATTCGAGAAATACTTTGAAGCCAAAGATGACGCCGGCGCCTTTAAGTGGCTGGAAACCAACTTCCCAAATTATAAAGAAATTGTCCAAGAAGAATTCGATAAGCTAAAGGCCGAAGTGGCGCAGTCAGCGCCGCAGATTTTGGCCGCTAGTCAGGCGCAGGGAGCTCAGGCTGCTGCGCAACAGCCACTGGCTCAACCGCCACAACAACCACTGCAGCCGATGCAGACTCAGCCCCAAGAAATGCAGCCCGGCCAGCCGTTTGGTCCGCAAGCTATGCCGCCAGCCGCACCGGCTTTTAATGATCAGCCAGCACCGGCACCGCAGCAGTTTGCGCCATCGGCCCCAGATCCAGCGCCGTATCAACCCCAACCCACGCCGCAATTCGGCGCGCCAGCTCAACCAGCAGCTATGCCACCAGCTGATCCGATGTCGATGCCATCACCGTCGACACCACCAAGCCTTGGCACAGTTCCAGAGCCAGCCCCAGCCCCAGCGCCACAACCGTATGCACAGCCAATGCCTCAACAGCCGCCAACTCAGCCACCCCAACCTGAGGCCTGGCAACAACCGCAACAACCGCAACAACCCCAGTGGCCACAACCCCAGTTTCCAAACCAGCAACCACCAGCTGGTCCACCACAACAATAAGCGCAAGCGTCAAGCCAAAATTCTTACAGCGATCGCTTCTGAGTGAGTGTAGTTTATAGAGTACGACGTAAGTGGGAGAGAGCATGGGTGGTGAGGGTGAACCTAACTGGGAGCTAACAGAGAAAGATATAGAACGCTTTATGTCAGCGGCCCACCACGCAGGAGAGACAGTGCTGAATCCTTTTGATGATAATGAGGGGCCGGATGAAGACAGTGGCGGCCTCGCCAGGCTTACCTCCAACCCGCTGTTAAATGGTGGTGACGAAGGTGTGGCCCTAGATTTGCCAGATAACTATGACGAGAGTCATTACTTCAAACTTGTTGCTTAAGCTAATTTATAACCAGCTCGGAAGGCTTGGGCTGACATTTCTTTTTTGCCAGCCGGGACGAGCGAATCGATGATTAGGATACCTTCGCCCGAATGTATGCCGAGCTGTTTATCTTCGAGGTAGAGTGAACCGGGTGCGCCGCTGCCGTCGATGACGTGGGCAGCAGTGACTATTACGTCGTAGTTGCCGAGTTTGGTACGGCTGCGTGGCCAGCCGAGATAAGCTCGGACTTCGCGCTCTAGCTGGACGGCTGGTTTTTGCCAGTCGATGCGGCCGGCCTCTTTTTTAATCCGCTCGTCGTACGTGGCCGTCGGGTCGTCAGGTTGCGGTGTGGGCTGGAGTGAACCGTCTAGGATGGCCGGGAGGTGTTGGAGCAGGAGCTCCTGGCCAGCGTCTAAGAACATGTCGGCTAGCTGTTGCTTGGTTTCAGTGCCAATCAGCAGTTGTGGAACTTGGGCATACAAGGGGCCGGCGTCCATTTCTTTAACTAGAGCCATAAGGGAAATGCCGCTGCTGACTTCACCATTGAGGATGACACTTTCGATCGGAATCGGGCCGCGGTGTTTGGGGAGCAGGGAAGGGTGCAAGTTGATAATGCCGCGCGGGAAAAGGTCGATGATAGCGGCTGGCACCAGGTCGCCGTAGGCGATTAAGATGGCGGCCTCGGCTTGGTAAGTGGCCAATTCATCGGTGATGTCGCTGAGTTTGGCCGGGGCGTGGACGGGTATATTGTGCTGCTTGGCCAATTCGGCGATTTCCAGTGGGCGGCCTTTGCGGGAGGGGCCGGTTTCGACTTGGGCGACAATGACAGCCGCGATGTCATAGCCGGCTTCTAGCAGGGCGCGGAAGACGGGCGCGGTGGTTGGCAGGCCGGTGGCCAGGCGTTCATTACCAAAGAATAGAATTTTTTTCGACATCTTTTTTGTAGTCCAGTGGTTGGAGTTTGCCATCATCGTCGAGCTGGTAGAAGGCTTCGTCTTGGTCTTTTATATGGTCGATAAAAACCAGGCCGTTGGTGTGGTCGATTTCGTGTTGAAAGACGCGGGCCAGGAAATCCTCAGCGGTGACGCGGAATTCGCGGCCATTCAGATCGAGAGCTTTAACTTTGACCTTTTTGTAGCGTGGGACCTTGCCGTAGATGTCGGGCACGCTGAGGCAGCCTTCGAAATCTTCGACCAGTTCGCCCTCGGCTTTGACGATTTCAGGATTGATAAAGGCGGTGAATGAGTTATCGGTTTTGTCGTCGAAATTGTTGCGGATAATGACGACCTTGTAGAGTTGGTCGATCTGGACGGCGGCCAGGGCGACGCCGACTTCGTGGGCGCGGCTCTCGTCCCAGTTGATGGTGGCGGCTTCCATGTCGGCGATCAACTGCTTGACCTCATCAGTCACAACGCCGACGCGTTTTGATTTTTGGCGGAGGTGCGAGTTGGGTAGGGCGATAATGTCGTCTTTGGTCATTTTAGTCATGGTCATCAGTATACCTGAAGCTGCCTTGAGCGTCATCCATGAGCGCTTTGTTATAATAAGGCTACATGAATAGACTGTTGGTGGTTGTCGCGCTGTCCTTGCTGGTTTTTGGGTTTAGCAGTGAGGCTTTTGCCGATCAAATTCCGAGCTCGTCGAATTATAGTTTGCCAGAGAGTTATGTCGGGCCGGGTGGTGCCGAAAGCAGTAGCTCTAATAATTTCACCAGTACCGGCACAACCGGTGATCTTGGGGTGGGGAATTCAAACTCGGCGAATTACAATACGCAGTCGGGTTTCAACACGACGGCCGACCCGCGACTGACGCTGATCATCAATACGTCGACGGCTAACTTCGGGGCGCTATCGACGACCGTGGCGTCGACGGCGACTTCGACCTTCTCGGTGTTGAATTACACATCGTATGGCTATGGTGTCTACACCATTGGGGCGCCGCCGAGCATGGGGAGCCATGCTTTGACGGGGATGCCATCGACGACGGCTTCCCAAGTTGGGACCGAGCAGTTTGGTATTAACCTCAAAGCCAATACTTCTCCAATCACTTTTGGGGCTAATCCGGTGCAGGTGCCAAGTGGCAGTTTTTCATCTGGTGCGGCGACCAGTGGCTACAATTCGGCTAATAATTTCCGTTACGTGTCGGGCGAACAGATTGCCGGGGCAGCCAAGAGCTCAGGCGAGACCGATTACACGATTTCTTATATCATTAATACCTCGATTACGACGCCAGGCGGCACTTACACCGGTGCGCAAAGCTTGGTGGTCATCGGTACATATTAATTGAAAAATGTTAAGCATAAACGTTGACAGCCCCATTATGATAATGCTAAGCTGAGCTTTGATATAACAAGGAAAATATAAATCTAACGTCGCCAACACCAAATGAAACAAATTAACAGGGGTAAACTACAATTGTCTCGCCATAATCGACTCGTTTCGGTTGGCTTAATTGTGGCTATGTTGTTGGCTGGTATCTCGCCAATGACCGCTTCAGCGGCACAGATTAGCTCTCGCTCATTAGCGCTTGGCAGTTCAGCTGGTAATACAGCGACAACCTGGACTTTTACCTTTTCAACCGCGGCCACTACCGCTGTTAAGGGTATTACCTTTCAAGTTTGTGATGCGCCATCTGGCACCTGTAACGTACCGGGTAGCTGGGCAGGCACCGGTTCCGGTCTGACTAGCCTGACTTTTAATGGCTCCTCCCAATCCGGCTGGACCATCGATAACACAGCCGGCTACTTACGTATTAAGAATGATGCAGCCTCCACCACGGTTACGAACCCAGTGGTTGCCACTTTTGGTAGTGTGACCAATCCGAATACAACCAATGCAACGTTTTATGTCCGCATTAACACCTATTCAGCTACTGCCTACGGCACTGGCGTCGATAGCGGCGTCGTAGCTGCCAGCACTAGTCAACTTATTACGCTCAATGGCACGATGGACGAATCGCTGGTCTTTTGTACCGGTACTTCGATCACTGGCACCAACTGTGGCACGGTCACTGGTAGCAACGTTGCACTCGGTACCTTTAGCACGACGGTACCAACTTCCGGTACCTCAGTGATGGCGGCTTCGACCAACGCCAGTAGTGGCTATTCGATTACGATGAATGGCACGACGCTAACGTGCGCTAGTTGTGCCGGTACACCGACAATCGGAGCGTTGGCCACCCAAACAGCTTCAACGCCTGGTTCGCCCCAATTTGGTGCTAATCTTAAGTTGAATACGGCACCAAGTGTCGGTGCCGATGTCACCGGCTCTGGTTCGGGTGCACCAACTGCTAACTACAATACAGCCGATAGCTTCCGCTTTGTCTCAGGTGACTCAGTAGCTGCGGCTGCAGGTACCAGTGCTGCTAATAAGTACACTGTTTCCTATGTCGTCAATGTGCCTGGTGACCAGCCGGCCGGTATTTACAGCGCGGTCATGACCTACATCTGTACTGCCACTTATTAATGAGATACAATAGTTCGGAACAGTCTAGCAACTAGGCTAATCGAATGGATCAATGGAGGGAGAACGCGTGAAGCTTTGGCGAGGAGTGGTGACAGGAGTAGTGCTCGCTGTCCTAACAGTGCAGTCACTGGCAATGCCGGCTTTTGCGGCGACTACACCAGCGCCCACCGCCGGAGCAGGTCAGGGACTGGAAATTTCGCCACCACTGATCCAACAAAACGTTGATCCCGGCCAGACCATCACGCTTAACATTCGCTTACGTAATGTCACGACTGGTGAGTTGGTGACTACCGGTAGCGTTGACGACTTTGTGGCTCAAGGCGAAGAGGGCCAGCCCAAGTTACTGGTTGGTAAAAATGCCGATGAGGTCAGCCCGTACACCTTCAAACCATGGGTGGGTGAGATCCCGAGCCTGGACCTGGTGCCACAAGAGGCTAAGACGGCGGCTATTACGGTTGCGGTGCCCAAGGATGCCAGCCCGGGCGGTCACTACGGTGTGATTCGCTTTACGGCCAGCCCAGCCGGTTCTGCTGTCACTAGTGTTTCGTTATCAGCCAGCATTGGTACGCTAGTATTGCTGAATGTTTCGGGCAAAGTCGTGACCAAAGCTTCAATTGCCGAATTATATGCCATGCAGGACGGTAAAAAAGGCCAGTTTCTTTGAATATGGCCCACTGACGCTCGGCATTCGCATTAAGAATGAGGGCAATGTGCATTTTAGCCCCGACTGGTACGCTCCGTGTGACTAACACCTTCGGTCACGAAGTAGCCGTTTTGAGTATCAACCCCAAAGGCGGCAATATTCTGCCACAAAGTATTCGTAGATTTGAGCAGCCGCTCGGTAAGGAGCACCTATTCGGGCGCTACAAGGTCGAGGCCAATGTCCAGTACAGCGGCAAAGCGCTGTCACAAACCCTAACGGTCTGGGTTATTCCATATAAATTACTGGCTATCGGGCTCGGTCTCTTGATTCTGCTAATTGTACTACTCCGTACCGGCGTTAAGCGGTATAATACGTTTATTATCGGCAAAGCCGAGAAAGTTTCCAAGGCATCCCCCAAGGAAAAGGCCAAAACAAACAAAAAGAAATAAATGAGTTGTAACTATGTACGCTCGCTTGCGCAAGGCACTCAAACTTAGCCATCATCGACATACGGGCAAGCGCCTAGATCGAGCACATACCTCACACGGCCTTTTGGTCGCTTTTGTGGTGTTGGTGGGCCTGGTGCTGGCTTTTGGCAGTAATGCGGTCATGGCGGCCCAGTACACCTACAGCAGCACGATTACGACCAGCGGTACAATGTGGCAGCCGGCGCCAACCCGGCCGGCGGTCATCCAGGTACCGGCCAATGATTTCCATGTCACTGTCTTGAATACCCCGGTCAGTGGTATCTGTCACGGTGACGTGATTGTCGAAATCTATGATAATGGCATATTTGTGGGGGCGGTGCAGTGCGTGGCCGGCACGTTCCATATCGATAGCGTGGCTTTGACACGTGGTTTGAATACGCTCATCGCTAAGATTGTCGACAAACTCGGCCAGTATGGACCTGATTCAGCCCCAGTAACCGGCCGGTCGATTGTGCCGGGCTCTGGCCAGCTGGTGGTGACCAGTGATACACCCGTCGTGGGCGGTGGGACGGGGGAGACAGTCGATGTGAATGTGCTGATCAACGGTAACACCCAGCCGTTTGCAGTCTCGGTTGACTGGGGCGATGGTAGCAGTGCTGATTTGGTGGCTCGCAGCCAAAACGGTGCCTTTACGGTCAGCCACGCTTATCAGCACGGCGGCATTTATAGTGTTGTTATTACGGTCACTGATGCCAGCGGTGTCAAAGTATCAATGCAGACAATTGTGATTGTCCACGGCACGCTCGGTGCGCCGACAGGGATTACCAACAAGACTCGGACGCCTCAGATTGTTAGAAACATTCCGCCGGCCTTGGCGTTCATTTGGCCACTATACCTGTTATTGTTAGCACTCGTCTTGGCCTTCTGGTCGGGCGAACGATATGAGTTCATGATGCTCAAAAAGCATCATCGTTTGCGTGCCAAAGTTGCGCAGAAATACTGGTAAAAATAAAAAATGTGTTCAGTGGAAAAGTCTATTTTATATATATAAATTCTTGTGCTCCAGGGGTAGAACAGATAGAATATGGTTGTAGGGTTTAAAACGAACAGAGAATATACATGTGTGGGATTCACCTCGGTGTTAAGCGCATTCTCCTGCTTGCAGGCTTTGTATCTTGCGGCGTTATTTCGCTTATCTGTTTGACCACAGTAAAAACTGCAGCTGCTACCGGCGTCAACCAACAGCTTAACTTCCAGGGGCGGTTGTATGCCAGTACAGGGGCCGTGATCCCTGATGGCGACTACAATATGGAATTTAAGATCATCCAAGATGGCGACGGCTGCAATCCGACCTCTGGAACCTTCCCCTGTAGCGGTACGGTTGATTGGACCGAAACCCGCACCGGTGGCAACAAGGTTACGGTGACGAATGGCTATTTTTCGGTCAATCTGGGTTCAGTAACCAGCTTGCCAACCAATATCTGGAATCTAGATACCCTGTGGCTATCGATTAACATCGGTGGCACCGGTTCACCCAGCTGGGATGGCGAAATGAAGCCCCTCAAGCGTCTCAGCTCCAGTCCGTATGCCCTCAACTCCGGTCAGCTCGGTGGCTTAGCGGCTTCTAACTTCGTACAGCTTGCCCAGGGTATCCAAACTGATAGTTCCACCTCTAACCCCTCAATTGGCATCAACAAAACTGGTGGCACAGCCGACATCTTAAACCTCCAGAAGAGCGGTACCTCAGTACTTAAAGTTACCAACGCTGGTGACACCCTGACCGGTGGTAACTTGACCGTCGGTGGCCAAGTGCTGATCAAACCAGCTTCCCTCCTCGACCTCTACCCCAACAACACTTGGTTTTTATAACGATGCGGGCACTGCCTGGCGGCTGGGCGGCTTGGATGGGTCAAACATTTCCTCTGATGGATTGCAAGGTGGGTATGGCCAACAAACCGAGCTGTACTCCTACTGGGGAATTGTTTTTGTCTGGCAATCGACAGAATGTGGCACCTTCCTACGTCGGCGGTGGTTTCGGCGATGCCAGTGTCACCGTTGAAACCGTTGATCAAAGTCGCCGAGCGCTGGTTGTCCTGGGGCAAAGTTCCCAAACCGCCAATTTACTCGAGATAGACCGGGGAAGTTCCACTGTGGCCTCCATCTCAGGAACTGGTTCGACACTCTTCAAACCGAGTACCGGCAATGACTCCGTCACTGCTTTTCAGATACAAAATGCGGCGGGACGAATAACGTTTTGACGGCCGACACCACCCATGGGCGAATTGGTATCGGCACAGCTGCGCCAACGGCTACGCTGCATGTCAGTGTCAGCAATACCGAGACAGTCACACCGATTGCCGTGCTGGAGCAGGCGGGCAGCGGTGATACCACGCTGCAATTCAAGAATAATAACAACGGTAGTTTCTTTGTTGGCCAGGATGCCAGTCGATCCGGTGCCTTTACGATTAATTCGCAACTAGCAGCAAATGCCGGTGGCTCGCCAGCCTATATTCAAAGTGTCGGTAGCGCCATGAACGCTGGTGCTGGGCACACCGTGGCTCAAGCCTTTTCCGGCAATGTTGCCAGCGGTCATGCGATTGTTGTAGCCGTAACGTGGGATTCCAGCTCAGGAGCGAATACATTTGCTTGTGCAGATGGTACAAACACCTACAACACGATGGCAATAACCAGTACTCTCATCAACTAGTCAGGCAATGGGGATCTGTTATGCCTTAATGTCACCGGCGGCGCTCTGACCGTGACCGCAACGTTTAACGGAGCGACGACCCCCCTCTATAGAGCTATAACGATTGCCGAATACAGTGGGGTTGCCGCTGTGAGCGCGGCTGATGGGAATGCGGTTAGCCCCAATACTGCCATGAGCGGCACGACTACCGATGGTGCTACTTCAGGCTCAGTTACCACAACGCAGAACGGAGACTTGATCTTTGGTGCGGTTGCGGACGGCACACAACCTTTCGCCACGATCACTTCCGGTACCGGTTTTAGTGCCCGTACGACAGGCGCTGCTAGCGGGCTTTACGTAGAGGATAAGATACAATCAACCGCTGGCTCCGTGGCTGCTACGCACACCTTTGGCACCAACCACCCCTACGTAGAAAGCGTACTGGCGCTCAAGTCCGCCGCTTCTGCACTGACCGATACTTATGCAAATGCACTCTTTACGCTCTCACAAATCGGGCAAGCCACCTATCGAAACTCAACCGACTCGACCACCGCCTTCCAAATCCAAAACGCGGCCGGTAATAATTATCTAAACCTGAACACTTCCGGCGCTGTGTTATCGGTTGGTGACGTGGCAATCGCTTCAACCCTCCAGCTCGGCAACTCGTCTGGCAATGTCACGCAAACGATTAACTTGGGCAATAACACGACGGGGACGACCAATATCAACATCGGCAACAGCGCTGCTGGCACGGTGGCCGTTATTGGCTCGACTACTATTACTAATCGTACCTCAGGTTCGGCTGATACGCTGATCATTAACAATTCCAGCTCAACCGGGAGCATTGCTAAGTTCCAAGATAATGGCCTAAACGTCTTCACGCTGAGTGATGGCGGTGCAGCCCTTTTCAAGCCGAGCACGGGCAATGACTCCGCTACCCGCCTTCCAGGTTCAGAATGCGGCTGGGGGTAATCTCTTCAACATCGATAGTACCAATTCGAACATTACAGTTAATGGTGCGGGCAGTTTCATTAATTCGAGCAATGCCGTGACTGCCTTCCGACTCCAAAACGCTGGCGGCGTGAATAACCTTAGTGTTACAACCTTAAATCTCATTCCCAATGCCAGCTTTGAGACGGGGGTCTTAAATACGGACAACACCGTTACTGGCTGGGCTAAGAAACTAGGCTCTGAAACCTCGATCAAGACCCAAAATAGTAATGCCCAGTACGGTGTTAATTCGATGGAAGTAGTGACTACTACCACGGCTCAAGAAGGCGTGAAATATAACTACACCTTTGCGCCGAGTACGCAGTACACATCAGTTTCTACGCCAAACTGAGTGCAAGTACCTTCGCCACGCTGACTTTCGGTAGAAGTGATACCGGTGCCTCGGGCGGTGAGACCAACTGCGTGACAAATGGCGCGCCAACCACTACATACGCCCGCTTTAGCTGTACCTTCACCACTGGCGGTACAATTGGCGCCAGTGGCACGCCATACATCTATATCAGCAAGGGAACCAACACGGCCGTCCGCACAATCTACATCGATGGTGTCCAGCTAGAAGCCAGTGCAACGGCGAGTAACTACACAGAAGGCAATATCAATCTCGATGGCCAGGTTATGCTTAAAAACTCGGCAAATTCCACAACCGCTCTGCAGATCCAGAATTCGAGTGGTACGAGTCTGTTGACTGCGGATACTGTCAACATGAAACTCGAAGTCAACGGCGACCTGTACGCCAAGGGTATCGCCTGGAGCAGCCGCACAACACCAAGCGATGCATGGAATGCGGTCGCCTATGGCAATGGCCTGTTCGTAGCAGTCGCCGCCGGCGGCAGTAATGGCAGGATCGCTACTTCCCCAGACGGTATCAACTGGGTCTCTCGCGCAGCACCTGGCTCTAGCGCCTGGGAGAGGGTCGCCTACGGCAACGGCCTCTTTGTAGCTGTTGCAGATGGTGGTACTAATCGTGTCATGACCTCCTCAGACGGCGTTAATTGGACAATTCGCCCAACTACTGTAGCTGATTCAAACACCTGGTGGGGTCTTACCTACGGCAGTGGCCTCTTCGTAGCAGTTTCACTGGATGGTTTTGTCATGACCAGCCCAGACGGCATCAACTGGACCTCCCGCACAGCTCCGAATGCGTTCGCCTGGACTTCGGTCGCCTATGGCAACGGTATCTTCGCGGCTGTCGCCTGGTCTGGCACCGGTAATCGTGTCATGACCAGCCCAGACGGTATTACTTGGACCGCCCATGACAGTGGTTCGGATACGAGCAGTTGGGAGGGTCTTACCTACGGCAACGGCCTCTTCGTAGCAGTCGCCGACGCCGGTACCAACCGAGTGACGACCAGCCCAGACGGCATCAACTGGACCTCCCCGCACGGCTGCAGCTGCCAGTAGCTGGAGGTCAGTCACCTACGGCAACGGCCTCTTCGTAGCAGTCGCAGATGCTAATACTAACCGAGTTATGACCTCTCCAGACGGCATAAACTGGACTGTTCGCACGGCTGCAGTTGCTAACAGCTGGGAGTCAGTCACCTATGGCAACGGCCTCTTCGTAGCCATGTCCGCTGACGGCACCAACCGTGCTATGACCTCAGGTCATCCGGAGCAAACAATTGCTTCTAACAACAATAATTACCAGGGTGGTTTGACTGTTTATGGCAACGCAGCCTTTAAGAGTGATGTGAACTCTGCCACCGCGTTTCAGATTCAGAATGCCAACGGCAGCAGTGCTATCTTTGGCATCGACAGTACGACCTCCAACTTAGTAATGAATCCAAGCCTGGAAGTTGATACTACTGGCTGGGCTACCGTAGGCTCTGGCACTGGCTTGGCTATCTCCCGGACTACTACGACAGCGAATGTTTATCATGGCACTGCTGCGCTCCAGATTGTGACTGCCAATGGTACGGCTAACTCAGGTGCCTCCGTCACTGGTTTCAGCAGTACGATTACCCCCGGCACCTATACCTTAAGTTTCATGGCCCCGGGCTACCGCCGGTTTCAGCACCTTTAATGTCGCGACAACTGGTGGTGGTAATCAAGCTTGTCTAACTGGCGCTGCCTTAACGACTGGTTTCCAGTTCTTTAAGTGTACCTTCACTAGTACGACTACTAACGTAACAGCCATTACTTTCATCACTACTAACTCAACGCAAAGAACGATCTACCTTGACGCAGTTCAATTAGTTTCTGGTACCACTGCCGGTACCTACTCCATCGGTAAGATTAATCTGGGCGGTGTAGTAACGAGTCCAACCGTCTTCCAGAATGCCAGTGATTCAACGAGTGCTTTCCAGATCCAGAAGGCTGATGGTACACCTGTCCTGACTGCTGATACCACCAATGGTCGCATTTGCATCAGTTGTACCGGAGCAGTCTTTGGCTTGGATGTAGCCAGTACGACCCGGGTTATTGTTAACTCTGGTTCGGCCTTCGGAATTTACACCAGTGGCCAGGATCCTGTCTTGCAGGTCGATACGATAGCTAAGGGTACAACCATAACTGGTACGACGCTGGCTAAGAGCGATACTGGCGACTCCGTCACAGCTTTTCAGGTGCAAAATAATGCGGGTAAGTCGGTGGCCACGGTTGATACAACTAATAAGACGCTTATCCTGGGGCAGAGTAGTACGGGTGGTATCGATGGCGGGTTGGTGTTTGATAATGCGACCAATAGCAACACAGTGACAATTAAAAGTGGAGCCACCTCTACCAGCTACACACTGACGTTGCCGACGGCACTGCCGGGTTCGACGCAGTGTCTGGCGAGTAGCAATAGCGGTGCACTGAGCTTTAGCGCTTGTAGCGGCGGCTCAACAGATTTGGGGACAGCTTATACGAACTCGTCGGCACCAGCGACGATTACGCTGAATTCGACACAACTGGGGTTGAATATTGTTGATGCTTCAAGCGCTATTTCCGGTGACTTATTCGACGTCAAAGCCAATGCGACGGCTGGTTCGGGTAAATTATTTAGCGTCTCGACTTCAACGATTAACTTCCAAGACAGCGCTGGCAATAACGGCTTGGCATTTGATTCTACTAATAGTATTTTGAAAATTTATGAGAATGTCTCCACCCCGAGCAATTACGCTCAGATATACTATGCCTCTGGCGAAGCTGTCTTCAGTGCTTCAAGCGGTGTGACGCGAATCGGTAGCGGCTCCGGCAATATCACCCATGGCACTGACGGGCATCGGTGATGGTCTGGCATTTAGTAAGACGGCAACCGCTAGCACAGCTTATACCGCCAATGACTTCACGATTACTCGGGCTTTGACGCAAGGCAGTAATTCTTCGTCCGGCTCCGCAATTCTAAAAGTTGAAGATACTTCCAATGCCAGCTCGGAATTTGTCGGCCGACATTTTGCAGCTGAGCCAAAGCAACGCCTCGGCTAGTGGTAATTTGATCAACGCCCTGACTGGCGGCGCAAGTAAGTTTAGCGTGGCGGCAGGCGGTGCGGTGACTTCAGCAGGCTCGATCACGGTTGGCAGCGGCCAAAGCTACACTGGCTCGGGCGCAGTAACTCTATCATCGGCTGCCAGTACAGCCTTAACGATTACCGGCAATGCGGCTTCGACCTGGTCGACGTCAGCCGGTGCGCTGACCATTCAGGGAGCGGCGGGTGTGAATCTGACCGGTGGCACGGGTAATATTACTGTTGGCACTTCCGACACCACCGGAACGCAACTCGTACTTGACACCAAGACGGGGTCGGGCGACCCGACGGGTGTAAATGGCGGTATGTACTATAATTCGAATTCTAATACCTTCCGCTGCTACGAAAATAGCACCTGGAAAAACTGCATTAGCCCCTGGACCGAAATTAAAAAGAGCGCTGACCAAGATGTCACTAACAACGTTACGCCACAAGATGACAGTGATCTACAATTCACCGTCGCCGCCAGTACGCGTTATACAGTTAAGTTCCACATAATTTATAGTGGCAATGACAATGCGGGTGACTACCGTTGGCGTTTCAATTGCCCAAGCATTGCCTCTAATACTGCCACCGCTGCCAATGGTTACTTCCAGTCATTAACTGCTGCCGAAGCAGTAGGTACAATAACTGGCGCGATTGGTACGGCTGCTGGCTTATGGCCCAGCGCCGATAATACACCAGGAGCAGCCACGATCACCGTACCCACGAAATACTTGGCGAATTCACTATTGCAGTCGGCAGTAGTGGCGGTAGCTGTAAGCTGCAATTTGCTAACTCGGCGGCAGGTGGTGGCCGAACGTCGCGTACGTGGGCCGGCAGCACTATCGAATACCAAGCTCAATAGTAATTTATTACTGCACTGAGCGGAGGCTTTGCAGCAGGGTACCGATCTGTTCTACTGGCATACCTTTGGAGCCATCGACGGTAACGAGGGTGGATTTGGTCAGGAGAATGCCGGTCGGTTGGCTATTGGCGGTGCCCAGCACGGCTTCGCCAGTAATGGTTGAAACCTGGCCAAAGCCATTAAGATTCTTGAGGTCAGGCGGGTGGTCCGGTGCAACTTGCTCGATGACATAGATAGTGTTAGGGCCTTTTTTGAACTGATAAAATAGCCGTTGATCTTGCACTTTGACAGTACTTTTGTCGAGCTGGTAACCGGCGGGCAGGCTGGTTGGATAGTAGACAGGGAAAGACAGACTACTTGTAACAGATTGGGGCAGGGCAGTTGTTTTGTGTAATAGCAAGAATCCGCCCACACAGAGAATGATAAGTAAAAAAGTGGTGACGATGAGCCAGATTCGAAGGCGTTTGAAGTGCGTTTTTGGTGGAGCCGTTTCCTCTTTGTGCATCTCTCCAGCTTAGCGATATCGGATGCACAAGGCAACTGGCAACCCCTGGTTGATCTCCTTATGCTTTGCTAGAATGAGAGTAAGTATGGCGGGGTTCAAAAAGCTGAGAATGAAGCGAGAGCGTATTGTAGCACTACTGATGGCTGTGCTGATATTATTTTCGATACTCTTTATTCCTTCCAAAGCTGAAGCAGCCCCCGGCATCCAGACCAAAGTCGGCTCATTTACCGTACCGTCTTCGACCGGTAATAAAGCAGTAACTGGCGTGGGTTTTCGACCTAAAGCGATGCTGTTTTTTGCTAACCGGCGGGCATCTGACGGTACTTCCACAACCACCAGCCAGAATCTAGAAATGGTCATGACCATTCTCGGCATGGCAACTTCGTCGAGTGCACGGGCTGCAATCTACTCAAATGACGACTACACAGCAGGTGACCCACGTGTTGCAGGTAATGAAGTTTTGGACGTACAGTCTGCGAACGCAGTGTCTCAGTTTTCAGCTGATTTCACTTCGATGGATGCGGACGGTTTTACACTTAATTTTACGAACGCCAATGCCACGGCCTACGTCGTTAATTATATGGCACTCGGGGGCTCAAACTTGTCGGCAAATATCACGCATATCGTACCGGCTTCTGTGAACGGCAGTCAATCGACGACGGGCGTGGGATTCCGCCCGGATGCTGCCATCTTTATCGGCGGTAGTGTCTTCGGTGGCTCAAGAGGTATGGGGTTTGCAAGTGGTGCAAACAATCAGGTTACTAACTCGTCAAACTATGATGTTGGCCTCAATGCACTCGGTCGCTATCAGAGGACGGACGAAGTATACGCGCAAATAACGGGTTCCGTAAAACAGGTAGAAGCTAGCCTCACATCTTTTGATGCCGATGGCTTCACCTTGAATTACACTACAACCGACGCCGGCAATAGTGATATATACGTGCTCAGTCTCAAGGGAGCTAAATTCAAAGCTGGCAGTTTTACTCAAAAAACATCAACTGGCACCCAATCGACGACGGGGGTGGGATTCCAACCAACCGGCTTATTAATGTCAACTGTTCAGAATACCGCCTCTTCCAGTATTGATGCTAACCAGATTGTTCAGTCGTTGGGGGCATCTGATGGCACCAACCAGGCGAATGTCGTTACGGCCGATAATAATCACGGTAATAGTTCTCTGGATAGGACGAAGCTATATACAGCGCTGGCGGATGATGCGACGCCGACGGTCCAAGCGGCGGCGTCGCTTAGCTCGTTTGATAGTGACGGCTTTACCATGAATTATACGACGGCTGATGCGACAGCTCGCGAATTATTTATTTGGCGATTGGCCCAACCACTGTCACGCCACCAACGCTAATTGGAACTTCGGGCAACACTTGGACTGACACGACGGGTACAACTAAAACGACTGGTAGTCTGAGTTGGCAGACGGGTGACGTTATTGTGGTCCTTGGTATGACAGAAGATAATCTGAGAACCTTTGCGACGCCAACCGCCACCGGTTTAACTTTAACTTAATTACATCAACGAATACAGGCAGTACTTGTAAGGCATTCGCCTGGTCGGCCACGGCGACTAGTAATGGTTCGGGTACAATCAGCGCAACGGTGGCTTCGTCGATGTCTAACCTGCAGGCCTATGTCTATCGAGGTAGCGATGGCGTTGGCACTTCAAATGCGACCGCCAGTGGCACGGCTGTGACGGGCAGTTAACCAGAGGTTCCGACAATGCATCGGTGGTCTGGGCGGCAGGCGACTGGGGGGCAACCAATGATACGACAGTAGCCTCGGACCCACCAACTGGCGGTACCCAAGATCAGGCCGCCTGGGCCAGCGGCAAGGCAACCATGTTTGCCTTTCACTGGGATAAACAAGGTGCTGCCGACACCACAAATTACGGAATTTCAGGCTATGCTCCGGGGAATACGTTCACCAAACTAGCAGTTGAAATAAAGGGTACGGCTACCCAAGTTACGCATCAAAGCGGTCTCCCAGTAACAAACTATTCAGGCACGAACAGAACTTCAATAACACAAGCAGTCACGGTTGTGCCGGGGAATAATTCTATTTTAGTTGTACGCTCAATTCAGGAAGACGCTACCGATACTGGCGGAATTACCGGGATTACCTTTAATGGTGTTGCACTGGCCAAGCTCGACAGTGTACATGCGACCACCTGGAGTCGGGTAGAAATATGGTATCTTGTGGCGCCGGACACCACGACGGCGAATCTAGTTATTAACAAGGGATCGTTTGGTAATAATCGTTGGGGGATTACGGTTGATGCCTACGACAACGTTAATCCTAGTTTGCCGTGGGGCACGACGGTTGATAAGAGCTCAGCTGATTCAGGTACTAGTGATACGCGGACAGCTGCCAGTTTCTCGCCTGGCGATATGGCAATCGATGCGTTGTCACTTGATAGCACCGGTCCGCCGCAGTTGCTGGAACTGGCCTGACCAGTGATTATGGCCCATTTGATGAAGGTACCTTAAGTAATGAAGGACAGGGAGCGCATAACACGACGAATGGCGTGATGGCTTGGACCTGGACTAATTCATTTCCGTGGTCGCATATGGCGGCAGTGCTGAAACGGACTTCAGCTAATGTCGGACCGGCCGTACCAACCCCGAGTGCACCCGCTAATGGCATAGTGGGCGTATCAACGACTCCGCAGTTTCAGCTTAAGGCTACTGATGCTGACAGCGATTATCTGCAGTACAAAATAGATATTTGCTCGACTTCAAATTGCTCGTCAATTGTCCGGACGGTCGATCAAACTAGCTCACAAACCGGCTGGAGCGGGCAAGATCAGCAGACTAGTACAGGCCTACGCTGGCAGTCCTACGCTTGCTTCATCGACGTTGGCCACCTATACGTATCAGGCGCCGGCGCTTAGCCTTGGTACGCAGTACTGGTGGCGGGCTTACGCGATTGATCCTGCTGGCACCAATACTTTTACGGTGGCTTCAAGCATCCAGAGCTTTACTACTGATTCTGCCCCAGCGGCGCCGACTTTGGTTTCGCCAGCCAATGGCACGACTGGTGTGTCGCTTACGCCGAGGTTTGATTTACGTACTACCGATGCCGATTCAGACTACTTGCAATACGGCGTGCAGATATGTACTACCAGTAACTGCAGCACCGTGCTCCGGACGGTCTGTCAGGTTAATGCTGCGCCGGGCATTTGTACGGTGACGCAAACCGGTTGGCAGGATAAAGATCAGCAATCGGCCGCTGCTTACACCGGCGCGCCTGTTATTACTAATTCGACTCTGGCCACTTATTTCTATGGTTATAGCGACCTCGTGCCCAGTACACAATACTGGTGGCGCGCCTATGCGATCGACGCTGGTGGATCAAACACGATTTCGTCAGCTTCCTCGATTTGGACTTTCACAACCGGTGCCAATGAGCTCCGCATTGACGGCGGCAGCAAGATTCTTGGCGGCAGCAAGCTGAATCACTAGCTTGTTTAAATGCTTTGAAATCAGTAAACTTAATCAATAACGAGGGAGTCCAACGTGGCAACAGCAAAGCCAAAAGCAAAAGCGCCGTCAAAGCCAGCAAAGGTGAAAAAAACAGCCACAACTTCAAGTCGCGCAACCAGCCAAAAGGCGCGGCCTGTTAAGACAACGCCTGCCGCAGCTGGTGGTGAACGAAGTCGGGCGCTCGTGCTGCGACGGTGGCTGGCGGCTTACTGGCCGTTGGTACTCATCGTCGGGTGTATTGTTGGATTGGCCGTGGCTACGATAACCCTCGGCATTAAATATCACCAGCTCAATCAAAAGTATCATCAGTCACAGACTAAGATTGCTCAGCTGTCTGATCCGCAAGCCGCTGCTCAGCAAGAAGTTAAAAGCCTGGTGAGTGAGGTTTCGCAATTGGTTTCGCTGCCGGATGAAACGCCAACCCTAGCCACGGTAACCGATCCTTCAAAACTGCAGGATCAACAATTCTTTACTGAAGCCCAAAAAGGTGACAAAGTGCTCATCTTCCCTAATGCTAAACGAGCAGTTTTGTATCGTCCCTCTACTCACAAGGTAATCGAGAGCGCTCCAGTTCAGCTCAACGGTGACGCCGCCGCAGCTGGTGCAACTGGCGCCGCGTCTGGCCTAGGCAACTAGAGCAAGTCAATCGGGTCGATATCATACGACCAATTGGCTGGCAGGCGGGCGATAATCTTAAGTAGCTCGTTGCGGTCTTTGGCTTTGACAATCAGCTGCCACTGAAACTTGTTTTGAAACCGTTCGTAAAAGGCCGGTGCCGGACCTTCGACACGGACTTTGTAACCGCCAGTTTCGATTTCGTCTCTGAAGTCTTCGGCCGCCCTTTCGGCCGCCTTCACCGAAGCCCGCCGCACCGTTAACTTCAACAGATAGCAAAACGGTGGAAACAGAAATTGCCGCCGCTCGGCGATCTCTTTCTGGTAGAAATGCTGGTAATTATTGTCAATAGCATCTTTGAGAATCGGATGCTCCGGATGGTAGGTCTGGATAATAGCCCGACCAGCAACGTGCCCCCGACCAATTCGCCCCAGCACCTGACTAATCAATTGGAATGTTCGCTCCTCGGCCGTGAAATCCGGCATATACAGACTACTGTCAGCCAGAATGATGCCAAGCGTACTTAGCTTGGGCAGATCAAGCCCCTTGGCAAGTAACTGTGTGCCGACCAAAATGTCGACTTCACCCTTTTGAATTGCCTCATAGTGCTGCTCGAAACGCTCAGCCTTGAGGTTATCGGTGTCGAAGCGGGCAATTCGAGCGTTCGGAAACAGCCGCTCAACCTCCTCGACGATCGCCTTGGTGCCGGCTGTCTTATATATGACACTGGCGTGGGCCACAGTCCGGGCAGCCAGCTGGGGCGGGGCCGCGGTGGTCACAACTGTGGCAGCGCAATTGGTGGTGATCGCCGTGGTAGGTCAGCGGCACGTCGCAGTGCGGACAGGTCGCTTGCCAGCCGCAATTCTCGCACATCACCATGCGGGCCGTGCCGCGCCGATTCAAGTATAAAAGGCTCTGCTCGCCGCGTGCCAAGGCGGCTTCAATCGCTTTGAGTAATTCCAAACTCAAGAATGGTGACCGGCTGAATAAACTATGCTCCTTGCGATCGACCACTGTTATCTTGCTATCATGACCCGAATTTTGCTGCGCCAACTGCGTCAGCGCGATGACCGATTTATTTTTTTGCTCAGCCAGGTAATAATCACTAACGCTGGGCGTGGCCGAGCCCCAAAACAAGCATGGCGTGCGTCACACCAGCCAAATACGACGCCACTCGACCGGTCTGATACTGCGGCGCCGATTCCTGCTTGTAGGCGGCTTCGTGGGCTTCGTCGAGTACGATCAAACCAACTTTTGGTAGCGGGCAAAATAAGGCTGAGCGCGGCCCAATCACAATTCGTGGCTGATTCGCATCCGACCGCAGCGCATCCAACCACGCCTTCTGCCGCTCAGCTGGCGCCTGTTGCGAATGCAGCACAATCACGCGCTCGCCAAACACCTTACGAAAGTTGTTGGCCAACTGCGCCGTCAGACTGATCTCCGGCGTCAAAATAATTGCCGACTTACCGGCCGCCACCGCCTGCGCCGCCAATTCAATATACAAACGCGTTTTGCCACTGCCAGTCGTGCCGTGCAATAAGTACGTGTCACGCTCAGCCATATTCTCCAGCGCTGTCGTCTGCTCGTCAGTCAAAGGCGGCAGGGAATTCAAGTTAGCTTCACTAAACGAGCTTTCTGAGACCGCCTCCAATTGCTTTTGTGAAAAATTCGCCGGCAAACAACTGCTGCGTCAAAATTCCCGATCGGCGCCGGATAGTAGCTCTGCAGCCATGTCACCAACCGAATCAAATGAATTGGTAACGGCGGCAAATCCAACACTTCGACGACTGGCTTGGTCTGGAAACGGGGGCTCCGTCGTCGGTCCGCTGACAAAGCCGAGCACGACTTCCTTTTGCAATTCCACCCGCACAATGCTGCCCAGCGCCAGCTTGGTTTTAGAAGCATAGGTCAACGGCTCGCTGCCATGATAGCGACTGCTGCGCACCCACACGAAGTAATAAAACATACTACCAGTATAGGCTATTTAGTTTTCCAAATTGCCCATTGCCAAACGTTTGGTTGGCGACTATACTAATAATTAACGTTGTTTGGATAACAATAAGGGGGAATTTTAGATACCATGCTCGACGTCTTTATAACATCTCGTGTCCGCCGCAAGATCATCGTGATCTATGCTAAGTATCCTGATTTTAAAACGCATGTCCGCGGCCTGGCTAAACTGATAAAAGAAGACGCCGGCAACATTCAGCGCGAATTGAAACGGCTGGAGAAAGTCGGCTTCCTGATCAGCGAAAAGCAGGGCAACACCAAAGTCTACTCGACCAATAAGCAATTCCCCATCTTCCGCGAGCTCCAAAGCATTGTGCTAAAGTCGCAGCGTTCTACACAACAGAAGCGCGGTCACCGGCTAAGGGCTTGCAATAGTAACCCCCTGTTGTGTACAATGTTTGGGATGATACAAGTAACTCGTAAAGACGCCAAAGAATCGACCGAGAATTTACTGCGCCGCTTTAATCGCAAGGTGCAGCAGTCTGGGGCGATCGCTGTCGTCAAACAGAATCAATTTTTTGCCAAAGACATTAGTAAGCCAGAGCGCCGCCGCAAAGCGATTATTCGCCAAGAACGCAAAGCGCTGAAGCTCAAGAAAATCAAGCTCGGACAGCGCTAGGCCAGCCATGCTGGAACAGCAACTCGAGCAGGATATCAAAACTGCTCTCCTCGCTGGAGAGAAGGTTAAAGCGACGACCTTGCGCGGTCTGAAGGCTACTTTATTGAATGTCAAAGTCGCTTCAGGCAAGCGGGAAGCAGGCTTAACTGACGACGAAGTCTTGCCAATTTTTCGCCAAAGAAGCCAAAAAAGCGCCAAGAGAGCGCTGATCTCTATGTCCAAGGTGGCAACCAAGAAAAAGCCGACGCTGAATTGACCGAAAAAGCGATTATCGAAGCCTATCTACCAGCCCAAATGAGCGAAGCTGATCTGTTAAATCTGATTGACGCTGTTATAAAAGAAACTGGTGCCAGCGGCCCGCAGGCCATGGGCCAGGTGATCGGCCAAGTCAAAGCTAAGGCTGGTCCGACTGCCGATGGCGGCCTGATCGCACAACTGGTCAAGGAGAAGCTCTAGTGATCTTGTTAATGGGTCTGGCCGGTACGGGTAAGGGGACGCAGGGCAAACTGCTGGCTGAACTGCACGGCATGCGTCTGATTTCGATGGGCGATGTTGTCCGCGAATACGCCAGCGAGAATCAGCGCGACCGCATGCTAGCCGGTGATCTACTGGCCGATGATGAAACGATCGACATGCTCGACCAATTCTTGGCGAGCTTGGACGACGAACACGAAGTCATTCTCGACGGTTTCCCGCGCAGTGTGCCGCAAGCCGAATGGCTGCTCAAACAAGTGCAGGCTGGCCGTTTCGACGTCCGCCTGGCTTTCCACTTACTCGCCTCACGCGAAGCGCTCAAACAGCGTTTGCTAGCGCGCGGCCGAGCCGACGACAATGATGAAGTCATCGCCAAACGCTTTGACGAATACGATAAATCAACCGCGCCGCTGCTGAAATGGCTCGAGGATCATGGCATCGACGTCGTCAATGTCGACGCTGAGCGCCCGGTCGACGTGATTCAGGCCGAAATGGTGCAACAACTCCAGCAATAAGATGACTACTAAAGTCAAAACGCTGCCGAAATCGAAGCCATGCGCCAGAGCGGCCGGATGCTGGCCACTGTCCTGCAACTGTTAAAAGGAAAACTCCAACCCGGCATGACGTCACCGGTGTTTGCGGCGGCCTGTGCGGCTCCATCTACCGATTATGGTGTCGACACGATGACGGTGAACGCGCCCTCTAGCGGTACATATATCCTCTGGACTCGCCTGATGGTTCCGGATACCACCAATAATGCTATTAATGCAGAAGTAGACGGCAGCACTTGTTTTAACGTCGGTGGTAGTAGCTCAATACCGGCTAATACCTGGACCTGGGTCAATTATCAGAACGGCGCCACCACTACGCCCAATAGCCTGACGCTCACAGCTGGCAATCATACCGTCAAACTGCTCGGCACCAAGCCTGGTGTCTCAGTTGACCGCTTGTTCATAACAACTGACACCAACTGTGTCCCTACGGGTACTGGCGCAAACTGCACATCAGGGTCCTCCGACACCACCCCTCCAACTATTTCTAACCTAGCCGTATCTCCAGGTACCAATGACGCTACCGTCACTTGACCACCAATGAACCAGCTGACTCTCAAATAGAGTACGGCAGGACTGCCAGCTATGGCTCCACGACTACCAAGGATGCAACGCTCACCACAGACCACTCTGTCACGATCTCTGGCCTGACTAAGAGCACTATCTATCACTTTAGGGTTCGGTCAGCTGACGCCGCTGGCAATGTGGGCTTTACTGCAGATAGTAGCTTCACTACTATATCGAAGGGCGGCTCTGGTGTTACTGGTGACACCACCCCCCCAACCGTAACCCTCGACGCCCCAGTCTCTGGTGCTAATGTCTCTGGCACCCTCTCTGTCTCAGTGACAGCTGTTGATGCAACCGGTGTCAAACAAGTTGACTTCTACATCGACGGCAATCCTGTTGCTACTGTGACCGATCCCACCTAGCCCTGGCGGCCCTACCTACACCTACAGCTGGAACACTGCTGCCGTAGATGGATCCAATCACCCGATCTTTCCTAACGGTACACATACTGTAAGTGTGACTGCTACCGACACGACAGGTGCTGGTGGCGTTGGCAATGTCTCCAGCCCAGTCGGCAACAGCGTCACCGTTCAGAACGGTGATATAACACCACCCGGTGCACCAACAAGCGTATACCACCAGTAACATCACGACCACCAGCATTAAGCTAGACTGGTCTGGAGCTACGGATAACGTCGCTGTCACTGGCTACAATGTCTACCGTTATCTCTACGACTGTACCTCTCCGCCAACTGGGTGGCTGTATTAAGAACGCGAGCCAGGTTGCAGCCAATGTCGCCAGCACCACCTATACCAACACTGGATTGGTTGCTAGTACTAAGTATGGCTATTACGTAGCTGCCCTTGATGCAGCCGGTAATGAGAGTACTAAAACAAATGCCGAAGCCAATGCTACGTCTGCGACTACCTTGAGCCCTCCCGACACCACCCGCCCAACCGACCCGGTACGCCAACTGCCACTGCAATCAATGCTTTCCAAGTCGGTCTGTCTTGGGCCAAGAGCACTGGACAATGTCTCTGTAGCTGGCTACAATGTTTATCGAGCAGTAGTCACCAACGGCGTCGTTGGTACTTATACCAAACTTCCACCAAGTGTTTCCGGCGATCCGTATACGTTGCGCGCCCCAGGCAACACGACTCCCGTGACCTACAGTGATGGACTCGTGAATCCGAGCACCACCTATTCCTACCAAGTGGAAGCTGTAGATAGTTCCGGTAATCTCAGCCTCCACCGAGTTCCACAAGACAACAGCACCCGAGCTACCACTCCCAGCCTTGGTGACACCACCCCACCCTCCCAACCACATAACGTCCGTAGCTTCACTACCCAAACTGGTCCAGCTCTCACTCCAACTGCCAACACTATTACTGTCACCTGGGACCCCAGTACCGACAACGTTGGTGTATCACGCTATGAGCTCTACCGCAAGGCGCCAGATTAACAGCTTTAAGATTATTGCCACCTTGACTGCCCCAACCGTTACCTTTACTGACTATGCAACGAGTGGCTACCCAACTAGTCAGGCCTTTACGCCACTCGTTCGTAATACGACCTATACCTACCATGTAGTAGCCTACGATTCTACTAACAATCAAAGTGCGGCTAGTCCTGATACTGATCTCAAGACAGCAAGCCTCATTGGTGACATGAATGGTGATGGTAGCGTTACTACCCAAGATGGTGTCCGCCCTGCTCGGTAAATTCGGCCAACACTACCCCCGAGGTGAGTTCTTTGGTGTCCCACAGGTTGGTGTTAGGGATGTCACCGCTTTACTAGGGAATTTTGGGAAATAGAATATGGACGAAACTGAAAAAAAACTATTGTAAGCATGTGAATTTCCACTATAATTCTGTAACGGATAACCAAACCAAAAAAAATATGCTAAACCAGCAAACAACCAAAAAGATCCGCAAGAGTAGCAGGTTAATTGCTACGACTATGGTCTTGCTTGGGGTCTTGATCGGCACTTCAATTCTCCCGGCCCGAATCCACGCTGATACTAGTGCGTCACTTTATTTGTCACCAGGCGGCCCAATCAGTTCAAAACGGCTCAAATCTAGTCTTTAATCTGGTGGTTGACCCAGGGGACTAACTCGGTCGGTGGTGTGCAAACAACTATTACGTACGACAGTGCTTACTTTACCTTTGTCAGTAGTACGCCTGGCGGTGCTTTTGGTAACTCGCCGGCTGCAATAACATCACCTGGGTCAATCTTCATCCAGGCGCTAGGTTCGTATGGCGTTTATACTACTTCTCCTCAAACGGTGGCAACTATTACGTTACGAGCTACAGCAATTGGGACGGCTAATTTTTCGCTGTCGAGCATCTGCGATAGTGGTTCATGCTCAGCAGCATTCAGCAGTGATACTGATGCCGGTAATCCAAACGTGCTTGGAAGTCGAACCGGAGCAAGCTACACCGTCACACCAGTGACCACTTCTTCGGGCGGCAGTGGCGGCGGCGCTTCATCTGGCGGCGGCGCTACCACCCCCACAGGCACCGGCACGACTAAAACCAAGACTGGTACAACTACTACAAACCCAAGCGATCCAGCGGCACCAGCTGCTGACACCCCGGCTGCAGCCGCAACGGCCACGACGACACCAAAGATTACGAATCTTAAGTTACCAAGACTGGCGACACCAAAGCTGTCGTTACTTGGCAGACCAATTTGCCAGCTACGTCAGCCGTGGCGTACGGACTGTCTAAGTCATATGGCCAGAATGTACAAGATCCGACCTTGACGACTAATCACAGTATTACACTTGACGACAAGGTGCTGAGTCGCGGTGTGACGTACTACTTGGTAGCAAAGAGTGCGGTCGAGAGTGGGGCTTCCGTGACCAGTCAGCCGCAGCATTTTGCAACTAAGGGCTTTGATATCACGATCTCGATTGTTAATCAGGACAAGCAGCCGCTTCAGATAGCTGATGTTACTGTTGCAGGTAAGACACTTAAGACCGACAAGAAGGCAAAGTGGCATTTGTTAATGTACCAGCCGGGCGTCAAAACGTGACCATCAAGAGTGGCCATGGCACCCAGACGCAAACCATTACGGTCGGAGCCTACAAGCCAGGTACATTAGTCTATGAAACACAAGACTTTTCGCTGACGGCCGGTAAGAACGGTGGCTCAAGTGCCTTCATACTAACTGGTATCGTGGTAGTATGCGTGGTGGCATTCGTTGTCTTCCAGTTGCTGGGTGGTGGTAACAAACCCTTTAATAAGTGGGGCAATGGTGGGCATTCGAAGACTGGTTCAACACCGAGTGGTTCGCGCTTATCACCCACGGCGGCTGAGCGGGTAGCGCCAGCTAAGGTAGTTGTTGCTCCGGCGGTGCCGATTCCCGTGGCGAGTGCGCCCGCCTGCTGAGGTACCATCAAGTAACGGTGGAGCCGGAACTATTATTAAGCCTGATAACTAAATTCATTAATCACAAGGGAGGGGAGACGACATGAATCATCTAAAGAACAAAACAATCGTAAGTATGGGGTTAGTGGCGGTGGTCATCGTGCTGGTCGTACTTGTTGTGGCGGTGGTGCATCATCGCTCGGCGGCCCCAGTTTCGAACGGCTGAAGTAACAATCACTAATGCAGGCTTTCAACCGGCTCAGATGATTATTAAAAGAACACCGTCGTCACTTGGACTAATAGCGACACCACGGGCCATACGGTTGGGGGCTAATCCGTACCCAACTCATGACAGCCTTAAGGCCTTGGCCTCCAAAGCCTTAATAAAGGGGGAGAAATACTCGTTCACCTTTGATAAGGTTGGCACCTATAACTATCACGACGATCTGCACCCGCTACTCAATGCGAGCGTGACGGTCGTTAAGTAAAAATACGTAAAACGATTTGCTTGCGAGGGGCAGCTGGCCGTTAGAGTGATGCGGGCTAATACAACGAAACGGTTTTATAGAGTGACACAGATTCCAGACAAAGTAGTAGTTGGTACGGTGAAACTGGCCCGTTCAACGCGCCGGACGCCGCCGACCTACCTACTATCGTTGGTCGGCCTCCTCGCCGGAGTAGGTCGGCAGTTACCTGATCATCAGCTCGCATGCCGCCACCCTTGCTAATGTCATTGAGCCTGAGAATGATACGATAGCGGCTCCAGCCACTGTCGTAAATGATGCGGCTGCCTCAGGCAGTAAGGCAATCCAATTCGGAACGATAAGCACAGGCTCCTGCGCTCTCCCTAGCTACCCAGATGCCAGCTGTACCGGCGTGCCGGCCGGGACAACACTGGCGACTGTCAATGGTGATATGACTATCACAACAGCTGGCACTACGATTCAAAACAAGCAAATCAACGGCTGCGTCGATGTCGAGGCTCCAAATGTCACAATTAAGAACTCTCGAATCATTTGTAATGACACAGCTCTTTTTATCGGTGATGGTAGCACCAGTGGATTCCTGATTCAGGATTCGGAGGTTTCTTGCAACGGCCATCATGGAACCGGTATCGGCCCCCAAAATTACACAGCACTTCGTGTAAACGTTTCGGCTTGCGAGAATGGATTTTGGGCAGAACACAACTCAACCATCCAAGACAGCTATATTTCACGACCTCATAGATTATGATCCTGCAACAGATCCCCATACAGATGCCATACAGATGCCGGGAGGTGCTACAAACATAACGATCACGCACAACAGAGTCTATGGCAACTACGTAAACCAAGATTCATTCGGTAGTTCCTCAATTACATCCGGAAGGCTGTCGGATGGGGGTGAAACAAATGTTTTGATTCAGGATAATCTGATTGCCGGCGGCGGCTATGCCCTCTACTGTGTCCAGGGCGGTTCCGGCAATAACTTCCGGGTTATTAACAACCACTTCAGCACGATATTCGTGCGAACAGTCGGTGGCTATGGCCCTTGGACGGAGTGTAATGACGAGACGCAAGTGAGCGGTAATGTTTACAATGAAACCGATGCGTACGGACATCATGCGGGTGATCCACTATGAGATACCTCACTAAACTCATATGAAAAACCCAAACCTTACACCATTCTAAAATTAGCCTTCCTCATCTTGGCTCTGGGGTGTGGTCAGTCTACTATTCCGTCCGACTTCAGCTCACGCTGCCTGTGCTGCTCCGACCACTAACCTCGGTTCAGTTACCTCTACCCTCAACGTGCCTAGCACTGGCACTTACCGCATCTGGAGCCGGATCATGACCGGTACCACTGGTACCGATAATTCCTATTCATTAGAGATAGATGGCGGTACCTGCTACACCGTCGGAGATAACAATGCCATTCCCACTAATACCTGGACCTGGGTTGACTACCGAGACGGTACGACTGCCTCCAAACTAGACCTGAACCTCACGGCTGGTAATCATACCGTAAAACTGATTGGTCGAGAGAGTGCCGTCAAGGTAGATCGAGTCATAGCTGCTGCAGACACTACCTGTGTACCGAACGGAGTGGGGGATAACTGTGTCGTAAAGGCGTGTGATCTTAAATGCTACCTCCGCTACTTTTGCTGCTCAGGTAAATGCCGCCATTGCCGGCCAAACAGTTTGTCTCGCGACAGGTGACTACGGTACCTGGACCGGCACCAACAAGGCAATTACTATTAAAGCTGCGGACGGAGCAACTCCGCAAATGAAAGTCAACTTCGACGCGGGGGATAGTAGCTTTACGCTTGACGGTATGACGGAGATGGGCGGTTTTATCAATGGATCGTCAAATATTACTATTAAAAACAGCAAGTTTAGTCGTGCTTCATGCTACAGCACGGGCTGTTTGCGGATTGAGGGTGCCACCTCAAATGTGATAATCGACAATAATGATTTTTCTTTTCCCAACTGGCGTTACTTGCGGTGGTGTTAACGCCAAGATATTTACCGATGTCAGCGGAGCATCTGTCGGGTCGGCGCTTATTATTAGAAATAATACTATTTCGAATGGCGATCTTGACGGCGTTCATATCGGCGGCGGCTCGGGCCTGTTGGTTGAGAATAACACTTTCTATAACCTGACCGACTCGGCCGCGCACTGTAAGAATGGTGCGCAGGTAACGGATGGCAGCTGTGACGGAGACCCAGCGCCGTCTGGGTGTGGCGACTCTAATCACACTGACAATATTCAATTCCAGGGTGCCAGCTTAACGACTATTAGGGGTAATTACATTAAGTCCGGGCCAACTGGTGCCACCCAGGGTATTACCAGCTTTGACAGTGGCACGAATGGTGTAATTATAGAGAACAACGTTGTAGATATCCGCAGGCCGTGGGGGATTGAACTCTATGCCGACCAGAACAGTATCGTTCGTCACAATACGGTTGTTTGGCACGCTGATGCCGACTGCGACTTTAACAATTATCAGTGTGGCTTGATTGATATTAACTACAAGACTGCCAACGGTCCTGGCAGCGGTACTCGAGTCTACGATAATATAACTACCGGTGTTAATTTTAGTCCATCAACGGCCGGTACGGCTAGTCACAATGTTAGCGGCCAGACAGCCGTCTATCAGGGCGGAGCTAATCTCACGAGCCACGATAGCTATTTGTTAGCTGCCAATTCACCGGTTGGTAGAAGCACTGCCTCTGATGGTATGAATAACGGTATTTTTACCAATGATGGCACTATTACGTTACCGTCACCGAGCGAAACAACTCCACCGACTGTGTCGATGACCACCCCCACCAACAATGCAACCGTTTCCGGCACGAGCGTCACACTGACCGCTACCGCTGCTGACGAACCTGGTGGTAGTGGCCTCGCCAGTATTCAATTCAAACTCGATGGTAACACTATCGGTACCGCCGGTACCACTAGTCCCTATTCCATTACTTGGAATAGTACCACCGTCTCCAATGGTAGCCATAAGATCACTGCCATAGCCTATGATGCGGCAGGGAATAGTACTACCTCCAGTGAGGTCGCTATCACCGTTACCAACACCGGGAGCATTACCATTGGTGAAACAGCCGTTGCTCCTAACGGTGACAGCGGTAATGGCAATCTCCTGATCGCTCAACAAGCTAGCTTAGGCCAAACCGCCACCATCCAAAGCCTATCCTTTTACGTCCACCGCTGCCGCTGGTACACTTCGCCTTGGTATCTACGATGCCACTGGCCCGACTGGTGGTCCTGGGGCTAAGCAGGCTGAAACAGCCGAATTCACGCCAATAGTTGGCTGGAATACTGCCAATGTCACTACGCCGGTCTCGTTACCGGCCGGTATCTATTGGCTAGTGTATTTCCCGTCAGACAGTAACCTAGCCTTTAAGGTGAACAATACTTCTCCCGTAGCCTCACGGTTCTACTCCCTGGACTATACTCATACGAGTACCTTACCAGCTACATTCACACCCGCTCCACCTACCACAGTCAGTACCACGCCTTCGCATTGGTCGTTGTATGCGACGTTGAATGTCATCCTGCTGACTCCACCCCCCAACCCTCACCCTGACAGCTCCCACCAACAACAGTACCGTCTCCGGCACGGTGACCGTCTCTACCACTGCCACTGACCCTGGTACTACTGCCTCAGGTATCAAACAAGTCGACTTCTACGTCGACGGCAACAGTACCCCAGTCGGTACGACAACTACTCCTACTCCAGCTGGTAGTACCACCTACACCTACTCCTGGAATACTACCAACCCACAGCTAACAAACGGTACTCATACTATCGCTGCTAAAGCCACTGACAATGCCGGTAATGTCAGCACAGTAGCCAGTACCAGTGTCACTGTCAGCAATGGTGATACGACTAAACCGACTGCCCCTACCACCGTCACGGGCTACTGCTATCAGTAGCACACAGGTTAATCTCTCCTGGAGTGGGGCTAGTGATAATATGGTGTAACCGGCTATAAAGTCTTCCGTTACCTCTTTAGTGACGGTATCAACTCGGCGCAAGTCATTGCCAACCTTGGTAACGTTACCACTTACGGTGATACTGGTCTGGCTGCCAGTACCAAGTACGGCTACTACATATCCAGTACCGATGCTGCTGGTAATGAGAGTACCACTGCTAACTCCCAAGCCAATGCGACGAGTGTGACCACCCAAGCCAGTACCCCACTACCGAACGGGGTTACCCTGCAAGATATTGATGGAGGGGCGAATTACTACTGTAGTCACGGCTTCACCTATGCCTGTAATGCGGGCTGGGATAATGCTTCATTCTTCCCAATCGGCGCCTGGCTGACACCGCTCGGTAGTCAAGCTGATATTAATCGCTGGAAAGATCTTGGCTTAAACACCGCGTTCGCGATTTCTAATCCTGAAGGCACAAACCTACCTTTAATTAAGTCCAATGGTCTCAATGTTGTATTACAAAATGGTGAAATTAGCCGGTTCAGTAACATCGGTTCCGAAACAGTCGGTATTAATTCATGTGATGAATGTGGTGACTATGCCGGCGCGGTCACGACGCCGCTCAGTACGACCTTCAAATGCACTGCAGGATGGTCGTTTCTGGTGGACTAATAACACTTGGAATTTTTATTGAATATGGCGATATTGGCGGTGTACCAGCAGCTCAAGTACTGTCAAATTTGATTAATACCCCCAATAGCACCCAGCGACATCTGGACATACAAAGTATCGACCTATATTGGTTGACGTATGCTGTTGGTCCAGGTCTAGGTCTGGGCCAGGGTGGCTTAGTCTATAACCTGGGCCGCGATATGACATATGATGAGATGCGCCGGCCATACCATTATGGTGATATTATTGACCGGCTACGTCCTTATCAGGTTGGCCACTATCCGGCGCCTATCCTATCCTATGTTGAAAATGGCGGTCCGATGACCGAAGACACCACAGCGAGTATGTATATTACGCCGCCCGAGCTTAATGCTGCGGTATGGTCAAGTATCATCCATGGGGCGCGGGGGGTTGTATATTTCAATCACACGTTTAAGGGGCCTGGGCCTAGTAGTGATAACTTTGCTAATACTTACTATCAAACCGTCCAGTCTGGTCAGAGCATTTCTATCTATGCCCAGGCCAAAGCTACCGACGCGCTCGTCAAGCAACTGGCACCGGTTATTAATTCGCCAACAGCCAAGAATTACGTAACCGTTAGTCCGGCTGCCACGCCAACTTGCTGGCGTAGATGCCATGGCCAAGTACCAGTCGAGTAGCAATAATTTCTACATCTTTGCCAACCCCCGTACTTCTGAAACGGCTACTAACATAAGTGCTACTTATACCATGGCTGGCGGTTACACCGGTCCGGTCACGGTCGTTAATGAGAGCCGTACCGTCCAAGCTACCAACGGGGTCTTTAGCGACGCTTTTGCCAATGGTACGGCAGTACATATTTACCAAGTGCCAAATACAAGTGGTGCCCCCGACTCCCAAAAGCCCACCCCCCCAACAACCGTCCTCGCCACCGCCACATCTCCCACCACCATCTCTGTCACCTGGACCGCTAGTACCGATAACATTGGTGTGACTGGCTATGACATCCTGCGCTACAACAAAACAACTGGTGGTACAGCCACCACTGCTAGTGTGATTGCTTCAGTAGCTGGTACTACTACAACCTATGTAGATAATGCCACTAATACGCCCAGTTCAGTCGGTGGTCCACCAATTGCCAATACCACCTATGGCTATATCATTAAGGCTAAGGATGCCGCTAACAACATCAGTGACCCAAGTAGCGTTAATACGGCTACGCCTGGCAGTGAAGCAAAGACTCCTGCTCCTCCCGACACCACCCCCCCAACCCCTCCCGGCTCTCCCACTGCCACCGTCACCAGTCCTACTGCAGTTAGACTCTCCTGGCTCCCGAGCACTGACAATGTCTCTGTAGCTGGCTACAATGTCTACCGCAATGGTAGTAGTACTTCCATTAAGACAGATGGGCCTGATTACCAACACACCAGATGGTACTGGTCACATTGTCATAGATGATACCACCCTCAGCCCTAATACTACCTACACCTACACCATTGAAGCCGTTGACAGTGCCCAAGCCCTGGTCCGAATAAGAGTAGCAAGACCCCAACTACCCCAACCAGCGTTACTACCAACAAAGTCTCACCCGAAGCAGAGGATGGTATCCTATCTGGTAATGCTACTAACCAAACTGACAGTAGTGCTTCAGGCAGTAAGGCAATCCAGTTCGGGACGACAAGCACCTCCTCCTGCGCACTCCCCAACTACCCAGATGCGAGTTGTACGGGTGTGCCGGCGGGGACAACACTGACTGCCTACACTGGTTCAACAAGCCCAGCTGCCGGAACGGTCATTGACGGCAAAAACATCACGCAATGCCTGAGTATTAGTCAGCCTGGTGTCATCATTAAGAATAGCCGGATCAGTGCGCAGTGTGGCTGGGTGGTTGATTCATGGATTACCAACAGCACCCAGTCCAACTGGACGCAAATCATTGACTCAGAAGTGATCTGCCCTAATGGCGGTAACGGTATTGGTGAACGTGGTGGTCATTGTCCGCCGAGTCGAGATATATGGCTGCGTCAACGGTATGGACCTTGACCGGGACGGTCTGGTTGAGGATTCTTACATTCACAGTCTCTATGAGAGTGAAGGTGACCATGCCGGACGGTATCCAGTCAGCCGTCCTGATTAATATAACCATTCGGCACAATACCATTATTGGTCGCACTGGTGATGCCAGCTCACCAGGCAATAACACCACTTCAGCTATCATCACGCCTGCCGGTGCCACCAGTGATGTCCTGATTGAGAATAACTTCCTGGCCGGTGGTGCCTACACCCTCTACTGCCCGGCCAATGCACCGGTCAATGTCCGGGTCCAGAACAATACCTTTGCCCATCTGACCGGTCCTCTTGGTGCTGCCTTCGGCTACAGCACCAACTGTACTACCGGGACAATCTGGAGCGGTAATGTGACAGACACAGGGCAGGTGGTCAACGCGGGGGCTTGATTAATTCGCTAATCACAGATTGACTTACAGGCTGCGAATCGTTAATGCATCAAGTTGGAGACCAATCAGCGCCTTGTCGTTAGTAATAAAAGTGTCGGCTTTATATTCAAGTGCAGTTGCGAGATGGATAGCGTCATAGCCGTAGACTTGCTTACCGTAGCGCTTGGTGAGGGCGACTGCCCGTTCGCAGATAGCAAGCGTGACGGGCACGAATCGAGTGGTGCCTAGATCGCGTAAGATGGCGTCCAGCTTTTTATCTACATTATTACCTTTGAGCGCCGCTCCAGTCATCAGTTCTTGCCAAGCTAAAACCGACAGTACAGCTCCCTCAGATTCGCCTTGCTTCACAATTGCTTGGGCTACGTTTGACCAAGTGCTCGTGCCTTCAAGCGCATAAATCAATATGTTGGTATCGTACGCTAGCATCTCAGTCAGATTTTAACTTGGGCTGCATAGTGTTACGCAGCGCTCTTATATAATCGGCGGCGTCTTGGCCGGGGGTTAGTCCATGTACTTGGCAGTGTGCCAAAATGTTTCTCAATTGGCAGCTTGCCAGAAAGCTGGAGCTTACCGTCGTCTGCGACAGTAATGGTGATCCGCGAGCCGGGACGCAACCGCAATTGCTCGCGCAAGCCTCTGGGTAAGGTAACTTGGCTTTGCGACGAAACCTTAAGCGTGTATGAAGTATGTTTCATATTAACTAGTATAAATGTCCTATTAATAAAGTAAAGTGATTTAATTTACTTTATTAATGGTATTGACGACTATTGATCAAGCAGCCTAATCGCCGTATACTGAACAAACCGAGCAGTAGCATGGCTGACACCTCAAAACAACAAAATGGTGGGATAATTAGCGCAGATAGAAGTGACGGAAGCGGTTGAATAGGAAGCACAAACCGATAATGATAATACGCATACCAATCATAGCGCTCAGTAAGCCGATACCAAACGAGATGATCTTACCGAAGTTGCCATACGCGTTTGAGAAGGGCAATATGCAGTTCTAGGTTTGCATAGGTAAAGGCCAAAAAGGCGCCAACGATAATCAGGATAAGACCGGCGCTTTTTAATAGTACTTTCATAAAGATGTCGTGCAGTGACCCAAGCCATTTATGGAGACCCTGGCCATGCTCGGTCCGCACATACATAACTCCCTCGTGCAGCGAGCGGGCGGTAGCATTGCTAATCTGGGCAACGCGATAGATAAGCAGATATGCCAGCATGCCAATGATGGCCCAGAGCGCGAAGACTGTTAGCTGGGATGCCCAGTGATACTTCGACAAGCCATCGAGTACGCCTGAGAGGCGGTGCTCAAGAAAGGGCAGGGGGTTTTGTACTATCGTTCCACTGGCATTCACACCGGTTAGTAAGCCAGCCTGAATGTCGCTGAGATCAAGTGCCAAAAGGATCACGACTGCCAGCAAGGTTTCGGCAGCGAAATTCAACCAGCCAGGCAGGAATAATTGGCGGAATTTTTGGCGCTGAGCCTCAGTTTCGTTATAGGAAAGTATCATTACGTTACTAGTATTATCAGGCTATTTACTCTTTCCGGCCAGATGGCTTATGGTTATTCTACCATCTAACTTGAAAAACTATTGTCAGCATATAGATTTCCACTATAATTTCATACAGATAGCCTAAGAAGAAAAAATGAAAACGCCCAAACACGTAAAGGGTACAGCCAAGATCATGGAGTCAATGAAATCTAAAGGCGGAGTGATAGTCGGTAAGCTAACCCGGCCTACTTTGCGGCGTACCCCGCCAAGGCCAATTCTAGCCATGGTCGGCTTGCTGGCTGGAATCATCGGCAGCTACCTGATCGTGGTATCGCACGCAGCAGCGTGCCCATTCGGTAGTACCTATGCAGACGGCTGCGGTGGTAGTGCAGCGAGCGGCACCGCGCAGTACCCGGGTATGCTCAATAGCTACACTGCCCGCCCGCAATGGAATGTAGCCGGTGTGGATTATAAAGTTGGAATTCCGGATGGCACCACACTGACACCATGGCGCAGTGCCAGTGTGCCGAATATTTCCATCAATTTAAGCTCAGGCAGAGTTAGCTGTACGACTGCCGGTGCTCATGTGACCCTCAATGCAATTGATTTCTCGACAGCAGCTGGCGTATCACCCTGGATTTATGACAACAGTAATGATTGCACCTGGACGGTTGCCAACAGTAAATTCACCTGCTCGGGAAATTATACGAATATTGTGGCGGGTAATATTACCCTAAAAAATAATGAATTCGACCAAGCTGGCTGCACCAACCAGCCTTCGTCATTCGCAACGGTCGGCGGCAGCGTGACAGTGCAGTATAACTGGTTCCGCAACGGCTGGCAGCATGTTATAGAAACCGGCGGTCCGGGCTCGATTGATTACCGTTTCAACCTAATTGACGATATGGTTACGCATACCAGTCAGTTAGCTGGCTCCCATGAGAATTTCCAGCAGCTCTATGGTACGGCGCCGATCAGCGCAGACGTAGTCACCTTTAATACGGTCTACCAGCACACTGCGGGCACTGGTAACGGGGGAAGGCTACCAATTTTATTGTAATTCCGGTCCCTGTACCATTCAGAGCCCTAATTTCTCTAATAATACGACGGTCGCCCTACCGGGTACTTAGCATGAGCTACATCGTCAATGCCGGCGACCCGAGCAAGAGTGCGGACATCGTCAACGGTACAAATAATAATAACTATTTTGATGTCTCCGGAGCCTTTGGCGCCTACTACCCAAACACGGTCACCACTGCGCACTGGAGTAGTACCGGCAACGTCAACATGAAGAACGGCAAATTTATCAATCCGGCCGATAATACAGAATCAGGGAATGTAAGTTCTGCCAACCTCTGGATAGATACTAACGGCGGGTCGTGTACCAGGCAATCTACCGCTGCTGGGTATAGCGATGGGCAAGCCTGTGCCAGTCTGCAGGCTGCCTACAATGCCGCCTCGAGTGGCGACGTGATTAACATTATGGATGGTGTCTACCCTGGTGAGATTGTGAAAGGTGCAACTGACAAAAGCCTGACATTCCAGGGAATAGGGCCGGGCCGGCCGAGTTTTGGTCAACTATTCCTGGCTTTTCCAGGCGCGACATTTAAGCACGTTGCAGTCGAGAATCGTAATTATCCAGGTTGGGACGGAGTTACGTGTACCTATTGGGATTTCACGCTTCGTGTCTGTGCGCCCAACCAGCACCTGGACGATGTAATTATTAACGGCTTACGAAAGGGAGCGCCTGTCGATAGCCTTCCAAAAGGTGGTCTGCAAATTGACGGCGGCTCAACCAACTTCTCGATGAAGCATAGCGAGATCACCGGCATCCGGGACAATAAGGGTTTCCAAGGCGGTGCAGATAACTTGCTGGTTGAGGATAGCCTATTCCACGACGTCAATATAACAAACGGCCAAATGGGTGAACACATAGAATGTGTCGCAGACACTGGCGGCAATAACCAGGCTTGGCGTCGCAACCAATTCTACGACTGCTCGACTATTAACTGGGTGGCTCAAAACGTGGTCGGCGGAACACCATTTGGACCGGTTTACACTGGAGAACAACACATTTGCCCATCCAATCCTGGCCGACGATGACAATGTCTGGCAGCAAGGCGCGCCTTGTCTGTCGTTGAGCCCCGGGCAGGGAAACAGCAATGCCTGGAATAACTGGTTGGTCCGCCTATAACACCTTTGAATGTGCGATCAGTGTCGCGCAGACCAATACCACAGCTGACGATAACCACTCTGCTCAGTGGTATGGCAATCTCGGTGCTGACCCCGGCTGTGGTGCACTCGAATGGACCATTCACAATAATGTTGGCAATGTTTGCTCGACCGCTCCAGGTAATGTCGTGGTGGCTAATTCCCTCAATGATTCTGTGAACCAAAACCAATCTCCGTTTTTTGTCGACGCGCCAAAACATGATTTCCACCTCAAAGCTGGTGCGGCGGCCATTGGCAAGGGAGATACGCTGTGTCCAGCGACGGATTATGAAGGGGAAGCACGGCCGCAACCGGCTGGTACCACTTGTGACGCCGGCGCCGACGAATACAACGGCACCTCAACCGGTGGTGGAGGGGGTGGTGATACGACAGCACCAACGGTTAGTCTGACGGCAACCGAGTGGCACCCAACCGATTGCTGTTTCTGGGACTGTGACCGTTTCAGCAAGTGCCAGTGACGAGACAACCATGGAAGGTGTCCAATTCCAACTGGATGGTACAAACCTTGGTAGTGAAGACACCACCAGTCCCTATTCCTTTAGCTGGAATAGTGCGACTGCTACCAATGGCAGTCATATCCTGACAGCAATTGCTAAAGATGCGGCTGGCAACAGCGCCACGTCGAGTCCAGTCAATGTGACAGTCAGTGGCGGAGTGAGCGCCAGTGCTTCGCTGATGGCTGGTTACAACTTCAACGAAGGCAGTGGCACGACGGCTGGTGATGCCTCCGGGCATGGCAATAGTCTTACGCTGACAGGTGCTGGCTGGGCCGGTGCTTCGGCCGGTAAGAATGGCAATGGTTTGAGCACCAATGGCACCAGTGGCTATGCTGCAATCGCTGACAACAGCACGCTCGGTCTGGGGGCAACCGGTACGCTCGAAACGTGGTTTAAGCCGGCCGTCCTTAGCTGGCAAATGGCACGGCCTGATTGCTAAAGGAAATGACAATGATAACGGCCACTATAATTACGCAATTGAAATCGATGGCGGTAATCACCCGATTTGTATCCTTGGTAGCGGAACTAATAGTCAACTAATTACCTCGACGCTGACGCTGACTTCAACCACTACGTTCTATCACATCTCTTGTACCTGGGATAATACCGCCGTTACACTATATGTTAACGATGGCACGGCGACGGCACCACGGTCACAACTGCCGCCAAGGCAGTTACCCCGGTGGCCAATACCAGTCAGCTATTTATCGGTCAGTTTGGTGGTGGCAGCGACTTCAGCCAAGGCATTCTGGACGACGTGCGTATTTACAACACCGCACTGACTGCCAGTCAAATTACAGCTGATCGGGCAGCTGGTGTTTCTTTGGATAATCAGGCACCGACCGCCCCAAGTGTCCTCACTACCAGCAACATCACCCACAACAGCATCACCCTAACCTGGACTGCAGCCAGTGACAACGTTAGTGTCACTGGCTATGATGTCTACCGCTATCTCTTTGCTTGCACTAGTCCTCCAACTGGTAACTGTGCCGATACAGCTAATGTAGTTGGACAGGTAAGTGGTACGACAACTACCTTCACTGACAACCCAACGACTGACCCAACCAACCCGCTGTCACCACTCACTAAGTATGGCTACTACGTCAAAGCCCATGATGCAGTCCCTAACACAAGTGTTGCTTCCAATAGTGTCACGCCCACGACAACAGCTTTCTCCGACACCACGCCACCAACCGCTTCACTAACCACCCCCACCAACAACAGCACCGTCTCTGGTACGGTCAACGTCACGGCTACGGCCACAGACAATATAGGAGTAGCTAAGGTCGAATTCTTTGTCGATGGTAACAGTACACCAGTGGCAACCGATACGGCTAGCCCGTATGCATATAGTTGGGACACCACAGGTCTTACCAATGTTGCTCATACCATTTCCGTCAAAGCCACTGATACAGCTGGAAATGTCTCAACCGTTGCCAGTGTCAGTGTCACTCCTCAGAATGGTGACGTTACCAAGCCGACAGCTCCTACTGCCGTTACTGCTACGGCTGCAAGTAGCACTAGTATTAACCTGTCCTGGTCAGGTGCAACGGATAATACTGCCGTCACCAGCTACAAAGTCTTCCGTTATCTGTTTAGTGCTGGTATTACTACCGCCCAAGTCATCGCTACGCCTACCACGACTACCTACAGCGATACCGGTCTAACCGCTAACACCAAGTACGGCTACTATGTATCGAGTGGCGACACTAAGGGGGAATGAAAGCACCACGGCTGATTCCCAGGCTAATATGACGAGTGCGACAACCGGTAAAGTCTCGACTGAAGCAGAAGACGGTATTACATCTGGCAATGCCACCGCCACTACCGATGCGAATGCATCAGCAGGGAAGGCGGTCAAGTTTGGAAGTAACGGCCCGTGCGCCCTGCCGAATTACCCCGACGCAAGTTGTACGGGCGTGCCGGCTGGGACGACACTGACCACCGGTCCCGGTCTGACAATTACCACGCCTGGTGTGACTGTCACTGGAGTTGATGTGCCGTGGATTGACGTCAAAGCGCCGAATGTAACCATTAAGAAACTCATATATTCATAACACGAGCACGACATACCTGATCTACAGCTACAGCACGGGCCTAGTGGTTCAGGACAGTACGCTAGAGGGCAACATGGGTACCGCCATTGCCCCTGATAACTATACGCTGCGCCGGGTGAATATCTCGGGCGTTGAGAACGGTGCAGACATCAGCCTCCCCGACGATGTAACCGTCGCCACGCCCGTCAACGTGACCATTGAGGATAGCTACATTCATGCCCTCAGCAACAACGCATCCTCGCACAGTGATGGCATTCAAGTCGGTAAGGGTGCTGCGAACATTTTCATTCGCCATAATTATGTCCGCGTGCAAGACTCGGGCACGCCCAACAGTAATGCCGCCATTATCTTGTGGACCAAAGCTGATCCGCAGAATACCAATGTGTGATTGAGAATAACCGGCTTGACGGCAACCATGGCACGTACCCAATCTTCGCGCCGTTTCTGGCCACCAATATCCATATCAACAATAACCGAATCATACCTGGTATCTACGGTCGTCATGCCACTAGTGTCATCATCGGTACAACGGTTACCGAATATAACGGCAATGTAGATGATGCAACCGGAGTGTTGCTTGCGCCAGACGATTAAAGGGCCTAAAAAAGAATGAAAAAAATGAGCCAATTCCCCAGTAAGGCAGTCGTCAGTGGCGCTAAACTAGCCCGTTCGACACGCCATTCTCCGCCGAAGCCTTTGCTGACAATGGTCGGCCCTGCTGGCCGGCATAGTCGGAAGCTGGCTTATTATTAGTTCGCACGCGGCATCTGTTACTTGCACTAATTCAGCGGCTATAACACCCACAAACTTTGCCGCCGCCGTAACTACTGCTGGCGCAGGAGACACCTTGTGTATTAACTCTGGCAATTACGGCACTTGGACTGGTACTAATAAGGCGATTACGATCAGGGCGGCAGATAGCGCAACGCCGCAAATGAAGATTAATTTTGGGTCAGGTGACAGCAGTTTCACGCTGGACGGTATCAGTAACATGGGCGGCCCGATCAATGCCGGAGCCAGTAAACATCACCATCAAGAACAGCACGTTCACTTCGCAGTTGGATATTGAGGGCGCCATGACAAATGTTGTGATTGACCACAACAACTTCACTTACCAGGTCGGACCGACTTGCGGCGGTGCCAATTCCAAGATATTTTTGGCCAGTGCTGGCGCCTCGCCAGGCGCGGCGGTAACTATCTCTAATAATGATATTGAGAATGGCGACCTCGATGGCATTCACGTTGGCGGTGGCTCTGGCGACCTCATCTTGAATAATCACTTTGATAACTTGGTTGACGCCAATTTGCTCTGCCGAAACGGTAGCCCAGACAGTACTTGCAGCACAAACCCGACCCGGTTGCGGGGATTCAAATCATACGGATAATATCCAGTTCGAAGGCGGTAGCCAGATTACTGTAAGAGGTAACTACGTCCACGAAAACCAAGGCGCGGGAACACAGGGCATTACCAGCTTTGACGGTGGCACGAATGGGGTCATCATTGAGAATAACGTCGTCGACATACCAAGAGACTGGGGCATTGAGTTTTACTCTGACACGAATAGTATTATTCGCCATAACACGGTCGTCTATCATGCCGCGCCGTATTCAGTATTTGGGCATGCGACTGGTATCATCGATATTGATCGCAAGACGCAAGATCCAGCTGGAGTGGGCACGCATGTCTACGACAATGTGGCCTATGTCGGCTTCTCGAGTGGCTCGACCGGTACGCAAGACCACAACATCGACCCCTCGACCGTTACATTTGTCGGAACGGTAGGTGGCGTCTTGCCGACGACCCACGACGGCTTCCTGCTGACTGCCGGCTCGGCCGGGCATAACGCCGCCTCTGACGGCACGAATGTCGGTATATATACCGCGACTGCGAGCTCTTCCATAGAAGTTGAGAATGGTACCATCACCGGCAATGCCACGGTTATAACTGATAGCAATGCCTCAGGCGGGAAGGGGGTGCGGTTTGGTGGCGGTAGCTGCCCATCGACTACACCAAACGTGCCTGATGGCCCGGATGGCTTTGGCGGCTGTTTCCCCGGACCGGAGACGACCGGTGTGCCGAACGGCACGGTGTTGTCTGCCTACACTGGCCCCTGTACGATCACCGCCGACAATACGCAGATTGATTCCAAGACGGTGAATTGCAATCTCCAAATTCATGCCAAAAATGTCCAGATTACTAAGTCTAGAATTACTGGCCAGGTTTGGATTGACGATGTACCAACCAGTCCGAGTGCGGCGTTAGTCCCGTATTCATTCACCATTAGCGATAGTGAAGTTGATGCTGGATCGCAAGTCGCTGGGCAAGCCCCCAACGGCAACAGTGCGATTGGCAAAGATAATTTCACGGCTATTCGTGTCGAAACAACCGGTGGCATCCGTGGCATATGGTGCGAATACAATTGCACCGTCAAAGACTCCTGGATTCACGGTCAGTCGAGTGGTATTAAGAATTGTACGGTGCCGGGCTGTGCTATTCATGAATCAGCCGTCCGAATGGGATCGCGCGCCAATGCAGCAGAAGGGCAGTTCATTACGCATAACAGCTTGCACTGCGAGCCGCCCGATGTGGCCACCAATGACCCACTGGCCCCAACCGATGCTGCTGGCTGCTCAGCTGACTTAACGGGCTACGGCGACTTTGCGCCGATTCAGAATAATACCGTCGATAAGAATCTGTTCATGGCCACTACTGGTGGTACCCTGTGCGTACGGTGGTTTCGAGTGGTATCGGTACGAAACCGTACGCCAATCAGCGAATCATAATGTTTTTACCAATAATATCTTCCAGCGTGGCCCAACCGGGCATAGCCAGACCAGCCCGAGTCGCTGTGGCTATTTCTTTGCCATCGCCGATTTCTACTCCAACCTGACAGGGAATAGCTGGACCAATAACAAGTTTGATGACGGGACCGTACTGCCGGCAGATAATTAATAGGTTCCAGACTGTAGCAAGTTTAACAATGGCAGGGGGGTTGACCGCCTCTGTTATTTTTGCTAAAGTAGAGTGATCGCTTGAGTTTAGGTAGTGGCTCGTTAGCCAGACACCCGTAAGTATGGAACAGCTGAACGTAAACTCAAGCCTCAAGGACTGGTAATTTGGGCGTCTAGTAGACCACCTCACACCCTCACCTAGCCTTGAGTTTATGCAACTTAAAAATTTGGCAAGTAACGGATCTCTTAAACTAACCATTTAAGTGATCCTGATAAGCAATTAGATCGTTTGCCTGAACAGCAAACGTGTCATCAAGACAAACGGCTATTGGAATATGGAAACATATTAATGCGGAAACCGGGAATATGGCCTGGTGACCACCAATAACTAGTCAATTGCACTGATCAAGACACAATCTTCACCGAATGTGTTTTGATCTAACGTAAAAAAGTTACTCAAGCGCACATAACGAATGCCTTGACGTTAGATACCGATGAAGGACGCGACGAGCTGCGAAAAGCTCCGGGGAGCAGCCAAGTATGCTTTGATCCGGAGATGTCCGAATGGGGAAACCCAGCTGGAGTTAATGTCCAGTTACACCTGCCTGAATATATAGGGCGGAGCTGTGGTAAGCAGGGGAACTGAAACATCTTAGTACCCTGAGGAAGAGAAAATAACCAATGATTCCGTAAGTAGTGGCGAGCGAACGCGGAAGAGCCCAACTTTAATGACTTTTGCCTACAAATGTATTTGTTTTACAGATACACGAGTGGCAAATAAGTTGGTAGACGAATGTTAGTTAAGGGGTTGTGACCTGTAAACACCCTTTGCGATCGACCGATTGAAGTAATCACTTCGTGATTACTTCCGTGCTTTGCACGAGCGGTCGGCCAATTGCATAAGGAGGCTAACGCTACCACCGTTAGCATAAAGTAAAAAATTGCATTGTAAGCAGAAGAGGTTGGAAAGCCTCACCAAAGACGGTGATAGGTCCGGTACGCAAAGTGATGCAACTTTATCATTTACAGTGTCGAGTAGGTCGGGACACGTGAAACCCTGACTGAAGCTGGAGGGTCCACCCTCCAAGGCTAAATATATCTAACGATCGATAGTGTACAAGTACCGTGAGGGAAAGGTTAAAAGAACCCCGGAAGGGGAGTGAAATAGATCCTGAAATTATGTGCGTACAAGGAGTTGGAGCGATTTATTCGGTGACAGCGTGCTTTTTGTAGAACGATCCAGCGAGTTATTTGTTGCGGCAAGCTTAAGTCATTTGACGGAGGCGTAGTGAAAGCGAGCCTGAATAGGGCGACAAGTCGTAATAAATAGACCCGAAACCAGGTGACCTAACCATGGGCAGGTTGAAGCGCAGGTAAAACTGCGTGGAGGACCGAACCGTAGCATGTTTCAAAATGCCCGGATGACCTGTGGTTAGAGGTGAAATGCCAATCGAACCTGGAGATAGCTGGTTCTCCTCGAAATAGCTTTAGGGCTAGCGTCGTACGGTAGCAATTTGGGGTAGAGCTCTGTTTCGGACTGGGGGTCGCAAGATTACCCACCCTTGACAAACTACGAATACGAATTGTGGAACTACGGCAGTTAGAACGGCGGGGCTAAGCTCGTCGCTCAAAAGGGAAACAGCCCAGACCATCATCTAAGGTCCCCAAGTCTATGCTAAGTGGGAAACGAGGTGAGATTTCTTAAACAACGAGGATGTTGGCTTAGAAGCAGCCATTCATTTAAAGAGTGCGTAACAGCTCACTCGTCAAGAGATCTCGCGCGGAAAATGTAACGGGGCTCAAGCATAGCACCGAAGATATGGATGTCCTATTTATAGGGCGTGGTAGAGGAGCGTAGATATCTGCATTGAAGTCGGATCGCGAGGTCCGGTGGAGCGTTATCTAGTGAGAATGCTGGAATGAGTAACCATAAGGCAGGTGAGAATCCTGCCCACCGAAAGAGCAAGGTTTCCTGGGCCACGGTAATCGTCCCAGGGTTAGTCGGTCCTAAGCCGAGGCGCGTAGCGTAGGCGATGGACAACGGGTTAATATTCCCGTACTAGTGTAGTTTTGTTAGTTGTGCGCGGCATATTCGTCGGAGCGGATTCATGGTTATATCCGTCTAAGTACCAGAAATGGGTACGAATGAAAGAACCTTTGGTTCGATTCCGGTCAAAGTGCTGACTAGAAAAGCATACTAACGCGTGAACTACATTATCCGTACCGCAAACCGACACAGGTGCTCAGGTCGAGAAGACCAAGGTGTACGAGTGATTCTTCCTTAAGGAACTCGGCAAACAAGCGGCCGTAACTTCGGAATAAGGCCTGCCAGCTTCGGCTGGCCGCAGCTAAGGAGCCCATGCAACTGTTTACCAAAAACATAGGTCTGTGCTAACACGAAAGTGGATGTATACGGGCTGACGCCTGCCCGGTGCCGGAAGGTTAAGGGGAGCTGTTTACGCAGCGAACTGAAGCCCCGGTGAACGGCGGCGGTAACTATAACCGTCCTAAGGTAGCGAAATTCCTTGTCAGGTAAGTTCTGACCTGCACGAATGGCGTAATGATATGGGTACTGTCTCAAGGAAGAGCTCGGTGAAAGTGCATTGACGGTAAAGATGCCGTCTGTCCGCAGCAGGACGAAAAGACCCCGTGCAGCTTTACTACAGCTTGGCATTGAGCCGGGTTATAACATGTGTAGCATAGGTGGGAGACTTTGAAGCCGTGGCGCTAGCCATGGTGGAGTCACCAGTGAAATACCACCCTTGTTATGATCTTGTTCTTACCAGGACCACAAAGTGTTTTTAAAACGTGATTTGAAGATACCTTCTGGTTCTGGGACCGTGTCTGGTGGGTAGTTTAACTGGGGCGGTTGCCTCCTAAAGAGTATCGGAGGCGTTCAAAGGTTAGCTAACTACGGATGGAAATCGTAGTGATAGTGCATGCGCATAAGCTAGCTTGACTGTGAGGGCTACAACCCAAGCAGGGACGAAAGTCGGAGCAAGTTTTCCGCTGTCAGTACATTTGTACATGAGTGTGGTATCGGCAGCGCTTTCGGATAAAAGTTACGCCGGGGATAACAGGCTTATAGCGCCCAATAGTTCACATAGACGGCGCTGTTTGGCACCTCGATGTCGGCTCATCTCATCCTGGAGGGGGAGCACCTTCCAAGGGTCCGGCTGTTCGCCGGTTAAAGAGGTACGTGAGCTGGGTTCAGAACGTCGTGAGACAGTTCGGTTTATATCCGCTGTGGACGCAAGGAAATTTGAGGAGATTTGACCCTAGTACGAGAGGACCGGGTTGAACGCACCGCTGGTGTATCAATTGTTCTACCAAGGGCATTGTTGAGTAGCTATCGTGCGGAATAGATAAGCGCTGAAAGCATATTAAGCGCGAAACTGACTCCAAGATGAGATTTCCCTATGACCCCCCCTGAAAGACGATCAGGTTGATAGGCGCAAGATGGAAGTGTGGTAACACATGTAGTCGAAGCGTACTAATAGGGGCATTGACTTTTTACGACCTTAGATTCACTCTGCTTGCAGAGTTGGGTCTAAGGGAGCAATTGACTAGTTATTGGTGTTTACCACCATCCTAGCGTTTGTCTTGTAAAAATGTGCGAATCCAAATCAGTATTTGAATACTTGCCAAATTAGATTGAGTTTAACAATTTGGTCCGTGATAAATGGGCATCAATAGGCTCTCTTCCCGTAAGGGAAGTGGACCGATTTGGTGCCCATAGCCCGAGGGCAACACCTGTTCCCATGCCGAACACAGCAGTTAAGCCTCGAAGCGGTTACAATACTTGGGGTCCACCCCTGGGAAAATAGCACGGTGCCAAATTTTGATCAAGGCCTCCTTCACCGGAGGCCTTTTTCTTTTTTGATCGAATAACAGAGGTGGGGTATACTGTAAGCAATGAATATTGCTTTTATCGGGCTTGGTAAATTCGGCCAAGCCATCGCTTCGCTCGTGACCTATAACGGTCATGAATATGAGTATGCCGAAGTTGACCGATTGCTGACTAAGTCGGCCGACATGCTGTTTGTGACGGTGCCAGCCCAATTCATCCGTCAGGCCTTTGAAGCGAATGCCGAATGTATTACCAAAGACACCATTATCGTCAATTGCACCAAGGGCATCGAAGAGAAAACGCATTTGTTTGCCCATGAAATCATTCAGAGTGTCGGCCCATTTCCTAATTACCACAGCCTGATCGGACCGTCATTTGCGAGTGGTATTATTGACCAAGATCCGACCGTTGTGTCGCTTGGCTATGCCGATCCGAAGCATGTCGTGGCTATTAAGAGTGTGCTGGAGGACGCCGTACTTTCGACTTGAGGAAACGGTTGGCTATGAAGCGCTTGAGTTGTCCAGCGCCCTTAAAAATCTCTACGCCATCAGTTGTGGTTATGCCACAGGCCTCAATCATGGGCCGAATACTACCGCGCAGTTGATTACGATTGCGTTGGGCGAATTTACGCTGCTTACGAAGGCACTCAAACTTAAGAATTATGACCCAATGGCGCCTGGCGTTGTCGGCGACATGCTAATGACGTGCTCATCCGAGGAGAGTCGTAACTTCCAATATGGCCTCAGTTTGGCGGAAGCCGCTAAAACCGGCGAGCAGCCAACCGCTATGCAGCATACGGTCGAAGGCTTCTTTACAAGTCACTCGATTCAGGCGATTGCGAAGCAGAACGGGGTACTGTTGCCGCTGGCGTTTCTGACGCATGATATTATCGAGAATCCGACTGATTCTGAAGCTGCTTTCCGAAGATTCTTCACGAGTAAATAGTAACCACAATAGTAACCACAATGGTCCACCCACTAAACATACAGGACACTTGTATTTAGGTTAGCATGTTCAAAGCCGGGTAGGCTTTGCAAATACTCTACGGGCGTCAGCATGCGAAGCATGCTGTGCGGCCGGTAGAAGTTGTAATCGAGGCAGTCTTCAATGCAGAACTCACGGAGTTCGACTAGCTCGTGTGAGTTGGTGGTGAGTCGTTTGTAGCGGTATTTGTCGACACCGTGCGGCCGCTCAATCCTGCCATTGAGATGTGGTGAGCTCGGTGGAATACGGAGATGGGTAATACCATGCTGTTCTAGCCATATCTCGGGTGCAGCCTTTGTTGCAGGCTTGACCTGTGGCAGGTGGTCATACGTAAACTCCGTGCCGTTGTCGGTCTGGATGCCCGCAAAAGTGAATGCCGGTGCAAAGAAGCGGGTAGCGTGCTCCAGAAAATCCACCGTCGTCTGTGGGTCGTAGCCTGGATAGATACGTTTGTACTTAATCCGGGTCGCGCAGTCGATTAGGTCGTACTGGTAACCTTTGCGTTTCCAGTGTTTGACGTCCATCTGCCCAACCTCACCAGGGTAGTACTGACGGTCACTGAGTTGACGGCAGGTGCGTACCTTCTTTTTGCGTTTCTCCAGTTCACCAGCCCGTTTCAGGATATTGCCAACACCATGGCCAGAGACGGTAATGCCGTAGTCTCGACCAAGTACGTACGCTAGAGCATCTTCGCCGTAGCCCTTGCCCCAACGCAACTGAAACACCAGACTAATTGTTTCCTCGTCAGCGTCTTTCGGGTGGCTCTTGGGTGTCCGCGGTAAGTCATACAGGCTCGTCAGTTGCTTGTCGCTGGCAAGCCACCGTTTGTGCCAGTAGTAGTACTCACTCCGTGGTATACCGTAGTAGCGGCAAGCCGCCACAACGGTGCCGAGTTCCTCGGCCTTGCGAAACCAGGCCAGACGGATACGAGCTCCGTAGACCTGGAGCTGTTTTCCAGTCATGGTTCTTGTTCTCACTTTCACTCCTTCCTAGTTTAGTGAAAGTGTCCAAGATGTATGGTGGGTGGATAATAGTAACCACAATCTTATTGACTTATTACCAATAGCGTGATATCATTAGGTTAATTTCGAGATGAAAGAGAGGGTTTCCGTCTACATAGCGGGGACCCTTTTTGTTTCGAGAGACTATAACCAAGGAGGCCTCACATGGCAGGAACTAAAGCTGGCGGCAAAGCTGCTGCTGCAACCAACAAATCAAAGTACGGTAGCGACTTTTACGCCAAGATCGGCGCTAAAGGTGGCAAGCTCGGTAAGACCGGTGGCTTTTTTGCCAACCGTGAACTGGCTCGCGCCGCTGGCGCCAAGGGTGGCCGCATTAGCCGCCGCACCAAAAAGACCGTCTAATTTTCAATTAGATCGTTGAATAAATCTCCGCTTTAGGGCGGAGATTTATATTTTAAGGAAACCGAATAAAGCCGGCAGCGCTGCCAGCAGCATGATGATAGTACAACGTAGTGTTTCGGGGATTCGGTAAAAGCCACGGTAGGTTAGTAAAAAGGTAAAGACGAGCAGGCTCAGCATTGGCAGCGCAAACGGCAGGGCTATAGTGAAGGCCACGCTCCAGGGTTCAGAGGTGCGAGTTGGGTTCCAGAAATTAATCCCGTAACGGAGCCAGTAGATGGTGGCGAATGTAAAGACGGCGGCACAGCTGGACAGTAGCAGGCTCTCGGGTATAAATATGTCATCCAGTTTTTTTGGCTGAAAAGTAGATAGCGGACAGGATGGCGAGTGCTGGTAGCGCGGCGATGGACTAAGCCGAAGCCAAGAATAAGTAGCAGTAATAATAATGGGAAAGCCGTCGCAAACAGGCCGGCGGCAATCCCCCCGACTATCATGTAGAACAAAAAAGCTCTGAGCGGCATGGTAATGCCAATAAAAGCTACCTTCCACCAGTGAACGGTGATTATTGGTATGTCCAGAGATGTTGGTGTGGCAGATTGAGGTTTGGGCGGCTCGGTCTTGGCGGCAATCTGTGCTTCAACGGGTTGTAGCGCTGGCTCATATTTCAGATTGGGATCAAGAGGTTGCAGGGTTTTTTCTTTTCTCGCTTGAAGCGTGTCCATGTCGGCAGTATAGCCTACGCAATATGCAGAAGGAAAGTACTGTGTTGCGGGGCTTTTTGAGTGCTGCGATAGGCCCGAGCGAAACGGTTGGTCGAGACGCGCCAAGTGGTGTGGCAGTTAAAGCACCGATAGTGCTTGAAGTCGTCACTCTGCAGGCATTTGGTGGCGCAGGTCGGACAGATGCTGCGCTTGTGCAGCCAGTCGCGGTAGGTGTCGAGGCAGTCCCTGGATGTGGTCTTCGTCGATACTGATGTCGAGCGAAGTGGCGAGGTCGCGGGCGCGGTCCCAGGCGGCGATCTCGAGTTGTAATAATTCGAAATCGGCCTGGTAGGTTTGGTGGCTCAGTAGGGCATGGCCGGTTTCGTGCAGTAGTGACCAACGGGCTGTTTCCGAATCGGCCCCGGTTTTGTAGAAAATTTCACCCGTTGCTGGCGACCAATAGAACTGCTGACCAGCCACGAACTGCAGGTCAGGAAATTCAGTCCGCAGTCGTTTAATGAGCGCTTGCATGCGGGAAATGTTGCTTGGCTAAATCGAAACAGCCATAAACGACGGCTTCTTCGGGTCGCTGGGCTTGGCGCAAATCGGGCAAGCTTAGCATCGGTAAATGATAGTGTTTGAGCTCGTCGGCCAAGATTTTGCCATAGCGATCGAAGTAAGTGCCGACACTACCGCCGATGACGATGACGTCTGGCTCGGCGATGGCGATGAGTTGGATGAGGCCTTTGGCAAGGTCACGACAGATGGCTTCCCAGGTGTCGGGATCGGTGATTTCAGCGGCACGTTTTTTGTAGCGCGCCACGATAGCCTTGCCGCCGGCGAAATCTTCCCACGGCGTCAGTTTGCCGCGGTGTTCGAGTAGCAGCGCCCGGCCGCCGCCGTCACCGACACTGGTATCGATCTTGCCGCCAGCAATCAGGCCGATACCGATACCGGTACTGACGGTGACGTACAGCACTTTATTGTACTTGTCTCTCAGCAACATCGCCTCTGACAAGGCGCCGAGCTTGGCGTCGTTTTCGATCACAAACGGGCAGTGGAAGGCTTTCTCCAGATCGTGCTGCACCGGATCATTCTGCCACTTTAAATTGCCGAATTTAATGACTCGACCATGCTTGCGATCGATTTTACCCGGCATAGCGACGCCACCAGCCAAGAATTCCTGATGCTTAAAACCTTTAACGGCCTTTTTGAGTTCGACCAGATACTCTTCGTACGTTTGAGGGGTGGGGAATTTCTTGCTCTCGACAATCACGCCGTGACTATCCAGCACGCACGCCAGCGTTTTGGTCCCCCCAGTATCAATCCCCAAATACAT